>CAZARD010000060.1:10835-26031 GCA_964487505.1 uncultured Blastocatellaceae bacterium | reverse complement strand
CCAAGTAGCACGAACCGGACACGAACGGTCGGTGGCTCGCGTTTTTCAAAGGACCTGATTCTGGATTTGCGATTGCGTCGATCGGTAGGAGTTGCGCGTTCACGCTTGACTGCGAGCCTGCAGTCGGGCCTCCGACGCGGATTCCTGCCAATCGCAAATCGGCATTCGCAGATCGCAAATGCCCGGCTCCGGGCATTCAATCGTTGACGCGGGATTCAATTAGGCGGGCGATGGCGTCGAGCCGGTCGACCGTTTTCGGCAACTCGACCGAAACCCCGCCGGATTTCATTATCCGCAAAGCTCCGCCCTCGAAATCGACGCTTTCGATCTCGCTCCAAAAGGCGTCAAAATCGCGGTAACGCAGACCCTTCTCGTAAACCCGCACCGTACGCCGCCGGATCGAGATCCAGCCGACGAGCGTCAGGACGTTGACCGCGAGAAAAGCCGTCGCGAGCAGGAAATACCCAATGTTCTGCCGCAGATAGAAGCCGAACATCATCAGCAGAAAAAAGACGAAGGACAGCATCGACACGATCGCCGCGCGCTGCAGAAACGACGGCGAAACGCCGAACACACCCTGGAGTTTCCCAAACTCGGCCATCTCAAGATCAGCGCCCCGGCGCCGTGACGGCGGCTGCCCGCGCCTTTACGGGCCTGATGATCTCGGCCAGCAGATTCGGCCGCATCGGATCGCGGACGAGATGCGGATAGCGCAGTCCGCCGGAGTAATCGATGGTCCCCACCGATTGTGTTCCGCCGCGCTGGACAAGCACCTCGATTCCCTTCGTCGCGCGGCTTGCCGACGCGACCGCGGTCCGGAGCGCGTCGAGCGTGAATTCGTTGCCGTTCACCGTCCGCAGATACATTCCGATCGCGATCCCGGCTTTGCCCGCCGGCAGATCGGGATCGAGTTCGATCACCTCGCCGTCGGCGCTGACCACGAGCCCGATCGAGAACATAAAATCGCCGGCCGCGCTGGCTTTGTTCGGCGCGGCGCTGTATTCGAGCTTCCAACCGGCGTTCTCGATACCGCCGGTCGGCGCCCGCGGATTTACCTTGTAAACACGGTCAACAAAGAACTTCCGCCAGTCGTACGGCTGCACTTGCTCAAGCGCCGCGATGACGTCTTCAAACGTATAGCCGACGACCGCCGGCGGACCCGATTCGCCGCCGTGAAACTTCTTCAGAAAATCGTCGAGCGAGCGCTTCCCGCCGCTCGCGTTGCGGATGATGACATCCGCCTCGAGCCAGATCAGCGCGCCCTCGTCGTAGTAATCGGCAGAGCGGCGCATATTCCGTCCGGCGTAAGGCGAGTCGTAGGTGAACTGGACAGCGCGCGCAGTATCGACGAGCGGCCGCCAGCGACGTCCGCTGCTCCCGTCGAGATCGGCCGCGAGTTCCGCGAACGATTCGCGAAAGTCCCCGAAGGTCCAAAGGCCCGAGCGTGCCGTCAAAACCTTGCCGAGATACTGCGTCAAGCCTTCATAAACCCAGAGAAGTTCGCCGTGCATCGGCTGCTCGAAATCCGGCGTCGCGAGCATCGCCGGCCGCCGGTATTTCCCGTTCCACGAATGCGCGTATTCGTGCCCGAGCAGTTCGCCGAGATCGGGCAATTGCAGCGGATTCTGCAGCGAGTCCTGGCTCACGCCGTTCTCGCTCGATTCGTGATGCTCAAGCCCTTCGCCGACAACCTCGTCGCTCAGCGTCAGCAGAAAATCGTACTTGCGGTAATGCCTGGCGCCGAAGGTCGTTTCGGCTTGGAAAACGAGATTCTGCCAGCCAGCAAGCGTTGCCGGCTTGTAATTGAGCGCTTCGACGCTTTCGGCGACGATGTTCATATACGCCGGAGCCGACGCGTCTGAGCTGATCTTAACACGCTTGAAATACCGGCCGATGATCGCCGGCGAATCGACGAACTCGGTCAGGCTGACGGTCTTGAACTGAATCCCGTCCCCGTTCTCGCGATCCACCGGCAGCGCCGATGCGAACTTCCATTCGGGCGGGAGTTTCAGCGAAGCGGTTACGGCTATGTCATCGCTTCGCGCCCCTCGCGGATAAATCACAAGCCGGTTCCATTTCAAACGCGCAAGATTCGCCGACGCGTCGCCGTAAGGCTGGAACAGATAATCGAACGCGACCTCGACCGAATCGACCCCGGCGGGAACGTCGACGTGAAACGCGAACATCTCGACATCATCCCGGCGCCACTCAAGCGGTTTCCCGTTCGCCGACACCTCGAACCGGACAATGTCGTTCAGCGTCCCCGTCGGCGAGTGCTCTCCGGGAATCCACTTCGGATAGAAAAGCTGCATATCGCCCGGTTTTGCCGGCATCGTCTGGCGCACGCGGACGATGTTCCGCGGCGCGTCCGACGCGTCGATCCGCATCGAGATCTGCCCAAAGGCCGGGGCGACGAGCACGATCGCCGCGAACAGGAATCTAACCAGGAACGGCATAATTTTTGGTAGCCGGTGCCGCGTTTTGAGACGGCCCTGCCGATTTGGATTCTAGCTTATCGCGGACAATTCCCGAAGCCGCCGCCGACCGCGTTTGTCCAACCGCAGGATGAGTCGTAAAATCCCCATATGAAAAGATTCCCGACCCTGTCCGTCCTGTTGCTGATCGCGTTCGCGTTCGGCGTCAATGCCCAGAGTTCCCTGACCGCCGATGATTACGCTCGGGCTGAAAAAATGCTGTCGTACAACACGGCCCCGCTCGTCGACCGAGCCGGTGTGCGGCCGGTCTTTTTGCCCGACGGCCGTTTTTGGTACCGCGTCCTGACCGCGACGGGGAGCGAGTACGTCACCATCAACCCGGCCGACGGCTCGCGGACGACGGGAACCGATGCCGCGGCGCTCGGACTGTCTCCCGCGCCTCCGCAGCAGTTTCGCGGGCTGGGAGATCAGGTGACTTCGCCGGACGGCAAGAAGGCCGTCTTCATCCGCGACTGGAATCTATGGGTTGTCGATCTCGAGTCGAAAAAGGAAACCCAGCTCACGCGCGACGGGATCAAGGACTTCGGATACGCGACGGACAACGCCGGATGGCGCAAGAGCAATCGGCCGATCGTCCTCTGGTCTCCGGATTCGAAAAAGGTCGCGACCTATCAGCAGGACCAGCGCCACGTAAGCGATATGTATCTCGTTTCGACCAACGTGGGCGCGCCGAAGCTCGAGGCGTGGAAGTATCCGCTCCCGACCGACAAGGAGATCATCAAGATCCAGCGCCTGGTCATCGATGTCGAAACCGGCGAGATGGCGCGCTTCAAGATCCCGGCGGACGATCGGCGGGGAACGCTCTGCGACGACATCGCCTGTACCGGCAGTTTTGACGACAACGAATGGAGCGACGATTCGAAAACGCTGGCGTTCGTCTCGTCGACCCGCGACCATAAATCGGCGAAGCTCCGTGTCGCGAACGTCGCCACCGGCGAGGTCCGCGAGGTGATGGAGGAAAAGGTCGCGACGCAGTACGAGTCGGGCCAGGGCGAGATAAACTGGCGCTACTTCCCGAAGACCAACGAGTTCATATGGTATTCGGAACGGAGCGACTGGGGCCATCTTTATCTTTACAGCGGCGACGGAAAGGTCAAAAACCAGATCACCTCGGGCGACTGGGTCGTGACGCGGATCGTCAAGATCGACGAGCCGAACCGCGTCGTGTACTTCGAAGCCAACGGCCGCGAAGCGGGCCGCGATCCTTATTTCAGCCATTTCTATCGGGTCGGTTTCGACGGCAAGGATCTGAGGCTCCTGACGCCGGAGGACGGCAATCACCAGATCACGCTGTCGCCCGACGGCAAATACTTCGTCGACAATTTCTCGAAGCCGGACGTTCCGCCGGTCGCGACGCTCCGCGATATGGGCGGCAAACTGATCGCGACGCTCGAAACGGGCGATGTCTCGCGGCTCAAGGCCGCCGGATGGAAGCCGCCGATGCCCGTCAAGGTAAAATCCCGCGATGGCCGCTGGGATCTTTACGGGCTGATGTTCACGCCGACGAATCTTGACGAATCGAAGAAGTATCCGGTCATCAATTACATCTATCCCGGCCCGCAAGGCGGCGGCGTCGGATCGCGATCCTTCGCGGCCTCGCGCAACGACAACCAGGCGCTGGCGGAGTTGGGATTCGTCGTGATCATCATCGACGGCACCTGCAATCCCGACCGCTCGAAGTCCTTCCACGACGTCTGTTACGGAAATATGGCCGACAACACGCTCGAAGACCAGATCGCCGGCATCCGTGAGCTGGCTTCGAAGTATCGTTTCATCGACCTCGACCGCGTCGGCATCTGGGGCCATTCGGGCGGCGGATTCGCGACGGCGGCGGCGATGTTCCGCTTTCCGGACTTTTACAAGGTCGGGATCGCTGAATCGGGAAATCACGACAACCGCAATTACGAGGACGATTGGGGCGAGCGCTATATCGGCCTGCTGGTCGGCGACAATTACGAGAAACAGGCCAACCAGAATTTCGCCAAGAATCTGAAGGGCAAGCTGTTGCTCGCTCACGGCGGAATGGACGACAACGTGCCTCCGTACAACACGTATCTGGTCGTCGACGCGCTCGTCAAAGCCAACAAGGATTTCGATCTGATCGTTTTCCCGAACGCGCGCCACGGTTACGGGGCGGACAACTTCTATATGATGCGCCGGCGCTGGGACTATTTCGTCAAAAACCTGCTCGGCAAGGAACCGCCGAAGGAATACAAGATGACGCCGAAGGCCGATCCGCGGATGGCGGCGCCGCAAAGGTAGTTATGAGATGCGTTGCCTGGCCAGTTTCGCTGTTGGTCCTCGCGGCGGTTGCGCTTTCGCAGGCGCCCGGAGGTCGTAAGCAGCGTGTCAGGCTTCTTGTCTCAGATAAGAACGGGTATCTGTCGGATCTCAAACCGGAGAATATCAAGGCGAAGTCGGGGAACGAACGGCCGGTCGTCGAGCGCCTCGAATCGGAAGAGAACGAACCGGCGGCGGTCGCGATCCTGATCAACGACAGGATCTTCTCGGACGCCGACGAGCTCATCGCTTCAAAGTTCGTTCAAGAATCGAATCCGTCAAACGAGTACTGCGTCATCGCATCGAATTCGAAGGCCGAAGTTCTGCTGGATTGGAACGGCGATCGGGCGGCGCTGGCCTCGACCTTCCGCCGCTTTGCGGAAATCGAGAACAATCGGGCACGGTCGGTCGTTTTCGACGCGCTCGCCCTCGCAGTCCAAAAGCTTTCGGAGTCGAGGCTGAAAAAGAAGGTAATCCAGGTTTTCGGCTTCGGGTACGACTCTTACTCAAAGACGAAATTCTCCGCGGTCAAAGACCTGCTTCGGAATTCGGACGTTTTGGTCGACGGCATCGCCGTCACGGACGACGTCGAATGGTATTCGCAACCGCGGGACGAGAAACTCGACAAGATCACGGAAATGACCGGCGGTCATTTATGGATCGTTCATATTGATTCACGCCGGATGTACTCGGGGACGACCGCCACGGGTAAGTGGGAACCGCCCGAGATCAGGCAAAAGCCGCCGGCACTTGTTCGCGACCCGCGCGAGTCTCTCGCCGAATTCGCCAAACAACTGGCGGATGCAACACGGCTGACCTATCTGCTCGAACTCTCGCCGGTGAGATCTCCGGAGAAGCTCGACCTGGATGTCGAGATCAGGAACGCGAAAGGCGACAAACGCACCGTCTACTATCGATACAGAATCCTTCCGAACTGATCGTCCTCGGCGCATTTCCGCCTGTGGTCAGCGGTCTAGTTCTTTCGTGTCTTCCTCGAACAACTCGCTGACGTGAGTATGCGCCGGCGGCAGGTCCTGGCGGTACTCTTCAAGGCAGCGATTGATACGTTCCACCGCGTCCTTCGCGACACTGAAATCTTCGCGCTTGATCTTGAGCACGATCTTCCCGTCAGAGTTCGGCAGTTTTGCCAGTTCGGTGAAGCTCTTGAGCCGGATCTCGATCTTCGTGCCGATCTTGAAAAAGCCTTTGCGGAATCTCACATCGAGCAGGCGGTCGAGCGAGATAGCGTTTTCCTGTACCCCGCTCTTGATGAATCCGAGGAACTTTGACTCGAACTCAAGCACAACTCCGGCGGGCGAAAATTTCGCGAACCCGTCGATCTGCGTCAGACCGCTTTCCATCTTGAAAGGTACCAGTATGAAGTTTTGCATTTTCGATCGTTGTTACGAATTCCTCGGCGGATCGGTTCTCTCCCGATGGGCGAAGCCCGGTTTGAATTCGCGTTTCTGCCGCAGTTCAGGGCATAGCCCGTTTCCGTTTTGCGCGTTCGTCCGGCTGGCCTGGAGCCCAGCCGTGAACCTCTGCTCACCGCTTACTGCTCACTGCTCACTGCTAACCGCTTACTCCTCCAAGTCCATCGTCTCGACGTCATCGTCGGTCGCAAGCGGCGCGCCGAATGCCTTTAACCACAGGAACCCGATCATCGCCGCCGCCGTCGAAGCCAAAAGGATCGCCATCTTCGAACCGTTGATCTCCGTCAGATTCCCCGCGAATGCCAGGT
Source organism: uncultured Blastocatellaceae bacterium (assembly GCA_964487505.1). Taxonomy (GTDB): domain Bacteria; phylum Acidobacteriota; class Blastocatellia; order Pyrinomonadales; family Pyrinomonadaceae; genus JAFDVJ01. The sequence goes on along the minus strand of CAZARD010000060.1, from coordinate 19,515 downwards.
TCGTGATGAAGATCGACATCGTGAACCCGATCCCGCCGAGCAGTCCCGCGCCCACGATATGCTTCCAGCCGAGATCGAGCGGAAGCTTCGCGATCCCGAACGCGATCGCGCCGAACGTCGCAAGCGCGATACCGATAGGTTTGCCGACGACGAGCCCGGCCATGATCCCGATCTCGTTCGGGCCGCCGAGCGTACGGAGCGCATCGGCGCCGAGCACGATGCCGGTGTTCGCCAACGCGAATATCGGAAGGATGATAAACGCAACCGGCTTCTGAAGGAAATGCTCGAGTTTGTGCGACGGCGACTCGGCGTCGTCCTCCTTGGCCGAGGTCGGGATCGCGAACGCCAGAAGAACTCCGGAAATCGTCGCGTGAACCCCGGATTGCAGCATCAGGAACCACATCAGCGCGCCGCCGATCAGATACGGAATCAGACTTTGAACCCGCCCGACTCGATTGAGCAGGAAAAGCGCGGCCCAGACCGCGAGCGATGCGGCGAGAAAAGCGACCGAAAGCTTGCCCGAGTAAAACACGGCGATGACGATGATCGCGCAGAGGTCGTCGATCACTGCGAGCGCCGCCAGGAATACTTTCAGCGATGCCGGAACGCGGCTTCCGACGAGCGCCAGCACGCCGAGCGCAAACGCGATGTCGGTCGCCATCGGGATGCCCACGCCGGCCTGTGTCGGAGTCCCGTGGTTGATCGAGAAATGAATCGCCGCCGGGACCGCGATGCCGCCGAGGGCCGCGAAGATCGGAAGCAGCGCGGTGCGCAGATTCGACAACTCGCCGCTGATCATTTCACGCTCGAGTTCGAGCCCGATCAGCAGAAAGAAGATCGCCATCAGCAGATCGTTGATCCAAAGCTCGACCGACAGTCCGCCAAGATCGAGATGCCAGAATCCAAGATAGGCCGATCCGATTGGCGAATTGGCGACGATAAGCGAGATCACCGTACAGGTGATCATTATCACGCCGCTCGCTTTTTCGGAATCGAAAAACTCGCGGAATGTTGTGGTTAGCTTTCTTTTCCGGACCTGCGGCATAACGAAATTCTATCAAAATCGCTGACCCTCGAAAAAAAGCCGAATGCCGAAATCTACCGACGGCTTCAGGAGCCGCCGATCGTCATCTTTGAAACGAGAAGTGTCGGCGAGGCAATGCTTCCAAGGCCGAAACTCAGATCGTTGCCGATCGCCTCGACGTTCGCGAGCGCTTCGAGGACGTTTCCGGCGATCGTTATCTCCTGGACCGGGTAGGTTATCTCGCCGTTCTCGATCCAGAAACCGCTCGCGCCTTGCGAGAAGTCGCCGGTGACGCTATTGACGCCGGAACCGAACATCTCGGTCAGATAGAGGCCGCTCTTGACGGAGCCGATGATCGCCTTGGGATCGGAATCGCCGTTCCTGATGTACAGATTGCTTGCCCCGACCGACGGCGGCGTCGAATAGCCGCGCACGGAATTTCCCGTAACCGCTGAATTCAAACGCCTTGCGGAATATGAATCGCAAACGTACCGCTGTAGTACGCCGTTCTCGATGACCGTCACGGGCGACGATCGTACGCCCTCGGCGTCGAAAGGGCGCGATGCCAGTCCGCCGCGGATCGTGGCGTCATCGACGATCGTGACCGCCGGCGCGGCGACCACCTCACCGATCTTGCCGATCAGATATGACGATCGCCGGTAGATGTTGACACCCGACGCGGCGTTGAAGATCATCGCCACGAACTCGCCGGCGACCTCGGGACTGACCACCACCGGCACCGCCTGCGACTTGATCTTTCGGCCGCCGAGCCGGGCGATGGTCCGCCGGGCCGCGGTTTCGCCGACGGCCGCCGCGGCTTCGAGGCCTGAAACGAACCGATTGAGGGTGTACCACCCGTCGCGCTGTTTGACGCCGTCCTCTTCGGCAAGCAACGAAACCGACAAACTCGCATTCGTCGCGCGGTACTGGCCGACAAAACCGTCCGAATTTGCGAGGGTCACTTGCGAAATCGAATCAGACCAGCTCGCCCCGTTCGAATTGCTGATGCGGACGTCCAGGTTTCGGCCGGCGTCCTCCGTCTCGCGAGCCAATTCGATCTTCCTTTCGGTCGGGACCGCGGCGAGACCGTCATCGACGAGGTCGAGGTCCCCGTCGCAGATTCCGAGACTTTCACGCGGCGCCAGTCCATTGAATTCATCGGAGCTCGAAACCTTGACGATCTCGAGCAGATCGCCGATCAGATCGTTGACGGCCCGATCGCGGAAATCCGTCGTGAACGTGAGCGCGGTCGCGCCGTTTCGGAAGACACGTAGGCCGAGTCCCTTCGACGTCGATTGCTGGAGCTTTTCGATCGCGCCTAGCCTGACGGTGGCGGTGAAGCCTTCGGCAATGCCGATGTAAACGTCGCACGCGTCGGCCCCGTTCCGTTTGAGCGCCGCGACAAGTTCGGTTGCGAGATCTCTGTGGTCCTGCATAGCATTTGGGATTTCGGATTTCGGATTTCGGCTTTGCGATTTGGGATCGGAGCTTCGGAGTCAAATCCGAATTCCCAAATCCGAATTCCCAAATCACTTCACTTTCGTTCCCCCGACGGTTATCTCATCGACCTTGACCGTCGGCGTTCCCATTCCGACGGGCACCAGTTGGCCGCTTTTTCCGCAGGTCCAGCCGCCGTCGGTGAACTTGAGGTCGTTGCCGACCATCGTCACGCGCGTCATCACGTCGGGGCCGTTGCCGACGAGCGTCGCACCCTTTATCGGCGTCGTGATCCGACCGTCCTCGATCAGGTAGGCCTCCGAGCAGCTGAAAGTAAAATCGCCCTTCGTGATGTCGACGTTGCCGCCCGTGAAGCTTTTGGCATAGATGCCCTTCTTGACCGAGCGCAGGATCTCGTCCGCCGAATGCTCGCCGTTGCGGAGATACGTATTCGTCATCCGCGGCATCGGCGGATAGTTGTACGCCTGTCGTCGGCCGTTGCCCGAGGCCGCGACCCCGAGTTTCTTGGCCGAGATGCGGTCCGTCATATAGCCGCGGAGAATCCCGTTCTCGATCAACACCGTACTCTGCGGCGGGTTCCCTTCGTCGTCGATATTGATCGTTCCGCGCATGTTCTCGATCCGGCCTTCGTCAACGATCGTGCAATGCTCTGACGCGACCTTCTCGCCGATCCGGCCGGAGTAATTTGAGAGATTCTTGTAGTTGAAATCCGCTTCGAGCCCGTGCCCGACGGCCTCGTGCAAAAGGACCGCGCTTTCGGCGTTTCCGAGCACGACGGTCTGCGGGCCGGCCTCGATCTCGACGGCCGAAAGATTCAGCACGGCGAGCCGCGCCGCGTCCTTGGCGATCGCCGAAGCGCTCCGTTTCCGATCGAAATACTCAAGACCGATACGACCGCCGCCCGACGCGAATCCCAACTCCCGCCGACCGTCGCGCTCGGCGATGCAGCTCGTCGAAAAGACGAACACAGGCTGCGAATCTTCCCACGTCACGCCGTCGTTGTCGGCGTAGACCAGATGCCGGACCTCGTCGTTGAAATTGACGTTGACGCGCACGATCGCCGGATCGTACGCCTTCGCTGCCGAGTTCGCTTCGTTGATCAGCGCCAGCTTCCGGTGCAGATCGGCCGACGTCGCGAGTTCCTCAATGTGGTAGAAGTCCGCGTGCGTCCTTTCGCAGACAGGCAGGATACGGATCTTCGCCCGATCGTCGGCGGCGATCGAGGCCGCAGCCTTGGCCGCCGCCACCATTTTTTCCGTGGTCAGTTCTTCCGAGAACGCGAATCCGATCTGGTCGCCCTTGACGGCCCGGACGCCGACACCCGACACGATGCCGCGCCGCGCGGTCTTGACGATGTCCTCCTCGAACGACAGGGTCGAAGAGATCCGGTATTCGAAAAAGACGTCGGCGAATTCGGCGCCTTTCGACAGCGCCGCCTCGAGAATCTTTCTGATCTGTTCGTGCGACACGTGGAAGAACGAGTCGAGTAAGGAAGTTTTCGACATTGCGGAATCTCCGGCCTGTATTTTACCAATCAAATCGGATTTTGTCGCGAGGACGATTTTGGATTTCGGGATTTTGGATTTTGGACTAAAGGCGTGCTAAACGATAGAAGAATCCGATGATATTGAACAATGTTCGCCGTTGCTTGATGATTCGGGAGACCCCGGGGATCGGTTTCGCGGCGTTGTCGTCCGGAAAGAAGCAAAGAAAATCGCGAACCATCAGGGACCGGCTTTCCAGTCAGAGCTTCTGACCGCGCGCCGAGGAACCCGGATCGATCATTGGAAGAAATTTCCCGCGAAATACGCCAAATACGCGAAAAGCGCATTTCTTGATGGTGCTTTTCGACGAATCGCGCGAAGAACAAGCAGAACATTCCGTGGGAATCCGTGCCCAGGTGGCGAAATGACGTTAGGCCGCCCCATCGCGTAATCCGGGTTGATTTCAAATCTCTGAGATTCCGAATCCTAAATTCAGGATTCAGCCGCGTCAGCGGTGCGGTGAATTTAGACGTGGGTTTCAACCCACGCGCCGATGCGGTTCGGGCTCGCGTCGCGTCAGCGACGAATGAATTTGGCTGAGTCGATCGTCGCTGACGCGACGAGATCGAAAGATTCCCGGTTTCCGTGGGTTGAAACCCACGGCTAAATTCGAATGATCGCTACGCGATCAGGGGAGATTTGAGATCATCGACTTCGGCCTGACAAGGAGAACGCGGAGATCGCTTGCCTGGCTTCTAGAGGGAAACAAACCAAAGAATCCAAAGAGGGATCGATTCGAGTTTGCGGGCATCGGAGTCAATTGAACCAACGGCATCGGCCTCGATCGCTTAGGACAGCATTGATTTCAGATTTCAGAATCCGGAATCTGGAATTTGAAATGGCCGGGCATGAGCCGAGCCCTGAACGATTGGCTACGAATCGACGAGCGGCTTTTGATTCAGTGAATCCTCCTTGAATCCAAAATCGAAAATCCAAAATCCAAAATCGAACTCGCCTCACATCCACTTGATCGTCAGATCGATCAGCTTGCGCTTGAAATCCGTGTAAGGCGGCATCATCAGCTGCAGACCGCTCGGAAGGTACTGTTTCAGCACGCCGCGCGGGTTCGAGAACTCCGTGAACCCGAACTTTCCGTGGCCTTTGCCGATGCCGCTGTTGTTGACCCCGCCGAACGGCAGGTTGCTGTTGAAGAAATGTACGTCGTTGTTGTTGATGCAGGTCCCGCCGGCCCGTGTATTGTCGAGGATCCGGTCGATATTGCGGTTGCTGCGGCTGTAGATGTACAGCGCGAGCGGTTTGTCACGCGATTCGATGAAGCCGATCGCCTCGTCCAGTTCGCGATACGAGAACAGCGGCAGGACCGGGCCGAAGATCTCGTTCGTCATTAGTTTGGACGTCGCCGGGACGTTCTCGATTATCGTCGGTTCGATGAAATGCTTGTCGCGGTCGCCGCGGCCGCCGGCGATCAGCTTCGCGCCCTTCGCGACGGCGTCCTCGATGTAGCCGATGATCCGGTCGTAATGCCTGTGATTGACGATCCGAGCGTAGCTTTCTGATTCCTCGGGTTTGTCGCCGTAGAACTCGACAAGCTGACGGCTAAGCGCTTTCGCCAACTCGTCGTGCTTCGATTCGTGCACGAAAATGTAATCCGGCGCGATGCAGATCTGGCCGTTGTTTCCGAATTTTCCCCACGCGATCATCCGCGCCGCGTTTTTGATATCGGCCGTATCGTCGACGATCGTCGGCGATTTTCCGCCGAGTTCGAGCGTCACCGACGCGAGATGCTTCGCCGCCGCCGTCATCACGACCTTGCCGATGCTTGGAGCGCCGGTGAAAAAGATGTGATTGAAGGGCAATTCGAGCAGCGCGGTCGAAGTTTCGACGCCGCCCTCAAAGATCGCGACCTCGTTCTCGTTGAAAAGTTCGCGGACGATCTCGCGCATTACGGCCGCGCAGTTCGGCGTCATCTCCGATGGCTTGAGGATCACGCAGTTTCCGGCGGCGATCGCCGAAATGAGCGGTCCGAACGTCAGATTGAATGGGAAGTTCCAAGGCGAAATGATGAGGCACACGCCCTTCGGCTCGTATTTGATGAACGATGTCGATCCGAGAAGCGACAGCGGCGTTGCGACGCGTTCGGGCTTGAGCCAGCGCCGGATCTTGCGGGCCGCGTGCTTGGCTTCCGAAGTAACCGGAAAAACTTCGGTCAGATCGGTCTCGGCCGCGGCTTTTCCGAGGTCCTTGAAGCAAGCTTCCCGGATCCGGTCGCGAAACTCGACCTCGACCGCACGCCGGAGTGCCTTGATCTTGGCGCGCCGCTCGGCGGCGGTCGTGTTGCCGATGTTGTACTGGTTGGCGCGCTGCAATTCGAAAACGCGCGAGAAATCGTCCTTGGTTTGGGCCGCTGCTGACATATCAATACCTCATATGAGAATTATCACAGTAAGGCGCCGACTTTGTTAACTTGCAATTGCACAATTTTGCCTTTCCGGCACGTTTTGACGTGCAGAGCAGCGGTTTCGACTTGGTGCCGTGATGCGATCCGTCGCAGAAGGGCTGATTTCTGCTTTTCCCGCACCGGCACCAGAGAAAATCCTCGTTCTCCGCGAATTCGCAAGTGGCGGGCTCGGCGGACCTTGTGTCGGGCTTCTTGAAGCCGCGGGCGATCTCGCTTTCGGGCTTGTCCGAAGCGACGACGGGATAGAGATAGGCCGCCGTCCATTTGTCCTTGGGATCGTTGACGAGCCCCAATTCGACCGGAAACCGCCGCGTGAACTTCGCCGTTCCGAAGAGCTGATCCCAGATCGAGAACATATTGCCGTAATTGCCGTTCGGGTCGCTGATCCGGTCGATCATCGATTTTCCGTGGTGCGCGTAATGGAAGGCGGAGGTGACGAAGATCCGTTCGACGACGAACATCAAAGGGCTGAGAACGCCGATCTTGTACAGCGGCTCGTCCCAGCGCAGCGTGCTGTGCGAACCGATGATTATCAGTTGCTTGGCGATGAGCCCGATCGCGACGGCCTTGAGCCCGCCGAGAAAGATCACCGTACCGACCCACCAGATGTTCGGCATCATCAGATAATAGAGCGCGGCGTTTCGGTAGGAAACGAAAAAGCCCATCTCTTCGGCCTGATGGTGCGGCCGGTGCAGTTTCCATAGGAACGCGTATTCGTGGCCGAAACGGTGGTACCAGTACTGCAGAACGTCATCGACCAAGAGATAAACGACGACGCCCACGATCAAACTGCTCTGGGCGACCGCGTTTTGGGCGCTCGGAATGACGGCGCCGCCGAGGACATAGGCGCCATAGACGATCGCCGGTTTGATGACGAACGAAAGGACCGCAAAACCACCGGCTTCCTGGATCCAGTCCGACCAGGTGCGGCGCGTCGCGACCAGAAACCCAGCCGCCGATTCGATCGCGCAGAAGAAGACCACGATCCCGAGAACGACGTACGAGTCGAGACCTTCGATCCCGAAAAGCGGTTGATTCATAATGACTAAAGGGCTCGGCGCGTCAGAATCGGTAGACGATCGCGTTGCAGTGCATTCCCGCTCCGACCGAGGCCATCACGACGGTCTGACCCTCAGAGATCGAGTAGCCGTCGAGCCGGCCCTTGCGGATCATGTCGAGCATCGTCGGGATCGTCGCGACCGAGGTGTTCCCGAGAAACCCGATCGTCATCGGCATCTTTCCGTCGAACGCGCCCGGATCAAGACCATACGATTCGGCGATGTTCGCGGCGATCGCCTGGATCAGTTTGTCATTCGCCTGATGGAAAAGGAAAAGACCGACATCGAGCGGATCGACGTGCGCCTTTTCGAGCGCCTTCCGAACGACCCGCGGCACCCAGGTCGTCGCGTACCGGTAGACCTCTTTTCCGTTCATCTTGAACCAACACGCACCCTCGAGCTCGGGATTGTTCGATCGGCCGAGATAGATGTTGTCGATGTCCTTCTGCGCGTGCGAGAACGTCGCGTGCGCGAGGATTCCGGGACCGCCGGCCGAAAGCACGGCCGCGCCGCATCCGTCGGCGAGGATCATCGAGTCGAGATCGTGCGGGTCCAAAAGGCGCGACGCGATTTCGATGCCGACGACGAGCACGTTCGCCGCGTCGCCCGCCGCGATCGCTTGGTGCGCCTGGATCAACGCCTGCAGCCAGCCCGGGCAAGCGAACAGGAGATCGTAGGCAAAACACTCGTGATTCGCTATTCCGAGACGGTTCTTGAGATACGCGGCCATATTCGGCACGGTATGGAACGCCTTTTCGTCGATCAGCATATTGCCGGCGTTGTGGGCGACGATGATACCGTCGATCGATTCCGGATCGATTCCGGCGTCCGCGATCGCGAGCTGCGCGGCATCGGTCATCAATGGCCGCGAGTCCTGATCGAACGGCACGTAGCGCCTCTCGCGGATGCCGGTGATCGCCTCGAGCTTGGCCGCCGCCTCGCTTCCCTGCCGTTCGAGTCTCGTGCCGCTTTTGTCATAGAAAACTCGGTCCGAGAACGCATCGTTCGTGACGACGAGATCGGGAAGCATGCTGCCGGTACCTGAGATGAAAGACATAGCGATATGGGATTTTGGATTTTGGATTTTGGATTTTCGATTTTGGATTTTTGAGATTCAGTATCCCGAATTCGGATCAATCAACTCCGGATTGTCCATTGTCCGCTGTCCATTGCGCCG
>CAZARD010000060.1:0-10735 GCA_964487505.1 uncultured Blastocatellaceae bacterium | reverse complement strand
CCGAATTCGGATCAATCAACTCCGGATTGTCCATTGTCCGCTGTCCATTGCGCCGCCGATTGTCCACTGTCCATTGACCGACCATTGTCCATTGTCCACTGTCCATTGTCCATTGCACCGCCGATTGTCCATTGTCCATTGCGCCGCCGATTGTCCACTGTCCATTGACCGATCATTGTCCATTGTCCATTGTCCGTTGTCCATTGACTTCCTACCGCCATTTCGCGATCAAGCCTTTCGGCCCGACGGCCCAGACGGCGGTCTTTCCTTTTGCCATCACGGCATTATAGTTGGCGTCGTCGATTCGTTTCCACGACAGGCCCGCGTCCGTCGAAAGATCAGATCCGTTCGAACCGACCGCAATGATCGTCTTCTTGTCAAGATAGGCGACGCCCGAACGGTATCCGGAAAGCCCCGAAGCCGCGGTCCAGGTCTTGCCGCCGTTGCGCGTGAATGCGAGGTTGACCCCAGCGTCTTCAGGCTTTTCGTAGTTGCCGCCGACGATGACGCCGTTGAGCGCGTCAAAGGCCGCGATCGAGAAGATCCCGCTTCCGGGCGTTCCCTTGACGATCGGGGTGTCCGTCACGGCCCAAGTGACGCCGCGATCGGTCGACTTGAAAACCCTCGCGTCCGCTCCGCCCGAGATCAGATAAGCCGATTTCGAGCCTTTCGTGATGAGACAGGTGCCGCTCGCCGCGAAGGCCGCCTCGCCTTCTTTCGCGGTGGGCATCTTCGATGTATCGATCGGGCCCCAGTTCTTGCCGTCGGTCGTTCGGATCAGAACGTATTTGCCGTCGACCGGGTCCGACATCGCGATTCCGTTGTTCTTGTCCCAGAAAGCGAGCGCGTCGAAGAACGCCTTCTCGCTGGAATTTCTGAACTGAAGCTCCCACGTCTTTCCGCCGTCGGACGTCTTGTAGATGCTCGAACTTTCACCGTTTCCGATCGAGAGAATATACGCCGTGTTCGCGTCGAACGCCTCGATGTCGCGAAAATCGAGCTTCGCGGCGTCCGGAACCTTGATGACCTGCCAGTTTAGGCCACCGTCGAGCGTGCGGACGACCGTTCCGCCGGTGCCGCTCGCCCAAACCACTTCCGAACTCACGACCGAAAGCCCGCGGAAAGCCGCCTCGGTCGCGACGCTCTGCCGTTCCCACTTCCCCTGCGCGAAAGCGCCCGCGGCAAGCACGAGGATCGCGACGATCACCAGTTTTTTCATCGGAATCACTATAGACTGACCGCCGCGATTCGCAAAGTCTGCGAAAGTTGAATAAAAACGGTCGGCAAAGTAAGATTCTTCCTGTTCTCTTCAGACGCACGAAAACAAGGAAACCGATATGTCATTCTTCCCGATCCCGAGTATGCTGCTCCGGCAGCTGTATACGAACAACAGCTTGAAGAACACCGAACACGGCGTTCAGTTCGCGCTGAAGAACCGGCTCAGCGACGCCGAATTCGGCGAACTTACCGGCGTGCGGATCGACGGTCACGATGTCCCGCTCGACACGATCACGGTCGATCTCGGCGACGGCGCGTGGCTTGCGGCGGATTCGGTCCGGGATGTCGCATTTCCGCTGCGCAAGGTCCTGACCGTCCGTTGCGGCGGTATGACGCTCGAGAACGGAAAACACAAGATCCGCATCGCGTTCCGGGCGAAGCCGTTCGGCACGCTGAAGTTCGACGTCGAGGATTCGATCGCCGAGACCGAGACGCTCGAGGTCCGCATTCCGCGCGATGAAGAGGACGATTACTCGGCGCACGCGATCAAGGCGCGCCAGGATTTTGTCGAGCAATACACGGGAACGCGGCTCGAGCATATCAAGCATTACTCGTTCGACCCGAGCATCACCTCGGGAAACTGCGAGAATTTCACCGGCGTCGCACAGATCCCGATCGGTTTTGCAGGACCGCTCAAGGTCAACGGCGAGTTCGCGAACGGCGAGTTCCTGATCCCGCTGGCGACGACCGAAGGCACGCTGATCGCGTCATACAACCGAGGCATCAAGGTCCTGAACCTTTCGGGCGGAGTGAAGACGACCGTCGTCACCGACGCGATGCAGCGCGCGCCGGTCTTTGTGTTCGAGGACGCGCGCGCCGGACGGAAGTTCGTGTCGTGGGTGCTGGAACACATCGGCAAAATCAAGGAAGAGGCCGAAGCGACCTCGAGCATCGCGAAGCTCAAGTACATCGATCCGTACACGTCGAACAAGTTCGTCTATCTCAGGTTCAACTACACGACGGGCGACGCCGCGGGGCAGAACATGGTCGGCCGCGCGACGTTCGCCGCCTGCAGCTGGATCATCGACCACTACGAAGGCATCAAGCATTTTTACCTGGAATCGAACTTCGCGACCGACAAAAAGGCGTCGCAGGTCAACGTGATGCGGACGCGCGGCAAGCGCGTCACGGCCGAATGCACGGTGCCGCGGAACGTCCTGATCGAGCATATGCGGGTCGAGCCCGAATCGTTGGTTTATCATTCGGGCGTCGCCAACGTCGGATCGTTCATGTCGGGAGCGAACAACAACGGCGCGCACTCGGCGAACGGCATCACCGCGATGTTCATCGCCACCGGCCAGGACGTCGCGAACGTCTCGGAATCCTCGGCCGGGATCATTTACTCCGAGCTGACGCCGCAACGGGACCTTTACATCTCGATCACGATCCCGTCGCTGATCGTCGCGACATACGGCGGCGGCACCGGGCTCGCGACGCAGAAGGAATGTCTCGAGATACTCGGTTGCTCCGGCCGCGGAACGGTCAACAAGTTCGCCGAGATCGTCTCCGGAGTCGTACTCGCCGGCGAGATCTCGCTCGGCTCGGCCATCTCAAGCTCCGACTGGGTCTCGAGCCACGAGAAATACGGCCGGAATAGATGATGCCTTCTGGGATGCTTTACAACGCCAAACTGACAGTGCATCATTTGGGGACTGTGACCGGCGAGATCTGCACGCGTTTCATTGAACAGCGGACGTCGCTGACCGAATAATCGATCAATATAGGGAGGATTATGAATTTGAAGAAGGCGAAGGTTCTTTGTTTGAGGCTTGCATCTTCGGTGTTTCTCGCCGTGATCGTCTGCGTGCCGGCGTTTGCCGCGACGATCACGGTCAATACGACCGTCGATGAGAACGGAACGGGTGCAAACTGTTCCCTACGCGAGGCGATTGAAGCGGCCGACACCAACTCCGCTTTCGGCGGATGCACAGCTGGCGCTGTGGGTTCGGATACAATCCAGTTTTCCGCGCTTTTCAGTTCGGCGCAGACGATTCAGGTAGCGACTGAGTTGGCGGTTGACACGACGATGACCATTACCGGACCGGGCGCTAATCTGCTGACGATTCAAAACATCGCCCCTGCGGGAGTTAACAGCCGCCCAATGAGAGTGAACGGCAGCGGCACTGTGCTGACGATGAGCGGCGTTACCATCACCGGCGGAAACACGACAGTGGGCAACGGCGGTGCGGGACTTCTTGTTTCTGGATCTGCCAATCTGACAAACGTCAACGTTACCGGAAACATAGCGGACGGCTATGGCGGCGGAGTCATTTTCGAAACTTCAGGGACAACCAGTTCGATAACGAACTGTACGATATCCAATAATACTTCGAACGGAAGCACTCTGGGCGGCGGCGGCGCGGGAATTGACAACAGCGGCAATCTGACGATCGTGAGTTCGACAATTTCAGGAAATATCAAAACGAGCGCGACCGGAAACGGCGGCGGAGTGTACAACTTCTCGGGAAATCTGACGATCACAAATTCGACGGTTACCGATAATCGCGGTGACGGGGCGGGCAGCGCCGGCGGCGTCTTTCGGGCCGGCGGAACTGTCACGGTCAGAAATACCATCATCGCAGCCAACCGCAACAACGCGACCGTTCCCGATGTCGGCGGCGCTTTCTCGTCAAGTGGTTACAATCTGATCGGGACTTTGGGATCTGCAACCGGATTTACCGGGACAGCCGACCAGACGAACGTGAGCAATGCGAATGTCGCGCTTTCCCCGCTCGGGTCCAACGGCGGACAGACACCGACACACCTTCCCAGCCCTACTAGTTCTGCCGTAGACAAGGGAAGCAATTTCGGCCTGACCACGGATCAGCGCGGAGCGACGCGGCCTTTCGATGATCCACTTCTTACGAATGCGCCGGGAGGAAACGGTACTGATATCGGGGCGGTCGAATTGACGACGCCCGTAGCCGCGAATGTTGCCGTCAGCGGACGGGTCTTGAACGAATCAGGGGGCGTCGTCAGCCGTGCGACGGTCTTAGTGACCGATCAAAACGGGACGACGCGCGTCGCGCGGACGAATTCGTTCGGCAATTTTCTGTTCGCCGATCTTGAGGTTGGCCAGGTCTACGTCTTCACCGTCACCGCGAAAGGCTATCAGTTCGATCCGTTGGTCGTCACGGTCAACGAAAACCTGGACGGTCTGACTCTCGTTTTGCGGAATCCGTAATCCGAACGGTGAAGATCGGAAAAGCGGTTGTCGATTCTTGAGACGTCGACAACCGCTTTTTCTTTGCCGACGCCGCTCAACCTTTCCTTGGGGGACAGGCCGGGCACTCGCGGTTGCTCCGCAAACGGCTGCAAGGACAATCCGATCCAGCATTACTGCCGCAAGCGCGCCGGCGCCGTACATCACGAAATCCAGCGGATCGAACGTCCGCCCGAGCGTCGGGATGCCGAATCCCTGCAGAATCTCTGCGACCGAAGCGGCCCCGAAGACGAGCGCCGCCTTCGCCTTCCAACCGGTCACGAAGCGGAGGTTTCGCTCGCTCAGGCAAAGGACGAAATACATCGCAAACGGGATCAGAACGTCCGAGGCGTAGCCCGAATAAAGCCTGTGCGCGGACCCGCTCAGATATCCGCCGGGCCCGAGAACATGCAACGTTGCGACGCCGAGGACCATCGACAGCGATACGGCCCGTCGGCATCTGTTCCCCGTGCCTGTTTCTATCGACATGACTTGAACCCGAACGCTCCCGAAGTCAGAGCTTTTCGTCCCAATGGAAGCGATGAATGACCCGATGCAGGATCGGGGTAAAGACCAGCGCGGCCGTAACAATGAAGATCAGGCCGGCGTAAAGCGCATAAACGCCTGCAAAAATCTTGCCGCCCTCGGTTTGCGGCGGGTTGACCGGCCCCATTCCGCCCAAAAGCATTGCCGAGTTAAGAAATGCGTCGGTCCAGGACATCTGCTCGAGCCGTACGTAGCCGATCATTCCTGCTGCGAGTGAAACGATCAAAAGACAACCGGCCACGGCAAGGTGCAGCGCGATCCGCCGGGCAAAGCCGGCACGAGGAATCGGGCGTTGGCTTCTTGTCTCGTACATCGATCTTTAGGGCTAACAGACGTTTGATGCCGGCAAACGGACCTTCACTCACCGCCGTTTGAGAAGCACCTACAGAAGCTTGAAAACCAAGCTGCCCCGGCTGTTCACTTTCGAGGAACACCCGGACCTTGGGACACCTAACACGACCCACTCGCTCGACGGAACCTCGTTCCGATCTGAAGTTCATCGATGAGTTGTTGAATGCATGACCATTTCAAATGGAGCCGAACGGGGCCCGAATCCCGAGCCCCATTCTTACGTCGACCGTTTCAGGATCAGGCTATTCCTCGGCAGGTCGATCTCTGACAGAGACCGCTTACGCTTTACCCGATAATCGATCTATTGCAGGCGGCTTTTTCGTCCACGAATGCCTTAGAAAGAAACACCGTCATAAATATCTGTTAGAGCCAAACGCCTCCAAAAACCATTACAAAAACCTATTACGCCTGATTCGGAATTTGGTTCCTGGAATCTGGAACTGACATCAATCTCGTCCCAAGCGTCGGTTCAGATTGAAACGAGGAAAGCGATTCCTTTGTTCGCCGACGGATGAAATCTTGCAGCCTGACTACCGATCTCGGCCCCGGTTGGGTAGAGGAACGGTGCAAATCAGCGCAAAGTGCATAGTAAATTGTTCCGAACGTGGTTTGTTCGGTGGAATCGAATTGCTCTTACGTTTCGAAGTTTGTACGACGCACTTTGTACTTTGCACGGCGCCCCGTCGGGGTTCCGGGTCTTGGAGGTCTGCAACAAAGATCCAAACCTGCCTGAAATCCAAGATCCCGGTTCCCGTCGGCGTGTCGGTCGGAGGCGCCGGCTAAGGGACGTACGCATTCGGCGTCGGCCTGTCGGTACCCGCGCCGAACCCGTTGGTCAGCGTTCCCTGGGTTTGCGTGTTCGAATACCACGTCGTGTTCGAAGGACGGAAAACCGTCGCGTCGATGATGCCGTTGCCGTCGTAATCGCCCGGCGCCGCGACATCCCCGTTGGTGCCGAACGGGAATGAATAGAACGAACTGTCCTCGCTCCGCAAAATGAACCATTCCCCGCTCGACGACCGCCAGATCGCGACGTCGGCCTTGCCGTCGCCGGTGAAATCTCCCGGAACGGGCCTGTCGGCGCTGTTTCCGAACGTGTGGACGATCAGTCCCGCGGTCGAGCGGTTGAGCCACCATTGGCCGAGCGCGGTGCGGTAGATCGCGAGGTCCGATCTTCCGTCGCCGTCGTAATCGGCGACCACCGGAAAATCGCCCGACGCCGCGCCGAATCCCTCGACGCGCGTACCGCCGGTCGATTGCTGGATGTACCAGATCCCGTTGCGGAACACCGTCGCGTCGGCCTTGCCGTCACCGTCGAAGTCGCCCGGGACGGGCACGTCGCCGTTCGTGCCGAACGGGAACGAGTAGAAGGTCGAGTCCTCGGACCGCAGCACGAACCATTCGCCGCTCGAGGGCCGGAAGATCGCGACATCCGTTTTGCCGTCGCCCGTGAAATCTGCCGGCGTGATGCGGTCGGTCGAGACGCCGAACGTGTGGACGATCAACCCGGCGGCCGATCGGTTCAGCCACCATTGGCCGTTCGAGGGCCGGAAGATCGAGATGTCGGTCTTGCCGTCGCCGTCGTAGTCGAACGGCGCGCGTGCGGTCGGGGCGGACTGAGCCTCGAACGCGCCGATGTCCGCGCCGTCCGCTTGATTCGAGATGCCCGGAAGATCGACCGGGCGCAAGAGACCGCGTTGGTCGGAGACAGAAAAGAAACTGGCGCCTTTGTCGAGCGCCGGACTTCCGGCACGCAACGCGTGCGTCAACGTCAGGCCGCCGTTGTTGGCCAGCGGGGCAAGCCTCGGATTGAGCGGCGATGCTCCGTTACCCGATTGATCGCCCGGCGAGTTGAATACGGTGACCGCGCCGCGATTGCCGACGAGATTGTAACCGGCCGAAGTCAGCGTGCCGCCCGTCACGACGACATCCGGTCGTGTCGTGTTTTCGCGGTTCGCGCCGATAATGGTGTTTTGGGTCGAGACCGTGCCCGCATTTTGGTGAAATCCGCTGCCTTTCCCGGCCGAACCAGCGGTATTGTCGGTGATCGTGCAGCCGTCGATCTCGAGTGTCCCGATGTCGGCATTTATCCCGCCGCCCTGATTCGACGCGGAATTCCCCGAGATCGTCGAGTTTGTCATGGTCGCGCCGTTGAAACCGGCGTAGACGCCGCCGCCGAAAATCGCGGAATTGCCGGCGATCGTCGAATTGCTAAGCGTTAAAACGCCGCCACCGTAAAGACCGCCGCCCGCGATATTCGCCAAATTGGCGGTGATCGTCGAATCGTTGATTGCCAGCGTGCCGCCGCCGTGATTGTAGACGCCGCCGCCCGAGTGAGCCGAAGTATTGGAACTGACCGTCACGGCGTTCAAACCTAAAATGCCGTTGTTGCGGATTCCGCCGCCCTCTCCGGTCGGGTCGTTCCCGCCGCTGATCTTCATCCCGCCGACGATCACCGAAGCGCCCGAAGCGACCGAAAGAACGCGGCTCGCGTTGTTGCCCGAAACCGTCAGCACGTTTGCGCCGGGTCCCAAGATGATCAGATCCTTGTTGATGAAAAGCTCGTTTCCGTTGAGCGTGATCGTTTGCGGCGAATTGAAGAGCGATGAAAAATTGATGTATTCACCCGGTGAGGCCGCCGCGATCGCTTCGCGGAGCGAGCAATCCGCATCGCAGACACCGTCATTGGTATCTGCCGTTTTCGTGACCGTCAAGAGCGGAACTGTAAACCTGATCGACCAGCCGTTGGCGATGAAGCCGCCGTCGACGTTGGCGTCATCGACGACGAACAGTTTCCAGTCGCCGTTCGGATTCGTTCCGTCAAAAACGCTGAGATTTGCGGGCTCGTTGACCGCGACCGTCGGCCCCGGAGCCGGAAAAGCGTCGTTCGGAGCATCGGCGTAGTTGGTCGGTTTGAAGAGCCCGGCGGTGAGCGTCGTCGAATCTGGCAACGTGGTCGCGGCCGACTGTTCAAATCCGATCGGCGGCAGAAGCGTCACATCGCCGCTTCCGCCCGCATCGGACATAAGTATCGAACGCTGTCCCTGCGGCCCGACCAGCACAATGTCGATGTCGTCCGGGAAAGTGTGCGTCAGTCCGTTGATAACGACGCGCAGGTTGGACATCGACGGCGGCATTCCGCTGACCGTGATCGTCGAGGGATACGGCGTGGCGGGCGTCGGCGGTGCGGCGCTGTCATTGATGTTGATGTTTCCGGTATTGCTGAACGTCACGACGGACGCCTCAGGCTCCAACGGCGCGGCTTCCCGGTTCGCCGAAAACGTGTCCTGGCCGGCGCGAACGCCGGTCTCGTTCCAATGCGCGGCAGCCGCCAAGACCGCGAAAAGGGCAAGCATCGCGGCTCCTCTCGCGCCAAACCGTTTTCCGGCGGACACGGACCGGCCCGCAAAGTGTTTTGAACTCCGTCGCTTCATACAGTCTCTCCGATGATCGACTACCGCTGGACCGATCGGCCTATGGACCGGTCAGAATCGCGATGATTTTCCATACCTTCCGACCGCGGTTGCTATCGAAGGGTTCGACGCTAACAAAGCACCGAACCGGTCCGCCAATTACGGTCTAACCCTTCGGGTTTCCGCCGAAAACACCGTTCTCAATTCCGACAGGTTGTCTTTGACCACGAAGCCGGTCGCTCCGGCGGCGAGCGCCTCGGCCCTTAGATCTTCGTCGTCAAACGCCGTGACCATACAGATGTTCGCCGTTGGGAATTCGGCCACGATCTCGCGGATCGCCGTGATCCCGTTCATCCGGGGCATCCCCCAATCGATCAGAACCCAGTCAGGCCGGTGCTCCTTGAAAAGCGCGACGGCCTGATTGCCGTTGGCGCATTCGAGAACCTCATCGGCCGACGCCGGAAGGTACTCGCGCAGGAGTTCGCGCACTTGAGAATTGTCATCGGCAACCAGGACCTTCATTTGCTCTTTTCGGACCAACGGGGGTGGCCTTTAACCCGGATTGCGCGACAAACCGGCCCAACTGCATTTCGCCGCGGACGGTATGGATTCGCGCCAATGTTCCGTATCTTTTTTCGCTAGTGAAATCCGTGGCAGAATCCTTCCGATTCGCATTTCGGGTCGAATTCGTCTTCGATCGTCAGGATAGCCCGGTAACGACCGCCGCGGAATTCCGATGTCCACGCATTTTGGCTACGCGGAACTACGTATTTCCATTTGGGATTTGGGAATTGGGAATTGGGATTTGGGATTTGGGGTTTGGGATTCGATCCAAGATCCAAAATCCGAATCCCAAACGGAACGGGTTCGACTTCTCGCGTCCGCGCCTGACGAGGCTGTATCAGAAGCCGTTCTTTGATCTATCGGCAATCGTTCAGGGCTGGGCTCCTGCCCAGCCGTTGAACGACTGAACGCTATGATCCGGGCTACGCCCGGACGCGCTAAACTCAAGCACTGAACGACTCTAGCTTAAGTTTCGGCTAAAGCCGCGATTATTGTTCTGACCGCTGGCCGTTCGTTGAAACGAACGGTAATTCACGTTGATCCCCTTGGATACGAGTATTGACACAGTCTCTACCGCCACCGGTTCTAACAGGCCGCCTTGCCGGTCGCTACCGCTCCCGGTTACGAGTATTGACACAGTCTCTACCGCTCCCGGTTCCGACGGCACGGTCGCGGTTCTGACGTCTTGCGGTTCTTTGATTCGGGTTTGCCGGCCGCTACCGCTCAGTTGAAGTTGAAGTTCTCGACCCAGTTGCGCGTTTCGGCAAAGCGCGGACGTCGAAAACTGCTTGCGACGATCTCGCAAAACTCCCAGTGTGTCCGGCATGCCATCGGAGGTACCCTCCTGTTCATCGGAAACCTCCAGTTGGCCGTTGGTCTGAATTGTAAGTATTCCGCCGTTTTCTTTCTTACCTGCAACGGTCTTGTCCCAGGCTTGTTTTGGGGTGGTCTTCAAAAAGTTCAATACGTCCTGAAGCTTCCAACAGTGAAGATCATCTGCGATCCCGCCATTACCGCCCCCGGTTGCTCCCTGAGCGGAATCGTGGGCACCGGTTTCCGCCTTCGGATTTCCGCTTTCATCAGATTCGGCATTGTCGCCGGTGAACTCCGCGTTGTTGAACTCGATCGGGTCGGAGCCCGGGTTTTTGATGTCGACGGCGAACGTGCCGATGCCGATCTCGTCGTCATCGCCTGTATCGTCGGACGGCTCCCTGGCAGTCGAAACCAGCGCCCGGGCGCGGAGGGCGTCGGCTTTCCCGTGGCCCACGGGACCGTGCGGCCGATACAGGACAGGTCGCTATCGAATTGGTCCCAGAATGGTTCGCTCTCCCAAACAATCGATGTCCAGCCCGAATTCATCGGACAGATACCGGCACAGGTC
>CAZARD010000059.1:18692-26104 GCA_964487505.1 uncultured Blastocatellaceae bacterium | reverse complement strand
GGCCCCGTTTTCCGCTATCTGCAATATGAAAGACGAATTTCGGCCGGAAGATCTTCCGGCTGACGAAGAAATCCATATCAGCCGTGTTCCGCCCTCGTTCAAGTCGCTCGCCGACGAGGTTCGCGCGCGGAGCCAGAAGCCGAAAACGACGCCGCTTTCGATCCCGCAGAAACTTTCGCTCGCCGAGTTCAATACGGCGATGGTCCATTTCTACCGTGGCGAGGTGCAGCGTTCGAATGTCTGGCGCGGCCGCCTCGATGCGACGACGAACTGGGCCGTGATCACCGCCGGCGCGACGCTTTCCTTTGTTTTCAGCTCGGCAAACAATCCCCATTTCGCGATTCCGATCAATACCATACTCGTTTCGATCTTCCTCTTCATGGAGGCGCGGCGGTATCGCTATTACGAGGTCTGGGCCAATCGCGTGAGGGTCCTCGAGACAGGGTATTTCGCGCCGATGCTGTCGCACCGCACCGTCCCGCCCGACAAGGAATGGGCCGAGCATATCGCGGCCGATCTCATCACGCCCCATTTCACGATCAGCGAATGGGAGGCCGTCGGTCGCCGGCTGCGTAGCAACTATCTGTGGATCTTCGTGCTGCTCGCGCTGAGCTGGACGCTGAAGGTGTACATCCATCCTGAACCGGCGGCGACGGTCGATGACTTCATCGACCGCGCCCACGTCGGGCTCGCGCCGGGATGGCTCGTGATCTCGGCCGGAGCCCTGTTCAATTTCGCGATCGTCTTCGTCGCGTTCAGCACGCTCAAGCTGCGCGACGCTTCGAGCGAGGTGCTTCCGCTAGAGGACTTCGAGTGGCATCCGCTCAAGAAGGTTTCGGATTGGGCCGAGATAAGTCTCAAAAAGCGAAACACGATCAGACGGGCAAAAAAGGCCCGCCAACGGGTCAGGTCGATCCACAAGACCGAAGACTGAAGTCCGGTCGTGCGGTCGTGGCCGATGGTCGCTTTTACAACCTCAACCGCAAACTGCTATTTTCAGATACGGCAAAACTATTCAAAGGAGAACCCATGGCAAACGGAATTGATGAGCGCGGTTCGGCGCTTGAGAACGAGTACTTTCACCGGAAAGAGAAGGAACTTATCGAAAAGATGAAGGCGAAGCTCGCCGCCGAGGAAGCCCACGCGACGGCGCTCAAATGCCCGCGCTGCGCCGACGGAATTCTGATCGAGACCCAGTTCGAGCATATTCATATCGATGTCTGCGACAAATGTTCGGGAGCCTGGTTCGATGCCGGCGAACTCGCGCAGATCGTCGACAAGAGCTCGGGCGGCTGGCTCAAGCGCTTCTTCGGATAAGTCTCGGAGGTCAGATCTATGATTCGGCAGATTCGGTTCATTCTATTTTTGGCGATCCTGATCGGCGCGGTTCCCGTCGCTGCCCAGATCGACCGGACGGCCGCGCCCGGATGGGGCGTCAAGGTCGAGGAGCGCAAACTCCGCAGCAAGCTGATGGGACGTGATATGCCGTACCGGGTCATACTGCCGCGGGAATACGCGACGCTCAAGGATTCGAGGTATTCGGTCGTTTTTCTGCTCCACGGATTGACGGGGCATTACTCGAATTGGACCGACAAGACCGAGATCGCGAAATTCGCGATGGCGTACGATTTCATCATCGTCACGCCCGAAGGCGACGACGGCTGGTATACGGACAGTTCGAGCGTTCCAAAAGACAAATACGAGAGCTACATCGTTCGCGAGCTCGTACCCGAGATCGATTCCGCGTTCCGGACGATCGCGAAGCGCGAGAACCGTTTCATCGCCGGCCTTTCGATGGGCGGCTACGGAGCGCTGAAGTTCGGCCTCAAGTATCCCGATATGTTCGCGACCGTCGGCTCGTTCAGCGGCGCGCTCCGCGCGACGTTCTGGGACGACAAGAACACGGGCAAATGGCTGTCCAAATCGATAATGAGCGTTTTCGGCGCGGTCGAAAGCGAAACCCGAAAGTCGAACGATATTTACCGGCTCGCGAGCGAGGTTCCGGCGGAGAAGATCAAGGCGCTGCCGTTCATCTATCTCGATTGCGGCACCGAGGATTTCCTGATCGAGAACAGTCACGACTTCGCCAAGGTCCTGCGCGACAAGAAGATACCGCACGAATTCCGCGAGCTCCCCGGTAAACACGATTGGGTTTTCTGGAATTCGCAGGTCCAGGAGTTCTTGCGCCTCGTCGAGCGGTCCGCGCCGAAAGCGCGGTCGGCAAACGCCAAGTGATGCCGACGTCTCGTCAATGACCGGAATTTCCCGGAAGGAGTCAGTTGTGTTGAAAAAGTTCTTATTGGCGGGCGCACTGGCGCTCGGCATCTTCGGAATCGGCGCCCTCGGGCAGGAAAAGACCGTCGTCAACGACGCGAAAGCGAAGACGATGCTGCTCGGCAAGCATATGTTCTCGCTCCAATGGATCAGCTGGGATTACTTCGGAACCGCGACGGTAACGAACAAACGCGGCGTCTTCTATCTCAAAGGCGAGCAGAAAAGCCGCAAGGACAGCGATTTCGTGCGGATAGACGGCGTTATCAAGGAGATCAACTCCAAGGATTTCGTGTTCGACGGAACGATCGTCACGCAGGTCAGCCACATAAACGGCGGCGAACCCTGCAAACGCGAGGGCGAGATGGTCTTCAAGATTACCGGCAAACGCAAATACTGGCGGCTCGCGAGCATCGACAACCCGTGCGACGCCGTCGCCGATTACGTCGACATCTTTTTCCGCTAGGATCAGCCTGACAGATGCTCAATTTCGCGATCGAAACGGCCCGCGAGGCCGGCCAGCTGCTGCTTGAGAAGTTCGGGCGGAAACTCGATATCTCAAAAAAAGGCGATATCAACCTCGTCACCGAAGCCGATCTCGCGTCGGAGAAACTGATCATCGAACGGATCCGTTCGCATCATCCGAAACACGCGATCCTGGCCGAGGAGTCGGGCGCGGCCGTGCTCGACGGCACAAGCGTGTGGAAATGGATCGTCGACCCGCTCGACGGCACGACGAACTTCGCCCACGGATATCCTTGCTGGTGCGTGACGCTCGCGCTTGAACACGCCGGCGAGATCGTCGTTGGCGTGACGTTCGACCCGACGCGGAACGAGATATTCGCCGCCGAGCGCGGAAACGGCGCGACGCTCAACAACAAGCCGATCCGAGTTTCGGCAACGGAAGATCTCGGCGACGCGCTGCTTGTCACGGGCTTTCCGTATGACATCAAATTCCGCGAGAAATTCGCCCGAAACCTGACCGAACTGCTACTCAGTTCGCGTGGCGTGCGTCGCGACGGTTCGGCCGCGATAGATATGGCGTATGTCGCCTGCGGCCGGTTCGACGGATTCTGGGAAGAAGGCCTCAGCCCTTGGGATGTCGCCGCCGGTTTGCTTCTAATCGAAGAGGCCGGCGGACAAGTTTCATATTACGACGGTTCGAAGTTCAGCATTTACGCGCCTCCGATCTGCGCCTCGAACGGGCTGATCCACAAACAGATGACCGCGATCCTCGAACGGTGAGCGCTCGGAGATTTGCGAATTTCAATTTGCGATTTGCGATTGGTCGGAGATCGAAACGCGTTCGTCCTGGCGCAGCGTCGATTTGCTATCAGGCCGTCACGCGTAACGCGTAACTCCAACGGATTGCCGAAATCCAAAATCCGAAATCCCAAATCGAAAATCCCAAATGCTATGGTACGTACGCCGACGGGATCGACAGATCACCCGTCTGGCCGAAGCCTGAAAATCCGACGGTCGAGTTCGAACTCCTGATCCAATACCATTGCTGCGACGAGGCGCGGAAGATCCCGATGTCGATCCGGCCGTCGCCGTCGTAGTCGCCGAGCATCGGGAGATCGTCCGGGACACCCCACGAAACGTATTGCGCCGACTGATCGGAACTTCGGATGATATAGAAGTCGGGCTGGCTCCCGTCGGCGGTCCCGCGGAACACGCACGCGTCGGTCTTGCCGTCTCCGTCGTAATCGGCGGCGCACGGCCGGTCGGTCGCGATGCCAAACGGAAAGGCCGTGTACGAGTTGGTCGCACTCAGCCATTGGTGCCAAACGCCGTCGGCCGGTCTGTAAACCGCGATGTCGCCGATTCCGTCGCCGTCGAAATCGCCCATCAGGGGTTTGTCGCCGTTGATCCCGAACTGCTGCGCGTAGAACTGATTGCCGAGGCTCCTCATCTGGTACCAGATCCCGTCCGACGGGCGGAAGACGGCCATATCGGCTCGCCCGTCGCCGTCGAAATCGTTCGGTACCGGAACATCGCCGGCGAGCCCGAACTGGGTCGCGGTCACCGAATTCGTGAAACTGTAGAGAATCCACCAAACGCCGTTGCGGAAGACCGCGACGTCCGTCTTGTTGTCACCGTCGAAGTCGGCCGGCGTCAACCTGTCGCCGGCGGCGCCGAACTGCGTCAAAAACGACGCCCCGGATCCGGTCAGCGTCGCGTTCCACGTCCCGTTCGAGGGCCGGAACGAAGCGACCTCGGACCGTCCGTCCCCGTCGAAATCGAACGGCGCGCGATTGACCCGCGTGATGACGACGTCATTCCCGTCGCCGCCCTGGTATGTGATCCTGAAGGCCGTATTGAGCGCGCCGCCGAAGACCGCGCCCTCGGGAGCGTTCAGAAATGTACCGGAGATCGGGTCGGCACCGTCGTTCCTGATTATCGTGAACTGGTCGCCGATCGCCGGGCGGTATGTTCCCCAAGGGACCGGTGCGAGCCGCGCGCCGTTCAGGTTGACCGTTCCGACGACGTTAAGCTGATCGTGGCCGTTCGCCCCGGGCGCCGGGCCGCCGATCTTGCAGGCGTAATTCCCATTGGCGGTGAAATTGAGCGTTCCGGTGTTGAGGATGCCGGTCGGAGACGTCAAGGTTCCGGCGCTCACGGCGCCCTGCACGATGTTCACGGTGCCGACCGTGCCTGTGCCGCCGAATCCGCCGAACCCGAGCGTGCCGCCGGTCGTCGTCGGCGAGTTGATCGTCACCGTGCTGCCGGGGATGTTCGCATCGACGACGAAAATGCCGTTGTTGACATTGATCGCACCCGAGAATCCGGACGCCGAGATTATCGCCGATGCGCCGGCGCCGTTCTTCGTCACCGCGCCCGACCCGGAGATCACGCCGATGCCGAAACTTCCCGCGCCGTCGATCGTCACGCCGGCCGCGGGTACGGAGAGGACCGCGAGCGTCGCGACCGCACCCTGCGCGGCGCTCAGGGTTTGCGCCGCCGACAGGGAGATCGCCGTATTGACGCTCGGCGTCCCGCCGTTGACGGTGATCCCGTTCGCGACGCGAAACGGGTTGCCGGCGACCGTGTATGCGCCGCCCTCGAAGGTCAGCGAGTTGAAGCTCGTGAGGATGAAAAAGTTGTTGTTCGTCGCAAACTGCGCGGCCGTTGCCGGAAAAACGAGATCGTCGTTGGCGGCGGGCGCGACGTCGCCGGCCCAGTTCGCGGCGGTCGTCCAGTTGCCGTCCGCGCCTCCGCCGTCCCAGGTTTTGACCGCGCCGAGCGCGGACGCGTGCAATGCGAACAAAATGATTGCCGGAATCAGGATCTTGGTCATATATTGGAGCCTCGAAATCGCTTGAAATCTAGCATAGAAGAAAGGCGAAGACAATTTCTCGGAGTCGGGGCGAGGCATTGCAAGCGCGGGCTTCGCGACAAGCTAAGATCTCGATTTTTGTCCGGCCAGTTTTCGAAGACCCTGCAAAGTGTGGCGCACGCGGGCTTTGTGATAAGCTGAAGCCTAGATTTGGCTTTCAGGGGAGCCGGATTGCGATATCGCTTAGTCCGGATCCCAAATCCAAAATCCGAAATCCAAAATCCCAAATCCTATGGCTTGGTTTCGACGCAACAAACCGAAGATCGCCGACGCCCCGCACGACGAGGAGCGGACCGTCCGGACTGAAGGCATCTTCGTCAAATGCCCCGAATGCGAGAGTCCGCTCTACAAACGGGAACTTATCGAATCGCTAAACGTCTGCACGCATTGCGCTTATCATTTCCGAATCGGCGCCCGCGAAAGGCTTGACACGATATTTGACGACGGTCGCTACGAAAAGCTCGATGAGGAAGTGACATCGGGCGATCCGCTCGGTTTTGTCGATTCGAAACCCTACAAGGACCGCATCGTGGCGGCCAAGAAGACGTCCGGCCTTCCCGAGGCCATCGTTTCGGGGAAAGGAATGGTCGGCGGTCACCTGACGTATGTCGGAGCGATGGATATGTCGTTCATCGGCGGTTCGATGGGTTCGGCAGTGGGCGAGAAGATAACGCGCCTTATCGAACGCGCGCTGGAAACCAACGGCGCGGTGGTCGTCTTTTCAGCTTCGGGCGGCGCGCGTATGCAGGAAGGCACGTTGTCATTGATGCAGATGGCCAAGATCTCGGCCGCGCTCGCGCGTCTTCACGAGGAGAAACTGCCGTTCATTTCGATCCTGACCGATCCGACGACGGGCGGCGTCACCGCCAGCTTCGCGATGCTCGGCGATGTCATCGTCGCCGAACCGAAGGCTCTGATCGGTTTTGCCGGTCCACGCGTCATCGAACAAACGATCCGCCAGAAACTCCCGAAGGGATTTCAGCGTTCTGAATTCCTCCTCGAACACGGAATGGTCGATATGGTCGTAGATCGGCGCGAAATGCGTGAAACGATCATGCGGCTCCTCGATTTTATGATGAACGATTAGCGGTGAGCGGTGAGCAGTGAGCCGTGAGCCGTGAGCAGCAAAAGGTGAGTGGACTTCTTCTTACCGCTCACCGCTTACTGCTCACGGCTAACCGCTCAATCCCAGATTTGCCTTGACCGCGCTTTGGTGATGTCCGACGTGGTAGATCGTGAAATACATCATCTCGCGAACGGTGAGCTTTCCGATCAGCGGATGCGGCAGGCGAATCGAGTCGAGTTGCGATTCTTCGAATTTGCCAAGCGCCTTCAAAAGTGAATCGAGCGTGCGCTCAAGCGTCTCGTAAAGCTGCATCCGCTTTTCAAATGCGATCGGCTCGGGGATGAAACGCCCTGTCGCCTTCCCGCCGCCCGCAAGCGCGTCGCGGTATATGGAGACGATCTCGTCATAACTTCTCGAGGATCCGGACGATGAGCCGAAAATCAGTTGCGGAATGAATTTCGGCAGTTCGAGAGCGGTTGCAAGCGGAGCCGCGGAACGGATGATGTGCTCGAGTTGTTCGCCCGCGGTCCATTTATCCTCTTTCCGGAATTCAAACTGCTCCTTCGTCAGAGCGACGACGAAATTCGCGAATTCGCGATGGGCCGCGCCGAGGCTTTCAGTGATTTGTTGCTTGTCCATAGGGTCGTTTAGACTCACGATATATGAACTTCGCGGACTCGGTCAAATACTTGTACGGGCTCGGAAACGAGGTGCTCGCGATGAAACTCGGGCTTG
>CAZARD010000059.1:16464-18592 GCA_964487505.1 uncultured Blastocatellaceae bacterium | reverse complement strand
TCGAACTGATCGCGGCCGAAAAGGCGGCGATCATCAAGCCCGGTCAGCAGGCGGTCGTGATCGGGGAACAGCGGCCGAACGCGTTGGCCGTTCTGGTCGACCGGTGCCGAAGCGTCGGCGCGGACCCGATCTTCGCGGCCGATGTCATCGCCGCCCGCGCCGGGGATTCGCTGGATTTTCGGACGAAACTTGGCTCATACCGAGTCGAACGGATCGGTCTGGCAGGCGAGCACCAGATCGAGAATGCGAAGAACGCGATACTTTTGGCCGAGGCGATCGGACTTTCCGGTGAACCGATCGTCGCCGGGCTTCAGACGGCGGCGCACCGCGGCCGGCTCGAACGGATCGGGCGTTTTCTTCTTGACGGCGCGCACAACGAGAACGGCGCCCGCGCGCTCAGTGAGTACCTGAGGTCCGAGGTTACCCCGCCGGTCGTGATGATTTTCGGTGCGATGCGCGACAAGGACGTTGCGGAGACCGGCGCCGTTCTTTTTCCGATCGCTTCGACGGTGATCGTTGTACGTGCCGACAACGCCCGATCGATGGATGTCTCGGAACTCGGTTCGATCGCGCGACGCTTCGCGTCGGACGTCCGGCAGGCGAAGTCCGTCCGTGAGGCGATCCGGGTCGCGCGTGAAACATCCCCGGATGACGCGACCATCGTCGTCACCGGATCGCTTTACCTTGTCGGCGAGGCGCTCGCAGAGATCCGCAGAGAAGGTTGCGAACCGCGAGGATCGAAACGATAATCAAAGTAACTGATAATTGAAAGCTGAAAATGGAGAAAGACGCGCGGCGGCGACCCTATCGTCGACCGGCGTCTACTGTCTTATGCATAAAATCGTACTGATCCGACACGGCGAAAGTGTCTGGAACAAGGAAAACCGGTTCACCGGCTGGAAGGATGTCGATCTCAGCGAAAAGGGCCTCGACGAGGCCGCGGCCGCGGGAAAATTGCTGCGCGCGGAAGGGTTCGAGTTCGACATCGCGTTCACATCGGTGCTCAAGCGGGCTATCCGCACGCTCAACATAGTCCTCGACGAAATGGACCTGATGTGGCTTCCGGTCATCAAGAACTGGCGTCTTAACGAGCGTCATTACGGGGATCTTCAGGGATTGAACAAGGCCGAGACGGCCCAGAAGTTCGGCGACGAGCAGGTTCTGATCTGGCGGCGCAGCTACGATATTCCGCCGCCGGCGATGACCGCGGACGATGAGCGGAACCCGCGGCGCGATCGGCGCTATGCGGATCTGTCGGATGACGAGGTTCCGTTGACCGAGTGCCTTAAGGATACGGTAGCGCGGTTCGTTCCGTATTGGGAGAACGAGATCGCGCCGGTCGTCCGATCCGGAAAACGGGTGATCGTCGCGGCCCACGGCAACTCGCTGCGCGCGCTCGTGA
Source organism: uncultured Blastocatellaceae bacterium (assembly GCA_964487505.1). Taxonomy (GTDB): domain Bacteria; phylum Acidobacteriota; class Blastocatellia; order Pyrinomonadales; family Pyrinomonadaceae; genus JAFDVJ01. Next base: position 17,190 of record CAZARD010000059.1, on the reverse strand, counting down.
AGTATCTTGATACGATCGCCGACGACGAGATTGTCAAGCTGAATATTCCCACCGGCGTTCCCCTGATATACGAACTTGATGACGATCTGCGGCCGGTCCGGAGCTATTATCTCGGCGACGCCGATGCCATCAAGGCCGCGCAGGACGCGGTCGCGAACCAAGGTAAGGCGAAGTGATCGATTGATCCAGAATGCTGAAACGCGTGTCGATCATCGCGCCGGTGCTGGTGCTGCTGATAGTTTTCGGCGGCGCCTGGTACTTCGGCACCCTGCTCAGCGCTCCGGCCCACGCCACGGTCGGGAACTGTCCGCTCGATCTGGCGTGCGAAAACATCCAGTTCCAGAGTGCGTCCGGGGCGATGATCAAGGGTTGGTATCTGCGCGGGTCGGCCGGCCGTCCGACGATCGTGCTGATGCACGGCCTCCGATCGAACCGGCTCGCGTTGGTCGATCGGATGCGGTTCTTGAGATCGAAAGGTTACGCGGTCCTTGCATTCGATTTTCTCGGGAGCGGCGAGAGCACCGGCGATCGGCTGACTTTCGGTTATCGCGAGAGCCTCGACGCTGAGGCGGCGGTGCGCTTCGCGCGTGAGCGCGATCCGGACGCGAAACTCGGGGTCATCGGCATCTCGATGGGCGGGGCCGCCTTCCTGCTATCAAAAGAGATGCCGCCGGTCGATGCCGTCGTGCTGGAACTTGTCTATCCGTCGATGGAACAGGCGATCGA
>CAZARD010000059.1:0-16364 GCA_964487505.1 uncultured Blastocatellaceae bacterium | reverse complement strand
GTCCTCGAGTTTTTCCAAACGAATTTGAATGATCCGAATGCCCCGGGAGGAAACGATGAAACGAATCAGTCTTGCAATTGTCTTGATGATGCTGCTCGGAAGCCTGGCGGCGGTGACGGCCCCGGCGCAGACCAAAAGTAAGCAGCCGACGACGAAGGAGATCTCGTCGGGTTTGAAAGAGGCCCTGACGAAGGGCGTCAGGTTCGCGGTCGATACACTCGGCCGGGAAAACGGATTTCTTGACGATGTCCGTGTCAAGATCCCGCTTCCGAAGTCCCTTCAGCGGCTTGAAAAGGCGTTGCGGATCGCCGGGCAGGGAAAGGCGGTCGACGAGTTCGTGGCCTCGATGAACCATGCGGCTGAAAAGGCGGTCCCGGTCGCGTTCGACGTTTTTGTCGATGCCGTCAGGCAAATGACGTTCGACGACGCGCGAAAGATCCTTTTCGGCGAGCAGGACGCGGCGACGCAGTTCTTTCGGCGGACGAGCGAAGAGAAGCTGCGCGTGAAATTCCGGCCGATCGTCGAGGATTTCACGGAAGAGGTCGGCGTCACGCAGCGCTACAAGGATATGGTCGAGAAGGGCGGCCCGATCGCGAAGCTGCTCATCGGCAAGGAGGCGACCGATCTCGACGGCTATGTCACGCAGAAGGCGCTCGACGGTCTGTTCTTCATGGTCGCCGAAGAGGAAAAGAAGATCCGCAAGGACCCGCTCGGCCGCACCACCTCGCTGCTCAAGAAGGTCTTCGGGATCCTGAAGTAGAACTCCTGAAGGACTCCGTGTCGTTGAAATCTTCAGGCTTCGTGTTCGATTCGTTCTTCTTCGTGGATGAGAGCCTTTCTTATCCACGAAGCCGCACCAAGTCCACACGAAGCGGGGTCACTCAATGAATCGAAAGAGCCTCTCCGATTATCGTCGGACCCAAGTCGAAGGCACCGGAATATCGCCGGGAAGGCCGTAGTTGTAGGCCCAGAACGAACCGTTGGAACTGAGAAGCGCGTACCAGGTCCCGGTTGACGGCCTGTACACCGAGATGTCGTCCATTCCGTCGCCGTCGATGTCGGCCCTCATCGGGATGTCCTCGGCGATGCCGAAATTGACGATCCGGACCGACTGATCCCCGCTCATCCGGATGTACCAGGTTCCGGTGGACGGCCGGTACGCGACTGCGTCCGACCGCGTATCGCCGTCATAATCGCCCGTAAGTACCGTATCGGTCGCGATCCCGAACTGAAATGCGTCCATCCGCAGATCGGACGAGCGGTACACATACCAAACGCCCGTATCGGGCCTGAAAACTATCCGGTCATTGTAGAAATCGCCGTCAATGTCGCCCATCAGCGGCCGATCGCCGGTCGTTCCCCATTGGAGAATTGCGGAGGTCCGGAAATAACTCTGGTAGGAGAACCATGTTCCGTCCGAAGGTCGGAAGATGTTCATATCGGTCTTGCCGTCCCGGTCGTAGTCCTCGGCGACCGGAATGTCGCCGTTCTGCCCGTACGGAAACACCGAAAACGCGCCGGACGACGACAAGAGGCTGTACCACGTGCCGTCGGAAGGCCGGAAGACCGCGATATCCGCGATTTGATCACCGTCATAATCGCCCGGGACCGGAATGTCGGTCGGGAGACCAAAGCCCGTCGTTCTGAAGACTCCATCCGATGTATTCAGAATGTACCAGGTCTGATTCGACGGCCGCCAGACAGCGAGGTCGGACTTCGCATCGCGGTCGAAATCCGAAAGGTTTCGGCGTGCGATCCGGAGCTCCGCACCGGCCGGCCCGGTCAAATAAGGAAACGAAAGCGACTCCGGCGTGAAACGCAAACTCAGAACAGCCGGTTGGATCGTGTGGTCAAGTCCGGCCGAAACCGGAAACACGGCGATTCCGGCGGCGTTCGTCGATCTCCAAAGCGAGGACTGACCGTGAAGAAGAATGACATTGGACCGCGGCTGCCCGTTCGGTCCCGTAACGGTTGTTGTCACGTCATACCGATACCGCGCGACGGAAAGATTGATCTGCCGGTTGGCGGTCAGATCGCGGACATAGTGGTACGAGCTGTTTGAAATGACGTTGCTCGTTTCCGCGATCATGAAATAGGCATCGCCGGCATTTGGAAACAGATGGCCGAAGCGATATTCGCCGTTCGGGCCCGAGGTGACACTGAGGCTTGTGTTGTACGGTCCGGTAAGCTTTACCTTAGCTCCTGCAACTCCTCGCTGTGTCGCACCGTCGACAACCGTCCCGTATATCTCGTAGCGCCTGATGATTCCCTCAAACCCGACCAGGGAATCGGAATTCAACTCAACGGTTTTTGAACTCGGGGTGAAGTCAAACAGCCGGTGAGACGGCACAACGGTGTACGTCTGACCGGCCGGAAGGTCGTGAAACGCAAATGTCGAGTTCTGCGTGATCGCGCCGACCGCTCCCACCGGGGAGTTGTCCAAACGGATCGAGGCTCCTAAGATTCCGAAGCCCTCATTGTTGAAGACCGATCCGTAGATTCCGTAGGTCTGCAGACTCGAGCCGCAACGGTTGACGAACGTATAAATGGAATGGTTGTTGTAACCCGACATCGCGAAATCGGGAAGTCCATCGTTGTTGAGATCGAGCACGCGAATCCAGCTTGCTTCCCACAAGAGGTTTGTCGCCGCGACCCCGACAAATCCGTTGACAGTTCCCTTGAGGATGCGAACATCCGGAGCGCCGGTCGAAACCGCAATGTCGAGGATTCCGTCGCCGTTGAAGTCCGCAACGCCGGCAGAAAGCAACGACAGGTCTTCCGGCAGGCCGAGGCTTGTGGTGACCGGTGCGCCGAAATTGCCGTTGCCGTCGTTGAAATAGACCTTCACGTCCGGACCGACCCCGTACACGTCCGGCGCCCCGTCGCTGTTATGATCGATGATGAACTTCTCCCGAGCGCCCATGGCGCGCCCATTGACCGCCGCCTGGAACGTGCCATTGGCGGTGCCGAAGAAGATCTTTGAGGAATATTCGCCGAATGACAGCAGATCCGTTCGTCCGTCGTTATTGAAATCCGCGGCCCGCAGGTCCCCAAACGTCCAGTTTGAGATCGATATCGTCTGTGTTTCGTTGAACGTCCCGTCTCCGTTGCCGAAGCGCACTGCGATCAGGCTCGGATACAGATTGTCGTCGCCAATCATGAGGTCGATCTTTCCATCCGAGTTCAGGTCCCTGGCGATCGTGGTTCGGTAACGACCGGTCGGGGTCGGAACATACACTATCGGCGGCAATCGCAAAGTGCCGTCAGTGTTGGCCAGATATATATCCAGACTGTAATACTGGGTATTGATGACATCGGGAATCCCGTCGTTGTTAACGTCGGCTATCGTCAGGTCCTGGGGGTTGCCGCCGACCGTATAATCAATTTCGTCCGCCAGACCCCCGAACTGTCCGGTGCCGAGCATGACCATCATGGTCGTCCCGCCGCCATATAGCGGTTCTCCGATCACGAGGTCCTGTCGGCCGTCGCGATTCAAATCGCCGTTCACCATCTTTCCGGGAAACGACAGGTCCTCGTCGAAGTATGTCCGCATTCCGTAGAACGTGGGCGATTCACAAAGCGGCAGCGTGTAAGTCGGCGATGAGCTGCGAGCCGCGATGACCATGAAGGCCCCCAATACGAGCAAACAGAAACTGCGTCGGGCGATTCGGGTCGAAACCGGAGAGTACTTCAGCATAATCCCCTCTTTTGGGTGAGAGTTCACTTACACGAATTGTATTCCGATTTCGTTGGATTTCTAAGCCCGCTCAACGATCCGATTGCGGAAGTTGGTCTCGAATTGTTAAACTTCTCGTTTCGGACAGGTCAGAAATTCTTAACTGTAATGAGCATCAAGCAGATAACCGTCCGCGGGGCGCGGCAGCATAATCTGAAGAATATCAATGTCGACATCCCGCGCGACTCGTTCACGGTTATCACCGGACTGTCTGGATCGGGCAAATCGTCGCTCGCGTTCGATACGATCTACGCCGAAGGCCAGCGGCGATATGTCGAGTCGCTTTCGGCCTACGCGCGGCAGTTTCTCGATCAACTCGAAAAGCCCGACGTCGATTCGGTCGAGGGACTTAGTCCGGCGATCTCGATCGAACAGAAGACCGTTTCGCGCTCGCCCCGTTCGACCGTCGGAACGGTCACCGAGATCTACGACTATCTGCGTCTCCTTTTCTCTTCGATCGGCCAGCCCCATTGCCATCTTTGCGGCGAAGCGATCACGCGGCAGTCGTTCGAGCAGATCGTCGCCAACATTCTCGACCTGCCCGAAGGCGAGCGCGTGATGATACTCGCGCCGATCGTCCGCGGCCGGAAAGGAGAGTTCAAAAAGGAACTCGAAAAACTGCACAAGGACGGCTTCATCCGGGCGCGGATCGACGGCGAACTCCGCGCGCTCGATGAGGAGATACGTCTCGACAAACGCAAGAACCACACGATCGAGGTCGTCGTCGACCGGTTGTTGATAAAGACGGGGGTCAAGGACCGGCTCACCGAATCCGTCAAAACGGCCCTGAAGCTGACCGGCGGCGCGGTGCTGATCTCGGTTGTCGACGGCGACGAAAGGCTCTTTTCGGAGAAAATGGCGTGCGTGACGTGCGGCGTCAACATCCCGACGTTGGAGCCGCGTTCGTTTTCGTTCAATTCGGCGTTCGGCGCCTGCAAGCGATGCGCCGGTCTCGGGATCGTCGCCGAGATCGACGCGCGCAAGCTGATCCCGGACCAGACGCTGCCGATCTCGAAACAGCCTTTTCTCGACGGCGTCGACAAGATGGCCTCGACAGTACTTCGCACGGCGCTTGACGGTTTGATCGCCAAGCACAATAAGAAGCAGAAGGCCGATGCCGTCACGTCGAATATGCCCTTCTCCGATCTTCCGGCGGAGGTTCGCGACGGCTTCTTCGAAGGAGTTGCCGGTAAGATCCCGATGAAATGGGGCGAAAGTTTCTATCCGTCGGAATGGAAAGGGGCGGTCCGGTTCCTTCGGGAGCGGATGCATAACTCGACTTCGGAGAAGATCCGTGTTGCCCTTTCAGAGTTCATCGCGCCGGGACCTTGTTCCGACTGCGGCGGCAAGCGCCTGCAGCCGGAGAGCCTGGCGGTTCGGATCGGCGGCCTCGGTATCGGCGATTATACGGCGCTGCCGATCGACGAAGCCGTCGCGAGGTTCGAAGAAATTCGACTGACGCCGCGCGAAGAGAAGATAGCCGGACTCGTGCTGCGCGAGATCAAGGACCGCCTGCGCTTTCTGAATTCCGTCGGACTCGGTTATCTCACGCTTGACCGCGGTTCGGGAACGCTGTCGGGCGGGGAAGGTCAACGCATCCGGCTCGCGACCCAGATCGGATCGTCACTGCGCGGCGTGCTGTATGTGCTCGACGAGCCCTCGATCGGGCTTCATCCGCGCGACAATCAGAAACTCCTTGAAACTCTGCATCAACTCCGCGACCTCGGGAATACGGTGCTCGTCGTCGAACACGACGAGGAAACGATCGCGAACGCCGATTACGTCGTCGACCTCGGCCCGCTCGCCGGAACTCACGGCGGCGAGGTCGTAGCCGTGGGAACGCCGGACGATATCGCCGCCGCGCCGCGATCGGTCACCGGCCAATATCTGAAAGGGAAGCTCAAGATCGAGATCCCGGACTGGCGGCGTTTGGCGAACGGCCACAATATCGTCGTTCGCGGCGCGCGGGCGCACAATCTGAAGAACATCGACGTGAGATTCCCGCTCGGACTGTTGACGGTCGTGACCGGCGTTTCCGGCAGCGGCAAATCGACGCTTGTTGCGGATATTCTGTACCCGGCGCTCGCTAAGCACGTTTACGATTCGGCCGCGAACCCGCTCGAGCACGACGCGATCGAAGGGCTGGAACTCGTCGACAAGATAATCGAGATCGATCAGTCGCCGATCGGGCGCACGCCGCGATCGAATCCGGCGACGTACACCGGCGTGTTCACGCCGATCCGCGAACTTTACGCGATGCTCCCGGAATCGCGCGAACGCGGCTACAAGGCCGGCCGTTTTTCCTTCAACGTGAAGGGCGGTCGGTGCGAAGGCTGCGAAGGCGACGGAATGAAGCGGATCGAGATGAACTTTCTGCCCGATGTCTATGTGACCTGCGACGTCTGCCGCGGTAAGCGTTACAACCGCGAGACGCTGGCGGTCAGATACAAAGGGCTCTCGATCTCGGAGCTATTGGAAACGACGATCGAAGACGCACTGCCGTTGCTCGAGAACATCCCCACGATCAAGACGAAACTGCAGACGCTGCTTGACGTCGGACTCGGCTACATCCAACTCGGCCAGTCGGCGACGACGCTGTCCGGCGGCGAGGCGCAACGCATCAAATTGGCAAAGGAACTGTCGAAACGCGCCACCGGAAAGACGATCTACATTCTCGACGAGCCCACGACCGGTCTGCATTTCGCTGATGTCCACAAACTGCTCGACGTGCTCCAGAAACTGGTCGATACGGGCAATACCGTGATTGTTATCGAGCACAACCTCGATATCATAAAGTCCGCCGATTACATCATCGATCTCGGGCCGGAAGGCGGCGAGCACGGCGGCCGGATCGTCGCGCAGGGAACGCCGGAAGAGGTCGCGCGGGTCAGGAAATCCTACACAGGACAGGCGCTAAAGGGAATGCTGAGGCCCTGACGATCCCGTCCAAGTCTTGTCACGCGAAGGCCTCGGAAAGGAAATCGCCGAGCGCCCGCCACGATCGGCGGTCGGCGGATTCTTTGTAGAAGAGTCCCGTTTCGGGCGAGTTCGCTTCCGGATTCGTAAAGGCGTGGCCGGTTCGGCCGTAGGCGTGGATCTGCCAGTCGGCGTCCCGAGCGGTCAATTCGTCTGCCAAGCCGAGCGTTTGCGCGGGAGTCGCCAGCGGATCTTCCCAACCGTGCAGTATCAGCACCGAAGGTCGCCAAAGTTCGTCGGACGAGAACGGCGGCGGATCGTAAACCCCGTGAAAGCTCGCGATCGCGCGCAGATCGGCCCCCGAACGCGCGAGATCGAGCGCGCATTTTCCTCCGAAACAGAACCCGATCGCCGCAGTCCGTCCGGGATCGACCTTAGGATGTGACTTGAGCGCGGCGAGCGCGGCATCGGCATTTCGCAAAAGCTCCCGACGGTCGTTGTTGAGCTCGTTCATCCACGACCGGGCCTCGTCCGGGTCGGCGGTCGAGCGTCCGCCGCCGTAGATGTCCGCAACCAGCGTCGCGTAACCTTGTTCGGCAAGGTGCCGGGCCTTTCTGCTTTCAAGCGCGGACGGGCCCTTGAAGGTCGGGAAAATGACGATTCCCGCGCGTCTGTCGGAAACGCGATCGTCAAAAAACAAGTCTCCGCAAAACGCCCCGCCGCCGTATTCGATAGCCTCAGATACGATCATCGTCGTTGATTGTAACAAACGGATCCGGAAACCGAGAGAGAGCCGGGAGGCGGAAGAGTATCGGATACGCTCCCGATCTGTTTCGAGGCGCTTCGGTGAAACCTCGGATGATCGATTCTCGCGTCGGTCAGGCGGTTCCGAACGGGCAATCAGCAGAATGCGGGTTCAACCAGGATACGCGATTAGAGACCTAACGCCCTCTCGCCACGGATTGCACGAGTTCTCATATGTTACTCTGTGTTTTGTTCGCGAGATTCGGGAAATCCGTCGCAGAATTTTTCAAGTGCGGGTTCAGGCAAACATCACACGCCAGTGCTCCAGAAGTAGCTCGTCGTCGAACCGGGCGTTCGCGGGGCTTGTGCTCGGAAGCGAAAAATAGCGGATCGATCGCTTTCGCTCGAAATGCCGGTCGTGGATCTGCTCGGCCTTGCGTCCGTTGAAGCCGACCGCGATCAGTTCCGGATGCGCGTCGATAAGTTCCCGAATCGGGTTCGGGATCTCTCCGCTGATGTTCGAATCGAGCGAGCCGACCCGTCGCGCCTCGCCGATTACATCCCACAGTCCGATCCGCATCGACTCAAGCAGTCGGATCTTGTCGGGATAGCTGACCGGTAAGCGGGAGTTGGAGGTCGTCGCCAGAACGCGCCAGAAACGGTTCCGCGGATGGGCGTAGTATTCGCCTGCGGCCAGCGACCGTTCGCCCGGCAGGCTCCCGAGGATCAGGAACCGTATTCCGGGCGAAACGATCGGAGGAAATGACGCGACGGGATTTTTGGTCAAACGAGCATCAAAACGGGATTCTCGAGCATCTGCTTGAATGTCTGCAGAAACTTCGCTCCCGTGGCGCCGTCGATGACCCGATGGTCACAGCTCATCGTGACGTTCATTACGTTGCGGACGACGATCTCGCCGTCGCGTACGACCGGCGTCGGCGCGGCGCCGCCGACCGCGAGGATCGCTGCTTCCGGCGGATTGATGATCGCCGTGAACTCCTTGATCCCGAACATTCCGAGGTTCGAGATCGAGAACGTCGCGCCGGTATACTCTTCGGGCTGCAGCTTTCGGTCGCGGGCGCGACCGGCAAGTTCTTTGACCTCGCGCGCGATCTCGGCGAAACCCTTGTGGTTCGCAGCCCGGATAACGGGCGTGATGAGCCCTTCTTCGACCGCGACGGCGACGCCGATGTCGGCCTGGTCGTAGAAACGGATCGAAGTGTCGCGGTAAGAGGCGTTGACGAACGGATGCTTCATCAGCGACATCGCCGCGACCTTGACAATGATGTCGTTTACCGACACCTTTTCATCTTCCGAAAGCGTCGCGTTGATCTGTTTGCGAAGCGCGAGCGCGTTGTCCATCTCGATCTCGACCGTCAGATAGAACGTCGGGATCGGGCCGATCGACTCGGTCAGGCGCTGGGCGATGACCCGGCGCATTTTCGAGGTGTTCTCCTCGCGGTAGCCGGCGCTAGATTTCGGAATTGTGATTTCGGATCGCGGATGCGATTGTCCGACGGCGAGCGCGGCTTCAATGTCGCGTTTGATGATCCGTCCCTGCGGACCCGAACCCGCGATCGATCGCAGATCGATCCCGTTTTCGGTCGCCATACGCGCGGCGATCGGGGAAACCATGAGACGCGAAGCGTCAACAGATTTTGGATTTTGGATCTTGGATTCTGGATTTTCCGAAGCGGGTGACGCTTTCTGGACAGTCGCTTCCGTCCTTGGCGCTTCGGCGTTCTCAGCGGGAACCGATGCGGCGGCGGAGCCGTTTGCCGGAACTTCCGCGAGGAGCGCCGAGATATCGTCTCCCGGGTTGCCGATAATACCGATCGTCTGGCCGAGTTTGGCGTTGTTGCCGGCCGGGACCAGAATCTTGAGCAGCGTTCCGCCCTCGAGCGATGTCATTTCCATCGTCGCCTTGTCGGTATCGACCTCGGCAATCGTTTCATTCGGCTCGATGGTATCGCCTTCGGCCTTGACCCATCTCGAGATCTGCCCTTCCTCCATCGTCGGAGAAAGCTTGGGCATCATTATTCTGTTTGCCATAACTTGGTCGGACTCGGTCCGCTTCTAATTTCAAAAACTACTTTCTAAAAGCCGCTTCCGCGTTCTTCGAGGCGATCATCCTCAATCTCTCTTCGCGGGTCTTTTTTCGCTCGTTGTAACCGTTCGGTTCGAGACATCCGAGATTCTGGATCCAAAGCTCCTCGAGGAACTCGAGTTCCTTCTTATGATCGAGATTCTCTCGTTCGACAAGCTCCTCTATCACCGAGAATTCAAATCCCTCGCCGTTCTGCGCGTTCCAATCCGACTGGATTTCCCGGACCGGATGCCCGCCGGCTCGAAGCTGAAACTCGCAACGATTCAGGATCCCGTCCAGGTTCGTCGATGATCCGACGAAGATCTTGCCGTTCAGCGAGTTGAGGATCTGAAAGACTCCCGCCCTCCGCGGCGTTGCCAGATATTCACGTTTGATCGACTTCTTGTCCAAATCAAATCAAATCAAAGATTCAAGATTCAAGAATCTCGGGATTCCAGATTCCGAGATTCCAGATTCCAGGATTCCGGGATTCCGGGATTCCAGTTCGAAATTTTCAGAACCTCGATGTTCTTGAGCTCATTCCAAAATCCAAAATCTAAAATCCAAAATCCAAAATCGGCCATTCCAAAATCGCAAATCACAAGTAGCACACTTCCTTGATCGCCGCGACCATCTTCTCGACGCTCGGGAGCGCGGCGACTTCGAGATTCCGCGCGTACGGCATCGGCGCCTCGACCGTCGAAATGCGTTTGATCGGCGCGTCGAGATAATCGAAAGCCCGCTCCATCACCTGATGCGAGATCTCCGCTCCGACCGACGCGAAAGCGTGCGATTCTTCGGCTACGACCAGGCGGTTCGTCTTCCTGACCGACGCGACGATCGTGTCGATATCGAGCGGCTTGATCGTGCGTGGATCGACGACCTCGACCGAGATGTCATACTCGGACTTCATAATGTCAGCGGCTTTAAGGGCCTGGGGCACCGTGAACGAGCGGGCAACGATCGTGCAGTCGGTTCCTTCGCGCTTGACGTCCGCGACGCCCAAAGGGATCGTGAAGTCCGGATCGTCCGGAACCTCGCCCTTCAGGCCATACATCGTTTCCTGTTCCAAAAAAACGACGGGATTGTCGTCGCGGATCGCAGACTTCAGCAGTCCCTTCGCATCGGCGGCGGTCGAAGGCATCACGACCTTGAGGCCCGGGAAGTTGGCGTAGAATGCCTCGAGCGCCTGCGAATGCTGCGACGAGACCTGGAACGCCGACCCGTTCGGGCCGCGGAAAACGATCGGCACGTTGAACTGGCCGCCGGACATATAGTACATCTTCGCGGCGTGGTTGATGATCTGGTCCGAAGCGAGGATCGAGAAATTGAACGTCATGAACTCGATGACCGGACGCAATCCGGCCATCGCCGCCCCGACGCCGAGCGCCGCGAACCCGAGTTCGGTGATCGGCGTGTCGACGACGCGCTTGTCGCCGAACTCCTTCCACAGCCCGCGCGTGACCTTGTAGGCGCCGTCGTATTCGGCCACCTCCTCGCCCATGATGAAGACGTTCTCGTCCCTGATAAGTTCTTCACGAAGCGCCGAATTCAGCGCATCGCGGATGGTCATTTCCATAAAATAGTGAGCGGTGGGCAGTAAGCCGTAAGCAGTTTGCTACCAGCATAGGGCAGTTTGACTGCGCATCCGCATAAAAAGGGTCTAATGGTAAGGCTCAACAACGCGAACCTACTTTGTCAAACTCTTTCTCAAACCAAATGTCAACGCGATGCATTCGTCGGTATTCCTGACCGCCTCTTGATAATCGGCGGAATCCAAATACCCGACGCGCACCGAAATCTCAAGTTGGGTACTCAACTCATTGAGAGAGCCAATGCTCGTGCTGAGAAAGCTTCGGAACTGATCGTTTGAACGACCGGCCGCTCCTTCCGCGATGTTTGACGGGGCCAAAACTGCCGCCCGCCGCATCTGCGATTTCAATCCGAAAGCCTCATCTTTCGGAAAGGATTTGGTTATTCGTTAAATCAACTCGACCAAATCCATACATTTCTGCCACGCAATCAATCGCTTGTGAGGCTTGTCCATCGCTTATCATTCCCCCGATACATTTTTGTGAAGTTATTTCGTTCATCTCTTATTCCCAATTCTCATTCGCCCGCGCAGTGACCCCCTGCTCACAGCTCACCGCTCACTGCTCACGCAAAAACATCCGTCAGGAGTTCGCTTTCGTCCGGGAACGGACTCTCGTCAGCGAACTTGACGGCGCGGTCGGTGGCGGCGCGGGCCTCGGCATCGATCGCCGCGAAATCCTCGTCAGTGAAGACCTTCGCTTCCCGCAAAGAGTCCTGGAAAAGGACGATCGGGTCGCGTTCCTGATACTTCTTGATCTCCTCGGTCGACCGGTATTTTCCGGGATCCGACATCGAGTGTCCCATATAACGGTACGCCCGAATCTCAAGCAGCGAAGGCGAACCGTCCCTTCGGGCCCGTTCGAGCGCCCGCAGGGTCGCTTCGCGGACCGCCATCACATCCATTCCGTCGACGAATTCGCCGGCCATTCCGAATCCTTCCGCTTTTTTCGCGATGTTCGCGATACTCATCGCGCGGGCCTGCGACGTTCCCATCCCGTACCGGTTGTTTTCGCAAATGTAGATGCACGGGACTTTCCAGAGTTGGGCCATGTTCAGCGATTCGTGAAATATGCCCTGATTGACGGCCGCTTCGCCGAAGAAGCAGAGCGTCGCATTGTCGGTGCCCTTGTACTTCTGCGCGTAGGCCATCCCGGTCGCGACGCCGATCTGTCCGCCAACAATGCCGTGTCCGCCGAAGAACCCCTTTTCCTTCGAGAACATATGCATCGAGCCGCCCTTTCCGCCGACGTTGCCGGTCGCCCGGCCGTAAAGCTCCGCCATCACTTCCTCAGGCGAGATCCCGGCGATCATCGCCTGCACATGGTCGCGGTACGACGTGATCACGTAATCGCCTTCCTTGAGCGCCATCATCGCGCCGACGCCGATCGCTTCCTGGCCGATGTACAGATGGCAGAAACCGCCGATCTTTCCCATCCGGTAAACTTCCGCGCATTTCTGTTCGAAAACACGCCCGAGGACCATTTGGTACAGCATTTCGCGGAGCAGCGCCTTGTCGAGCTTCTTGATCGCCGCAAGCTGAGATTTCTTGCGCTTGAGGTATTCCGCGTGCGCCTGTTCAACATCGACTATGTCCGTGATCGCGTCTGCACCCGATCCGTTCATCGCGCCGTTCTTCGACGTTGACTTCGATTTGGAGTCCGCTTTCACGCGGGCTGCTGTTTTTGGCAAAACGATTTCCTCCGATGTCGATTGGTTTCTTGTGACAAACGAAAATTTCGACAAACAAAAATTATAAAGGACGCGGGTCGTATTGTGCAAAACGCGAATTGTGACGGGCATCACTTAATGCTCTGGCTTGACGGCGCGCGGAATTGGGGTTTATAAAGGTCACGACACATCGCAAACGCAAAATATTCCGAAAAATTGGGGTCCGACCGCAAATTCGATCAGAATGGAACCGACGCTTACTTTTGAACCGATGAAAAGGACAATCAGATTCGCAATTCGGATCGCCGCCGTAACCGCTCTATTTGCCGCTACGGCGTTCGCCCAACTCAATATTCAGGCGATCGACGTGGCCGGCGACAGTATTTCGAAGGGATTCAACGGCGGGAACCAGTTTCCGTGCACGAACGGCGATCAGGAACAGTTCAACTGGATGACGAGCGATACGCACGGCACGAGTCTCTGCGGCCGCGGTCCCGAAAACGTGTTCAGCTTCGTCGAGCGGCTGGAATGCGATTTTCAGACAAACATCCTCGCTGCGAATCCGAACCACGCGGCATCGGGCGCGAGGATGCTCAGCGATTTTGTCTCGCAGGCGAACAATATCAGGACATATCTCAACGCGCAGTCCGGAAACAGGCTCGCGGCCGTTTTCCTCGGTCATAACGACGGATGCAGCACGACGCTTACCAAGACGAACGCGAGTTGCCCGACGGCCGATCAGGATCCGAACAATTATTGCCGCACGCGCAACGACTCGTTTGAACGGGAATTCCGAAAAGGGCTCGACGTGCTGATGACGATCACGAACACGCGGATCGGCGTGGCCGCGCCGGTACGCGTTTCGCAGCTCTGCAATTTCGGCAGCAAGGCGAACTGCCAGTTGATCGGGAACTGCACCTTTCTTTGGGGGAGCGCGAACATCTGCGGTTCGATGACCCGCGGCTGTTCCGACGCGCAGGTCATCGACGCGTATACGACGATGAAGGGCTACCGGGAGATCATCAAACGTGTCACTGCCGAGTATTCGGCGATCCCGGCCGGTGGCACCTCGCCGGTGATCATGATCGGCGGCGAGATGGTAGGCGGCGCGACCCGTGCGGCCGGCACCGACTTCGCTTATTCCGACGCCGCCTGGTTCTACAAGTTTAACGCGGACCAGATCTCTTGCTGCGACTGCTTCCATCCGTCCGGCATCGGCCAGGACACGCTCGCGAGGTTCGCGAAAGACGGCCTCAGTTGCAGCAAGACATCGCCTTGCTGTCGCGAGACGGGCGATCCGCTGAACGATGCGAAATGCCTGACGACCGAACGCAAACGCGTCTATTACAGGGGGATCTACTGATGATCAAGATCGGGCAACTGGTGGACGGACTGCGCGGGATCGGCGACGACGATTTCACGTGCGACAACATTTACGAGTTTCTCGGATCGAATCCGGTCGATATCGGATCGCTCGCTCCGTATTCGTTCTGGAGCGAGAAGTTCTACACGCGCAATCTGATCTATAAGGATCCTCGGTTCGAGGTGATGGCACTATGTTGGGAAAAGGGCCAGGTTTCCCGCGTCCACAACCACGCCGACCAGAAATGCTGGATGACCGTCGTCAGCGGAAAGCTGCGCGGACAGAATTTCACGATCGACGAGATCGACGAGTCGCGCGGCTACTGCAAACTGCGCGAGACGGACCGGTTCGATCTCTCGGATTGCCTAGCCGCAAAGGTCGAGTTAGAGGAACCGATACATCAGATCCTGAATCTCGCCGAATTCGACGAGCGCGCCGTCAGCATTCACGTCTACTCGAAACCCTTCGACACTTGTCTTTCTTATTGCCGCGACACCGATACGTTTCGGGAGGTCAGTCTCTGTTACACGAGCGTCGACGGCAAGCTTGCAAACGGCATCACGCTTTAAGCCGATGAACCGATACGGAAGATTCGGAACGGCCGCGATCGTCGGGCTTTGCGTCGCCTTCGCGGCGTTGCGTTTCTGGCGTCTTTTCGATTCCTGCCTGTGGTTTGACGAGATCTTCTCGGTTCACGCCGCGACCGAACCCTGGTCGCGAATTCTCGGATTCGTCGCCGACGATCTGATACATCCGCCGCTTTTCTATATCCTTTTGAAGGTCTGGATCGCGGTTGGCGGCGACGGTCTCGTCTCGGTTCGGCTCTTTCCGTTCGTCTTTTCGCTCGCGACGGTCGTGCCTTTTCTTTATCTCTGCCGAGATCTGAAACTGCGCGCTGCCCAGGTGATCCTCGGCCTGACGTTCCTGACCGTCAACGGCGCCTTGATCAAATACGCGCAGGAGGTCCGGATGTACAGCGTCGTGATGCTGCTCGCGATGTTTTCGGTCTGGCTCTTTGTAAGGTTCTTCTATCTCGGCAAGAACATCTGGCTGCTGACGATCGTCAATACGCTCCTTGTCTACACACACTATTTCGGGTGGTTTCTGATCATCGCCGAGATCGTCGCGATCGTCGCTCTGCAGAGGATCAAAATGCGTCAGATCGCGATCAGTTTCGGGATCTCGCTCGTTTCGTTCGCGCCTTGGCTGGTCGCCGTGGTCAGCGCCGCTTCAAACTCGACGGGGCTCGCGCAGAACATCGGCTGGATCAACGCGCCCCGCGTCGCCGATGTCCTGAACTTCGCGCTCGACCTCGTCGATCCCTTCTATTTTCAGGCGAGCAGCGTCGAACCGGCCTCGATGTTCGTCTTCAGCCTTCCGATGGTCTTGATCGCGTTTACGGGGGCCGCCGTCTTTCTTGCCGATTGGCGCAAGGTGGGCGAGGAAGACCGGGTTCGCCTGACGCTGGCAGCGGTCCTTGGGTTCGTGCCTGTTCTAGCCGCATTCGTCGTGAGTTGGGCATTGCCGTACTCGATCTGGGGAACGCGGCACCTGATCATCGTCTTCGGTCCGTTCGCGGTCGTCGGATCGCTTGTTCTGACCGGGATCGGGCCACGCCTGTTGAGGATCAGCGCGATCAGCCTGACGGCGGCGGCGATCGGATTCGCGTTAGTGGCGCACGTCACGCGCCCGGCTCCGCGCTACATCTGGTGCGCGTGGGAAACGTTCCCGCCGCGGATCGATCGGCCGGCGACGGTTTACACGTTCGAGGACCTGGTCGCTTACGATCTTTGGTTTGCGATCCGGCGCGATCAAGCTGTCAGGATCGTTAAGGTCAATGGCGTCGAAGGGTTGACCGAGGACAGGGCTTACTTCATCCCGCGCGGTTTTGAAGGCATCTCTGTCACGGATGAGTCTGGGATCGTCGGCGACAGGTTTTACCTCGCCTTCCGCGACAGGGAATGGAATGAAAAGCACCCTCCGCTCCGGAACCTGCGCGAGCGGGGCTACGATTTTGGCGAAGCCGCCGTCTATGAAGCTAACGGCGTCAAGGCATTCTTCGTCGAGGTCCGGAAGAAGTGAACGGCGGAGCATTTGCGATTTTCAATTTGCGATTTGCGATTTTGCAATGCAGAACCCCGCACGAAGTAAGGGGGCCCGATCGCGGGAGCGATCGCCGCGAGTCATTTGCGATTTGCTGCAAGCAATGCAGAACCCCGCACGAAGTAAGGGGGCCCGATCGCGGGAGCGATCGCCGC
>CAZARD010000058.1:0-26227 GCA_964487505.1 uncultured Blastocatellaceae bacterium | reverse complement strand
GATGGTTCCGAACAGGATCTGATCGAACTTGTTCGGGTAGGTCAGCAGTTCGTTGTGATTGATCTTGACGATGAACGGGATCTTGTGTGCGTAGCGCCGCGCGACCGCGCCGAGAACGCCGTATGTCGAGGCGACGGCGTTGCAGCCGCCCTCGATCGCGAGTTCGACGATGTTCTTCGGATCGAACAGCTTCGGGTTCGGCGCGAAACTCGCGCCCGCGCTGTGTTCGATTCCCTGATCGACCGGAAGGATCGAAAGATAACCAGTGCCCGAGAGCCTTCCGTTATTGAAAAGCGACTGCAACGAGCGCAGAACCTGCGGATTCCGGTCGGAATCCATCCAAACGCGGTCGACAAAATCGCCGCTCGGAAGATAAAGGTTCTCTTTCGCGATCTTCGGGTTAGAAAAGCCGAGAAGCGCCTCGGCATCGGCGCCTAAAAGCTCCTGGATCTTGCTGTAATCGACTGCCATCAAAAGTCTCCTGAAAATAACTGAATTAATAAGTTTAGAGCGATAATTTCGTTGCATTATATCATAAATAAAACCATTGCCGAACGCGGTCCGCCTATTGTAGACTGCTCTTGTATTCACGCACCGCTTGCTGCAATGCCTCCATTGCCGGCAACTCATTTTTGGACGGTTCCGTTTCCACGGTTCGTTTTTATACGAGGTACCTACAATGCAAACGCCACACTCAAAGATCAAAGTCCTGATCTTGTTTTTGATCGTTTCAATTTCCCATTCGATCGCCGTTGCCCAAAACAAGAGCTGGCGCGATGTATCGACCCCCGAACTTCAGCAATCGGCCCCAAAGGTCGAACCCGATGCCGACGCGGAAGCGTTGTTTTGGGAAGTCAGGGTCGATGACAGCTCGCCGGAAGAACTTGTCCTGAAGCACTACGTCAGGGTCAAGATCTTCACCGAACGGGGCCGCGAACGCTTCAGCAAATTCGACATCCCATACGTGATGGGAACGAAGATCAAGGACCTGATGGCCCGCGTCGTCAAACCCGACGGCTCGGTCGTCGAAGTTGCGAAGACCGATATTTTCGACCGCGAGGTGATCAAGGTCGACAAGGGCAAGATCAAATCGAAATCGTTCGCCGTTCCCGGGATCGGGCCCGGCGTGATCGTCGAGTATCAATACAAAGAAGTGAAGCCGGGATACAGCGCGAACCGTATGCGAATGGTCTTTCAGCGCGATATTCCGATCCAAAGGAGCACTTATTGGTTCAGTCCGTACGAAGCAGGCCGCTACCTCAAGTTCAATATGCCCACGACCAACTTCGTGAAGGACAAGGACGGCTTCTACAAGATGTCGCTCGAGAACGTCCCGGCGATCAAAGAGGAACCGAGAATGCCGCCCGAAGACGAGGTCCGGGCCTGGGCATTCTTCTATTATGACGACAATACTGACGTCGACATCAGCAAGTTCTGGAACTACGCCGGTTACTATATCGTCAAGGCCTACGACATCAAGGACACGCTTAAGCCCGGCAAAGATCTAAAGGCGGCGGTCGGCCAGATCACCGCGGGCGCGACGGAGCCGAACGATCAGTTGGCAAAGATCTTCGAGTTCTGCAAGACGAAGGTCAAGAACATCGATTTCGATCCGTCGATACCGGATGAAGAGAAGGAAAAGATCAAACCGAACAAATCGACCTGGGATACATACCAGAAACTTCAGGGTCGCAGCCGTGAGATCAACGAGCTCTTTGCTTCGATGGCTTCGGCGCTCGGTCTCGAAACGCGGATCGCGTTCGGCGGCGACCGCAGCGAGCTTTTCTTCAACACGCGGACGGCGCATTGGTCGTTCGTTCACTTCTCGTCGATCGCCGTGAACGTCGGCGGTCGGTGGCGTTACTTCGATCCCGGAAGCCTTTTCTCGAAATTCGGAATGCTCCCTTGGTTCGAAGAGGACACGACCGTGCTGCTGCTCGGCCCGAAGGACTTCATCACGACGGAAACGCCGCTTTCGGGACCGCAAAACTCGGCGACCAATCGGACGGGCCGGTTCAAGCTGCTTGAGGACGGCACGCTCGAGGGCACGGTCAAGATCGAGTATACCGGCCAGGAATCGTACGTGTTCAAACTCAACCGCTACGATGATTCGCCGGCGAAACGCGAAGAAGACATGAAAGAGGGCGTCAAGGCTCGGATGTCCTCGGCCGAGGTTTCGGAGATCAAGATCGAGAACGTCACCGATCCTGAAAAGCCCGTCGTCGTCCAGTACAAACTCCGCGTGCCGAACTACGCGCAGAAGACCGGGAAGCGGATGTTCTTTCAGCCCGGCGTGTTCGAGTACGGCGCGCAGCCTGAGTTTTCGAGCGCGACGCGCAAATATCAGATCTACTTCCGTTACCCTTGGTCCGAGAACGACGATGTCGAGATCGAACTTCCGAAAGGATTCAAGCTCGACAACGCCGACCAGCCGGGCGACATCGCGGATCCGAGCCGGATCGGGAGCCTGAGCGTGAACATCGGCATCTCGACCGACGGAAACCTGATGAAATACACGCGGAAGTTCTATTTCGGAGACAAACAGCAGATTCTCTTCCCGGCCGAGGTCTATCAGCCGCTGAAGAATCTGTTCGACGCCTTCAACAAGGTCGACAGCCACACGATCACGCTTCGCCAACCGTAGCTTGGCGTTTGACGGTCCGATTATCCGGCGCGCATTTTCAGATGCGCGCCGGACGAAAAAAACGAAATGCCGGCACTTAGAACCCTTTCCCTCGCGATTGTTCTGGTCTTGTCCGGAGCAGCTTTCGGCCAAGCCGAATGGCGGCCCGTCACGTCGGAGGAACTCGGCGCGAACGCTCCGGTCGTCGAACCCGGCGCCGATGCCGAGGCGCTTTTTTGGGAGATCAAGATCGACGAGCGCAAGGGCGACGATCTCCGCTTTTATCATTATCTCCGCGTCAAGATCTTCACCGAACGCGGGCGCGAGAAGTTCTCAAAGGTCGAACTGCCGTATTTCGAACGAATCAAGATCGACGAGATCGCGGCGCGGGTGATAAAACCCGACGGTTCGATCCTCAATCTGGCCCAAACCGACATCTTCGATCGTGAGATCATCCGAACGGGAAAATTCGCGTTTCGCGCGAAGTCGTTCGCCGTGCCGGGGATCGAAAACGGCGCGATACTCGAGTATCAATATCGGGAAAAGTTCGAAGACGCATCCGTGTTTGGTCGTCAGCTCAGTTTTCAGCAAGACTTCCCGATTCGGAAGATCACATACTTGGTTCGCCCCGACAAGGGAATGAACTACAAGATCGTTTGGCGAAATATGCCGGAAGGCGAATTCGTAAAGGCCGATAAGGGATTCTTCAGCGCCACCGCCGAGAACATACCGGCGTTTCGTTCGGAGCCGCAGATGCCGCCGGAACGCGACGTGCGCCGTTGGGCCTTTGTTACGGACTACAGGCAGCAGTATGGCTGGGCGATCTATTCTTCGATAATTCTGAGTGCATTCAAAAGCGCATTGTCGGGTGACGAATCGATTCGGAACAAGGCCCGGGAATTGACCGCCTCGCTGACGGATGACGAAGCGAAGCTTCGCGCGATTTATGAGTTTGTCCAAAAGGAGATTCGCAACACTTCCTATGACAAAGCGATCTCACAGAAGGAATCGTCCGATTCCGGGACCCAGCGCTCGTCCGATGTTTTGAAATCACGGGCCGGCACGCGCTTTGAAATCGATTCCCTCTTCGCGGCAATGGTCCGCTCGATCGGAATGAGCGTCGAACTAGTACTGAGCGGCGACCGGAGCGAAACGCTCGATGATCCTCGCACGATCTCGGATTTCCGCGCGCTGCATTGGGCCGGAATCTCGGTGACGAACCAGGGCGGAACGATCGTCTGCAACCCCGGAACCCCGTATCTGCCGTTCGGCGTCCTGGACTGGTTCGAGGAAGGCGTCTGGGCAATGTACCTCGGAGAGAAATCCAGTCGCTGGGTGAAGACCCCGTCTTCTGACATCGACCGCAATTTCTCGCTCAGATCGGCGAAACTGAAACTTGGCGAAGACGGGGCGCTGGAAGGATCGGTGCGCGTCGAGCATCACGGCCAGCAGGCTTGGTCGCGCATTCGCGACTTTTTTACAAGGACGCCCGCCGAACGGGAATCGATCATCATCGAATCGTGGAAATCCGTTCTTCCCGGTGCCGAGATAGGCAACGTAGTGTTCGACGGTTTCGACGAGCCAAACAAGCCGTATGTTTACCGTTTCGACGTCAAAGTTCCGAACTTCGCGCAAAAGACCGGCAAGCGAATGTTCTTCCAGCCGAATTTCTTTCAGTTCGGAAAGCTGCCGGTGTTCGCCAGCGAGAACCGCAAGTATCCGATCTACTTCGATTACCCTTGGAAAGAGAACGACACCGTCGAGATCGAATTGCCGAAAGGTTACGAGCCCGACAATATGCGCGACCCGCAGACCGTCGACGAGACGCGCGATCTCGGAAAGCTCGTGATCCATTACGTTTACGATCCGGCAAAGAACACGTTGGTGGCCAAGCGCGAGTTCTATTTCGGCACGAAGGGCCGGATTTTCTTCCCGGTCGCCGCGTATGCGCCTCTCAAGACGCTTTTCGACCTGTTCCACAAATCGGACACGAGCGTTTTCTCTCTGAAGCAGAAGCAATGAAGTTATGAAGAGCCGACTCCCGATCCTGACAATGTTCATCCTCGCGCTTGCGCACGCCGCGTTCGCACAGACGAACGTGTGGGATCCGATCCCGGCAAATGAACTGCAGATGACGAAACCGGTGGTCGAACCGGGAGCCGACGCCGAGGTTCTGTTCTGGGAAGTCCGGCTCAACGACAAACTGCTTGCGAACTGGAGTTGGGAAACAACGCTCGATCATCACATCCGGATCAAGATCTTCACCGAGCGCGGCCGTGAGCTGAATTCCAAGGTCGACATCAGTTACGAGCAGCTATTCACGCGTCTGGTCGGGGTCGAGATCAAGGATATCTCGGCGCGAACGGTCAAGCCTGACGGAACGACGGTCATCCTCAAGCCCGAAGATATCTTCGACCGCGATATCGTCAAATCCGGCGGGATCAAGTTCAAAGCGAAATCCTTCGCCGTTCCCGGTATCGAGATCGGAACGATCATCGAATACAAATGGCGCGAGATAAGGCGCAACTTAATCAGTGCCTCGCCTATCGTCCTCGCCCGCGAGATCCCGGTCCAATTCGTCAAGTACTGGATCAAGCCCGCAAACGCGCCGATCGGGATGAGGCTTCACTCCGTCAACACGGCGGGCCACTTCGTCAAAGAGCCCGGAGGATATTACAGCACGACAATGACCAACGTTCCGGCGTTTGCCGAGGAACCGCAGATGCCGTCGCGGTACGAGGTGATCCCGTGGGTGCTGATGTATTACGACAACGACGACGAGAATCTTTCGGCCGAACAATACTGGCTGAACCGCGCAAAAAAGACCTGGGAACAGCACAAAGATGTCCTGAAACCCAAATCCGAGGTCCGCGAGGCTGCCGAAAAGGCGATCGCGGGCGCTTCCGACCCGATCGAGAAAATCCGGCGGATCCACGGCTTCTGCCGATCGACCGTCAGCGACATCAACGACGACGGAGCCGGATTCACGCCGCAGCAGCGTGACGAATACAAGCCGAACAAATCGCCGGCCGACGCATTGAAACGGAGGGTCGGGACGTGGCACGACGTCGATGTCCTGTTCGCGTCGATGCTGGTCTCGGTCGGGTTCGACGCCCGGTTCGCCAATGTCGCGACAAAGCGCGACGCTAGGTTCAACCGCAATCTGGGAAACGACTATTTCGTTCGCTCCGAGATCGTCGCGGTCAGAAACGGCAACGGCTGGCTGTATTTCGACCTCTCGGACCGGAACCTTCCGTTCGGGATGATCTCGTCGAACGTAGAGGGCCAGTCGGTTTTGATCTCGGACGAACGTCAGGCGATCTGGGACACGGTACCGGTCGCCCCGGCGTCGGCATCGAATCAGAAGCGAGTGGCCGACGTGGCGCTCGACGGTTCCGGTGCGGTCACGGGTACCGTTTCGATCGAGTACACCGGACATCTGGCTGCCTACTATCGCGAGTTTTATGACGGGGTCTCCGCGCAGGCGCGCGAGAAGAGCTTTGACGAACTCGTCAAACGGAACATCGGGGACGCATCCAAAGCGACGAACATCATTTTCGAGAACATTCGCGAGCCCGAGAGACCTTTGATTCTGAAATTTTCGATTGAAGTTCCCGCGTATGCCGACCGAACCGGAAAGCGCCTCTTCATCCGGCCGAACTTCTTCAAGCGGAACGCGAACGCCCTGTTCCCGTCGGCCACGCGCCGGTACGACGTGATGTTCCCGTATGCCTGGTCCGAGACCGATACGGTCCGATTGAAGATCCCGACCGGTTTCAATGCCGAATCGCTCGAGACCCCGAAACGCATAACCGAAACAAAGAGCGATGCGTTGCTTGAGTCGACATTGACCGAAGCCGATCCCGGAACGCTCCTTTACGAACGCCGATTCCGGTTCGGGAAGGCGGACGGCCTTTATTTCTACGATTTCAATTACGGCGGCGTCAAACGTCTGTTCGATCTTTTTCACAGTGCGGATTCGTTCAGTATCGCTCTGCGCGAGACAAAAACGGAGCCGTAGCTTAGTTTCAGCAAAGGGGTGATGTATGACGATTCGATCTTTAGGAAAAATTCTTGCGATGCTGTTCGCGGGACTTGTTTTACATAGCGCGGCCCTCGCCGGAGATGAAGCTCCGGGCTGGCTCAGACAGGCGGCATCGCAACCCGCCGGGACATACGACAAGGAAGTTCCGGCGGTCGTCCTGATCGATGACGAACAGGTCTCGCTCGACGGCGGCGGCACCCAGGTTTCGACGCAGAACTTCGCGATCCGCGTACTGACACGCGAAGGCCGCCGGCTGGCCGTCGCCCAAGCGCTCTATCTCGTCAGTTCGGGACGGGTCCGCGACCTGCAAGCGTGGCTCATCAGGCCCGACGGAACGGTGAAGAGCTACGACAAGAAACTCGTGCTTGATATCATCTCTGACCCCGACGATGTCTATAACGAATACCGCATCAAGCGGATCGATGCGTCGGATGACGCCGATGCCGGCTACGTTTTCGGCTACACCGCGATAGCCGAGGACCGTCCGATCTACTTTCAGGAGAAATGGATCTCTTATCGCGGGCTTCCGACGCTGCTCTCCCGTTACGTCCTCAGTCTTCCGTCGGGCTGGACGGCAACCGGCGTGACGTTCAACAGCGAACCGATCGCGCCGCAGGTATCGGGATCGACATACACGTGGGAATTGCGCAACCTTCCGTTCATCAAGTACGAGCCGATGGCGCCTTCGATCGTGAACATCGTTCCGTGGGTCGCGATCAGTTACGGGCCGTCGGCGGCGAACGCCAAATCGTTCGCCGATTGGGCCGACGTCACGCGCTGGACGACCGCCATCTACGAGCCGCAGGTCATCGTGGACGACGCCGTCGCGGCGAAAGCGCGCGAGCTTACCGCGAACGCGAAGACGGAGCTCGAAAAGATCCGCGCCATCGCGGCATTCGTCCAGAATCTTCAGTACATCTCGATCGATATCGGCGTCGGCAGCGGCAACGGCTATCGGCCCCGGCCTTCGAATCTCGTTCTCGGTCGCGGGTACGGCGACTGCAAGGACAAAGCCAATCTGATGCGGGCGTTGCTGAGGGCGATCAAGATCGATGCCTATCCGATCGCGATCTTTCTCGGCGATCCGACATTCGTGCGCCTGGAATGGGCGTCGCCCTCACAGTTCAATCATTGCATAATCGCCGTCCGCGTGAGCGACGGCACGGACGCGCCGACCGTGATCAACCACGAGAAGCTCGGCCGGCTCCTGATCTTTGACGCGACCGACCCGTACACGTTGATCGGCGATCTTCCGGAAGAACTACAGGGGAGTTACGGGCTGATCATCGCGGGCGAGAACGGCGGCCTGGCGACGATGCCGGTCCTGCCTTCGGAGGCGAACCTGCTCGACCGTCGGATCGAGGTCAGCCTTGCGCCGGACGGGACCATCGCCGGCACGATCAGGGAACGCTCGACGGGGCAATCGTCGAGTTACGAACGCGGACTATTGCGGTCGCTTTCGGCGGTCGATTACGGCAAGATGCTCGAACAGTGGCTGACGCGCGGGGCGACGGGGGCGAAACTGGTCAAGTTCCTGCCGACCGACAAAAGGGAAGAAGCGATGTTCGATCTGGACGTCGAATTCTCGGCGCCGCGCTATGGACAATTGATGCAGAAACTTCTGGTGTTCAAACCGGCGATCGTCGATCGGCGCAATGCGCTTTGGTTGACCGAACCGACGCGAAAGCAACCGGTGATACTCGATTCCGCGGCGATCCGTGAAACGGTCGTCTTCAGTTTGCCCGGTGGTTTCACGGTCGATGAAACGCCTGAGAACGTGAGTCTCGAAATGCCGTTCGGCAAGTATTCGACGACGTACGAGGTTAAGGACAACAAACTGACATTCAAACGCGCGATCACGCTGAACCGGGCAAAGATCCCGGCGGACAAGTACGCTTCGGTCCGCGATTTCTTCGCCAAGATGCGCGAAGCCGAGCAATCGCCGGTGGTCCTCATCAGCAAGTGAACGCAAAACTCAAAGTGCAAAGTGCATAGTTCGGGCAGAACCTGCCGTTATGCACTTTGCACTTTGCACTGCCCTGCTATTTCGCGAGGTTGCCTTCGATCTGGAGGACGACGGTAATGTTGTCCGAAAGCATCGCGACGCCGTTCGGCAGGTTGCCACCGTAATTGACGTTGAAATCGCGGCGGTTGATGACCGTTTCGGCGGTGACACCGATCTTTGTCGTGCCGCGCTGATCGGTAACGAAGCCGGTGATATCAAACGGGAAAGAGATCGATTTCGTGACGCCTTTCATAGTCAGGTCGCCGGTCAGGATCCAGCCCTTGCCCTTCTTCTTGACGCCCGTACTCCTGAACGTCATCTCAGGATACTTTTCAACTTCGAAGAAATCGGCGGTGCGGAGATGGTTGTCGCGTGCCGCGACGCCGGTATCGACGCTCGTCATTTTGGCCGAGAACTCGACGGTCGATTTCGTGACGTCCGAAGCGTTGTAGCTGATCTTCCCGGTGAAATCGCGGAAATATCCGGGCACGTCGACAAGCCCCAAATGCTTGACGCGAAACCCGATCGCGCTGTGTGCCTTGTCGAAACTGTAGTTGCCGCTGGTTCCGAAATCCTTCTTGTCGCCGCGGGCAAAGAAGTTCTCTTCAAAGCTCAGGTTCTTTGCGTTCGACTGAAATCCGACGATCATCGTGACCGCGAAGATCATCGCCGCAGCCACCAAAAACAGTTTGTTCTTCATAATTGTTTACCCCTTTCTTGAAATTTGATTTCGATTATACACGATCCGAACGCATTTGTAACTGTCGTTAGTACAGAAGCGGTTTGGGATCAGGTCCTTTGAAGAACCCGGACCGTTCGTGTCCGTTTCGTGCTGCTTCGTGGTTGAAAAACGCTGACATCCACGAAGCTGCACCAAGGTGACACGAAGAACGCTTTGAGGCCAAGATTTGTGGATTTCATTGGAATCCTGAAATGGGGATTCCAGATTCCAGGATTCCAGTATTCCAGGAGGCTGTAATTTCAGATTTGGTAAGGTTTCAGCGTGCGGAGCGCGCGACGTACCGATAGCACCGCGTGGAGCGGAGCGGAACGTGGTGTGTCGGGACCGGTTTCGACCGGAGCGTGAGGAGCACGCGTCTCCGGTCCTTTTGGGCAGAAGACGCGTGTTCCACACGCTCGTTGATCGTATTGGAATCCCACACCAGGCTCGGCTGCGCCTTCGCCTGGCGCTATCGACACGACGCGGGCTCCGCACGCTTAGTTAGCAGGTGAGATCTGCGCTCAGACGGGTTACTCCGACAGGCTCCTGGAATTTGGAATCGTGGAATTTGGAATCCTGGAATCGTGGTATCTGAAATCCCGAACCCTCTTGCCGATTGGTCAACGGGCGACGGCTTGGCTATCATTTCAGCGTGGGCCCAATCCTTCCCAACTCGACCATCGGCGTCTTTGGCAGCGGCCAACTCGGCCGGATGTTCGCCATCGAGGCCCGTAAGCTCGGATATCGCGTTCACACGTTTTCGCCCGACAACGATACCCCCACCGGACAGGTCGCCGACTTCGAGGTCAACGCCGACTATGCCGATCTCGACGCCGTCCGCAAGTTCGCGCGCAACGTCGATGTCGTGACGTTCGAATTCGAGAACGTGCCGTCGAAAACGGTCGAAACCGCGGCCGAGTTCGTCGAGGTGCATCCGCGGGGCGAGATCCTACACACGACGCAGAACCGTCTGCGCGAGAAGAACTTTCTTGCCGAGAGCGGATTCCCCGTCGCGCCGTTCAGGCATATCCGGACCGTTGATGATCTGTATCGGGGAGTCTCGGAGCTTGGGCTGCCCTGCGTTTTGAAGACCGCCGGGTTCGGATATGACGGAAAGGGCCAGCAAAAGATCCGCGCCGTCGGCGAGATCGAACCGGCGTTCGCGAACCTGAACGGCTCCGATGCCGTGCTCGAGGCCTTCATCGCGTTCGAAAAGGAGGTCTCGGTCGTCTGCGCGCGAGGCCGGGATGGCGCGTTCGCGCATTACGGAGTCATCGAGAATTCGCATCGCAACCACATTCTCGACGTCTCCTTCGCGCCGGCGCTCGTCTCCGATCAGGTGGCGAACGAAGCAGACGCGATCGCGCGGAGTGTCGCCGAAACTCTCGGATACGTCGGCACGCTTTGCGTCGAATTCTTCCTGACCTACGACTCGACGCTGCTGATCAATGAGCTCGCACCGCGCCCACACAATTCGGGCCATCTGACGTTCGATGCCTGTGTCACTTCGCAGTTCGAGCAGCAGCTCCGCGCGGTCTGCGGCCTTCCGCTCGGCGCGACGGACTTCCATCGCCCGGCCGCGATGGCAAACCTGCTCGGCGATCTTTGGCGAAACGGCGAGCCGAACTGGGCGGCGGCACTCGCGATCCCGAACGTCAAACTGCACCTCTACGGAAAAAGCGAGGCGCGCGCCGGCCGAAAAATGGGACACCTGACGGCCCTCGGCGCGACCGCGCGCGACGCGGTCGAAACCGTCGAAGCCGCTCGCGAGGCGTTGGCCCCGAAATCCTGACCGCGCGGATCGAACTCAATCAAGCCGGACATACGATGCGGGAATCGGTTTGTCGCCGCCGATTCCGAAATTCGTGATCAAAGTCGATGACGAACGGGTTCCGAGAATGTACCAAACGCCGTTCCGGTAAACCGCGGCATCGGCCCGTCCGTCGCCGTCGTAATCTGCCGGTGCCGGGATGTCCGCCGCAAGCCCGTACTGGAAGGCAGTGAATCCGCCCGTGGTTTGTAGCAGATACCAGATTCCCGAGCGATAGACCGCCAAATCCGTTTTTCCATCGGCATCATAATCCGCCGGAACCAAAATATCCGTCGCGAGACCAAAGTTGGTCGCTGCCATCTGCCCGTCGGTGCTGCGCCGGACATACCAGACGCGGTCGTTTGATCGGAAAACCGCGGCATCGGTCCGCCCGTCGCCGTCGTAATCGCTCGCGACCGGCTTGTCGCCTGACATTCCCCATTGCAGAAACGTGATGTTTCGATTTGGATTACCCGATGTTGCGCGGTAGTAAAAAATCCCTTGGGGTCCTGATCGGTACACCGAAAGATCGGACTTTCCGTCCGCATCCCAATCGGCGGCAAACGGGACGTCACCCGCGAGACCGAAGTTTTCGATCCGAACGGTGCTGTCGAAACTGTTCAGAATATAGAAGTTGCCTTCCGAGCCTCGCCAAACCGCGATGTCGGTCTTGAGATCGCCGTCGTAATCGGCCGGCGTCGGCGTGTCGGTCGAAATTCCCCAGTTGAATCCGGTGAATCCACCCGTCGAACGGAGCAGATACCAGATTCCGTCCGTCGGTCTGAATACCGAGATGTCGCTGCGACCGTCCGCGTCGAAATCGAACTTTGCGCGTCGCGGACTGACGATCGGCTGCCAATCGGGAAGATCGTCGGTTCCGATCGAGATCTGAGTTCCCTGACCCCCGCCGACGTTTGAAACATAGATTCCGGTCGTGCTCGTGATCGTAAAGCAACACGCGTGGACGACTTTCGTGCCATCCGGCGAATACGTCGGCGATGATCGGCCGAATCCGGACTGGACCCGATTCGTGCCGTCGGCGTTCATCGTCCAGATGTCCTGGCTCGTGACATCGCCACCGTACACAAAAAGAATCTTCGTGCCGTCCTGCGAATATGACGGCCGATTATAGAATCCGGCAATGTTTGAGATCACCGCCTGGTTCGTTCCATCGGCATTCATCGTGAATAGCCGCAGCGCGCCGAGCCTCGACGTCACAAAAATGATCTTCTGGCCGTCCGGCGAAAACGACGGCGCAGAATCGCTCGCGGCATCATTGGTGAGTCGAACCTGACCGGTTCCGTCGGCGTTCATTTTGTAGATCTCGCTGTTGCCGTCGCGGTTGCTGACAAAGACGATAGCCGAGCCGTCCGCCGAGAATCGCGGCTGTTTGTCGCTGGCCGCGTTGTTCGTAAGGCGAATCGGATTCGAACCGTCCGGATTCATCCGGTAGATCTCGTCGTTGCCGTCGCGGTTGGTCGCAAAGATCACGTTTGATCCGTCAGGAGAGAATTCTGGATCGGTGTCGGTAGCCGGATTGTTGGTGATGTTCGCCGCTGACGATCCGTCCGAATTCACCGACCAGATCTCTGTTCCACGGACAAAGACGATCTTGCCGTTTTGGGCGCAGTTTGATCCGACGCATACGCCGACCGCATCAAAATCGGCAATTGCGTTGCCGCTCAGATTCGGGAATCTTCGAATCGGCGGCAAAAAATTGTGATTTGCCAGCGAAGGCGAAACCGAATAATTTCCGCCAGCCACTAGTCCCGAAAACTGAAAGTTGCCCACGGCATCGGTCGTTGTAAATGAGTTTGAAGTACCTTCGAGATTCACGATCGCGCCCGCGAGGCTGACACTGTTCCGCGTAATCCGCCCGCTGATCGTGAACGTATTCGGCGCCTGCGCTACCGGCTGCCACGCTGGATTGCTGCTGCTCGTTCCGGTCGTTCCGGGAGAGTCAGCGATCACCCTGACCTGACTCGATCCCGACGTGTTCATAAGATAGATCCCGGCCGGTTCCGCGTCACGACGAAATGCGATCGTCGTGCCATCCGGCGACCAGGACGGCTTGGCGTCACCCGCGACGCCGGTTAGTCCGGTTTCGGTCGTCCCGTTGGCATCGACGACGGCAATACCGCCTGCGCCGCGGCTGAAGACGATCTTCGTTCCGTCCGGCGACCAAAACGGATCCGAATCGGCAGAGGCATTGAACGTCCGTCGTTGTTCGTTTGTACCGTCGGCATTGATCGTCCAGATCTCGCCTCCGCTGACGAACGCTATCCGCGAACCGTCGCGCGACCATACCGGAGCCGTCGGCGAGGGCTGCGTGATGCCGGCAAATTGTACTTGATTCGTTCCGTCCGAATTCATCGTCCAGATCTGCCCACCGCGTTCGTAGGCCAACTTGCCGGTCGTCGACCACGACGGGTTAGACTCGCCGATGCCGGCCGTGTTCGTTAGGTTCGTTTGGTTTGAACCGTTGGCATCCATAACGAAGATCTCGTTTCCAGCCAGCGACGCGACGAAGGCGATGCGCAGGCCGTCCGGCGACCAAACGGGTTCGGTGGCGGGCGGAAGTGAACCGGCAAGCGTGGCGACACCGGTTCCATCCGCGTTCGAGGATCGGACGTACAACTGCGGCCCCGAGAACGTTCCGACCAACGATGAAAAAGCCAACTTTCCGAGCGTCAGATTCTCTTGCGCCGTCGTATGATTCACCGGTGCCCGCCCGGTGATTATCAGAATGGCGGCGAGGGCCGCCAGCAGAATTGAAATCGAAACGAAACGAAAACAAACCGGGGGTGCGGAGAAAAGTGATTTCGGCATAAATATGCTCCAACGTCGCGAATTCTTGCAGTATATGCCCGTTTCGGATTATCAACAAGGATTCGTATATCGAGCGGACGTGACGGTTTGAACTTCCGCGACAGCGATGCAGAGTGATTCGCAGATCGAGCGTTTGCGCGCCAACGCCGCGAAAACCTTGTCAAGCGGTCTTGCGTATCATAAGGACGTCCAGCATCACTGACAATTCAACAACCGGAGTCAATGACAATGAGAAGATCCAATATTCTGAAGGGCATCGCTTGCCTTTCCCTGATCCTGATCTCAATTTCGGCGATCGCCGCGCAATCGGACAAACCGACCGTTTCCACCGCGACCGCGAATCTTTCGTGGCGGAGCATCGGCCCCGCCAATATGGGCGGCCGAATCGCCGATGTCGAGGGCGTGCCCGGAAATCCGAACCTCGTTTACGTCGCGACCGGTTCCGGCGGGATCTTCAAGACCACCGACGGCGGAATCACGTGGCGGCCGATCTTTGACCGCCAGTCGACGATCTCGGTCGGTGACATCGCGCTCGAGCCCGGCAATCCCGACGTAATCTGGGTCGGAACGGGCGAGTCGAACGTGCGTAATTCGGTCTCGTTCGGTGACGGCGTTTACAAATCGACCGACGGCGGCAAGACCTGGAATCACCTCGGATTGAAGGAAACGAACACGATCTCGAAGATCGTCATCAACCCGAAAAATCCGGACATCGTCTACGTCGCCGCGATCGGCCGCGCGTTCGGCCCGAACGAGGACCGGGGCGTGTTTATGACGACGGACGGCGGCAAGACCTGGACGAAGACGCTCTACATCGACGCCGAGCACGGCGCCTCCGATCTCGACATCGACCCGAACAATCCGAACGTGCTGTTCGCCGGAATGTGGCGTTTCGAGCGCAAGCCCTGGACATTCACGAGCGGGTCCGACAAGGGCGGCATTTTCCGCTCGATCGACGGCGGCCGGACCTGGACGAAGCTGACGAACGGATTGCCGAAATCGATCGGACGGATCGGATTGGCGGTCGCTCCGAGCGACGGGGACGTTGTTTACGCGATGCTCGAAGCGAAAGAAGGAACGCTTTACCGCTCCGACGACAAGGGCGAGACGTTCCGCCTCATCAACCGGCAGCAGCAGCTCGTCGGCCGCGGTTTCTACTACACGACCGTGCGCGTCGATCCGACGAACGAAGAAAAGGTCTTCGCGGTCGCGACGAATATGTACGCGTCGACCGACGGCGGCCGCAACTTCCAAAGGATCTCGCCCACGACGCATATCGATTTCCACGCGTTGTGGATCGATCCGGCAAACCCGAAGCGCATGTGGCAAGGCCAGGACGGCGGAGTCGCCGTGACCTATGACGGGGCTTCGTGGGAATACGTCAACAACTTCGCCGCCGGGCAGTTCTACCAGATCTTCGCCGACAACGCTTTGCCGTTCTACAACCTTTCCGGCGGGCTACAGGACAACGGGACGTGGGTCGGCCCGAGCCGCAACCGCGAACCCGCCGGAATAATGAACGACGACTGGCGGATGATCAGTTTCGGCGACGGCTTCTTCGCCATCGCCCATCCCGACAATCCGGACCTCTTTTTGACCGAGTCTCAGGGTGGAAGCGTCGTCCGGACGGATATGAAGAACCGCGAACAGCAGTCGGTCGTGCCCTACATCGGGCTCGGCGGCGCGGCCGAGAACAACAAATTCCGATTTAACTGGAATGCGCCTCTGATCCTTTCGCCGCACGACAAGAACACGGTTTTCATCGCCGGCAACGCGGTCTTCAAATCAACGGATTTCGGGCTTTCCTGGAAGCAGATCAGCCCGGACCTGACGACGAACAATCCCGAGCGGTTGAAAGAGGCCGGCGGCCCTTTGTTCCCCGAGAACACTTCGGCCGAGTATTACTGTACGATCATCAGTCTTTCCGAATCGCCGATCCAGGCGAATCTGCTCTGGGCCGGATCGGACGACGGGAATCTGCAGGTAACGAACGACGGCGGCAAGAGTTGGACGAACGTCATCAAGAACGTTCCCGCATTGCCCGCCGATTCTGCGGTCTCGCACATCGCGCTCTCGCGGACGAACGCTTCGACGGCCTACGTCGCGTTCGACCGCCACAAGATGAACGACTATAAACCGTACATCTTCAAGACCACCGACGGCGGTGAGTCGTTCAAGAACATAAGCGGCAACCTGCCGGCCAACGCTTACGTCCACGTCGTGACGGAAGATCCGCGGAACACGGGATTGCTTTATGCCGGTACCGAACTCGGCCTTTACGCCTCGTACGACGGCGGCGCTACCTGGATCGAACTCAATATGAAGAATCTGCCGCGGGTCGCGGTGCATGACATTCTGGTCCACCCGCGCGACAACGACCTGATCATCGCAACGCACGGCCGCAGCGTTTACGTTTTCGATGACGCGACGGCGATCCAGCAACTCAACCAAACGGTTCTGGATTCCGGCGCGACGCTCTTCGATGTTCGCCTCGCGTACCGGTACGCGACGCGGATGACGCGCTATGGCGTCGGCGACAAGATCTTCCGCGGCCAAAACCCGCCGCAGGGCGCCTTCATCACGTATTATTTGAAGGATAAGCCTGATCCGAAAACGCTCGTAAAACTCGAGATCGTCGACCAATCAGGCAAGCTCGTCACCGAGATCAAGAGTTTCCCGCGCGAGAAGGGCGTAAACCGCGCCGTTTGGGGGCTGACGTACGACGGTGCGCGGCAAAGACGTCCGCCGACGCCGGAACAACTCGAATTCGGATTCGTCCCCCGCGGTCCACAGGTCTTGCCGGGAACGTACACGGTGCGAATGACGGTCGGCGACAAGAAGATGGAGAAGACGGTCGAGGTCCGGGTCGATCCGACGGTCGATGTGACTCCGGATCAACTTGCACGGCAGTTCGACTTGTCGATGAAACTCCGCGATCTCGTCTCGCCGGTCAACGACGGCCTGCGAGCCCTCGACAGCTACCGGCTTCAGGTTACGCAGATCGAAACGGTCGGCAAGGAACGGCTCGGCGAGATCCCGGCCGACGCCGTGAAGGCGCTCGACGCTTACAAGAAACGGCTCGGCGAGATCCTGCGCGGGCTTGCGACTGATCAGGAGGACGGCGCTCGCGGGGGCGCACGGTTTGCAGATCAGCTGAACGGGCTCTATTTCTCGGTCGCGAACGGGAACGCGGGCCCGACGCCGGCAATGCTCGAACTCTTCGGCATTCTCGCTCCGCAGGTTCCGGGCAAGATTGCCGAGATCAACAGGTTCCTGAACGAAGACACGGCCGAGTTGAACAAGGTGCTTCAGCGATCGGCACTGCCGATCGTCGTTGCCGGAAAGGAGATCAAATAGGGACCAGGGTGTCGAAGCCGAGTTTCACGAAAAGCTTACAAAACACGCGTCTCCGGTTCGATGTCGTCCGGAGACGCCTGCTCGGCGCGCTTAAGAAAAGAGTGATTTTGACAACGCCGAGATTGGTGGAATACTTCGAATCTCGCGCCAAAACGGCAACTGCGATGTGAAGGCAGCGCATTTCTTCGCGACGCGATCGCATATGGCGTTGGGATTTTTGAATTCGACCAGCCCTCGTTGAGGGCGAAAGGGGCGGGACCGTGATCAGCAAACGATCGTTCAGTCGCGCCCGACTCCGAGGCTCGCATTCTGTCGCCCTCTACGAGGGCTCGATGCGTCTTTGTTGCCCGGTGTTTTCCCGCAGCTGGCGCTGCGCGCTACACGCTTTCGCACTCTACGAGGGCTTTTGGCAAGATGCGAAATCGCAAATCCAAAATGCATCGGTATCTTAAATCTGGAATCTTGAAGCCTGTCGGAGTAACCCGTCTGAGCGCAGATTTCACCTGCTAAGCGTGCGGAGCGCGCGCCGTGTCGATAGCGCCAGGCGAAGGCGCAGCCGAGCCTGGTGTCGGATTTCCAATACGATCAACGAGCGTGTGTGGAACACGCGTCTTCTGCCCAAACGGACCGGAGACGCGTGCCCCTCACGCTCCGGTCAGAACCGGACCCGACACTTTTGGCAAGAGGCGGAATCGCAAATCCAAAATACATCGGAATCTTGAATCTGGAACATCTGGAACTTGAAATCTGAAACCTGGATTATCTGGAATCTTGAATCCTGAACCTGGAATCTGGAATCCGAACCGTCCTCGCCACGTATCTCAACCGTCGTCGATCAATAGGCTTTAGAACTTCTTGCCGAGGGCGACGCCGGCGATCACGCCCGCGAACCCCAGCGCCACGCTCAGAAAGAGATAGAGAAACGCGGTGGCGTAGTTGGCTTCGCGGATCAGCGCCCAGATCTCGAGTTCGAACGTCGAGAAGGTCGTGAACGCGCCGAGAAATCCGACAAGCACCGCGAACCGGACATTGTCGCCGACGTCGAATTTATCTGTAAGAGCGATCAGCAGGAGACCGATCAGGAATGAACCCGTCACGTTAATGACGAATGTCGGAAGCGGGAACCGCCCAATCGCGCCCTGCAACGGCGAAACATTGATCAGATATCGCGCTACCGAACCGAGAGCACCGCCGGCGGCGATGAATATGATTTTCGTCAGCAGTTCCATAGAACGATCCAACGCAGCTCAATATCGTCGCGACAAGACGCGCGCCGGGACGCCGAACCAATACAACAGTTGGAACATCGACCACCGCACGAACGACCAGAAGAACGCGTCGTTCTGAAACCGGCGCGACGAGGTCGTTGCCGGTAGCGCGATGAAATCAAAAGTTCCCTTCTTTTTCAGCCGTTTGTAGAGATCGACGTCCTCGAAAATCGAATAGTCACGGAATCCGCCGATCTCTTCGTAGGTCGAGCGCCGCACGAAGATCGCCGAATCGCCATAGACCAGCCCGACCGAGCGCAGGTGCGGATAAAGCCACGTCAGAAACTTCGCCCAACGCGAACCGCCGTCGAAAATTATTGCGAAGCTCCCGCCGACGATCTCGTCGTACCGGAGCCGATGTTTGAGCATCCGCGCCGAGCCCTGAACCGGACGCGTGTCGGCGTGGAGAAACCAGAAAATCTCGTGCGATGCGTGCCGCGTGCCTTCGTGCATCTGCTTGCCGCGGTTCGCCTCGCCGAACTCGATCAGCTTCAACGGCTTCGCGAAATTAGAATCGCGGATCAGGCCAACGGTCTCGTCGGTACTGCCGCCATCAACGATGATCACCTCGTCAACGTTGATCAAACGCGAGACCGCGTCAAGCGTCTTGCGGATCGTCTGCGCTTCGTTGAAGGTTGGGATGATGACCGAAAGATGCATACAGTTACCAAAGTAAAGCGAAATTTGCGGCAAAACGCAATGAAAAGAAACAGATCCGACTCGTTGATTGCAACGGTCAGGTTGACGGAATATACTCAAGAGTTCGTTCGCAATGGACTTTCAACTCACCGCAACTTTCGTCATTTTGATAATCGCGCTGGTTCTGTTCTTCACGGACAAGATACCGGGCGACCTGACGGCGCTTCTGACGGTCGTCGCGCTCGGATTGTCGGGTGTTCTCACGCCCCAGGAAGCGTTCTCCGGCTTCAGCCGGTCGGCCGTGATCACGATCATCGCGATCTTCATCGTCGCCGAAGCTCTGAGGCGGAGCGGCGTCAGCGAACAGGTCGGCAATATCTTGCTCCGTGCCGGCGGAAAGAGCGAAACGCGGTTGATCGTGACGACGATGAGTGCCGCGGCGTTTCTGTCGCTATTTATGAACAACATCGCCGCCGCCGCGGTCCTGTTGCCTGCCGTCTCGGGAGCGGCGCAGAAGTCGCGCGTCCCGATCTCGAAACTGATGATGCCGCTGGCTTTCGGGACGACGCTCGGCGGAATGGCGACATTGCTCACGACTGCCAACATCATCCTCAGTTCGATGCTTCACGACAACAAGATTCAAGGCTACGGATTGCTCGACTTCGCGCCCGTCGGCCTTCCGCTTGCACTGATCGGGATCGGCTACGTCGGCTTCTTCGGCCGCGGAGCGCTGCCGGGCGGGCAGTCGATGCTCGAACGAACGCAGGCGCCGAACCAGAATGCAAAAGACCTCGTGGAGACCTACCATCTCGACCGCAGGCTTTTTCGCGCGCGCGTCCCGAAGGACTCGTTCCTGACCGGAAAATCGCTTGCGGAATGCACACTTCGCGAGGATTTCGGCGTCAGCGTCGTCGCGATCGAACGCAAGGGAAAGCGGCTCCTGACGATCTCGGCCGACACCGAGATCAAGGACCGGGATATCCTGATCCTCGAAGGCGACGAGGACGATTTTCGCCGGCGCGATGTCGAACCGTATATGGAGTTCTTGCCGGCGACCGAATGGCACGAGGAAGATCTGGAATCGCGCGCCGCGGTCGTCGTCGAAGCGATCGTCGCGCCGCGCTCGAGGCTTATCGACCAAACGCTGAAAACCGCCCATTTTCGCGAGAAATACGGAATGAACGTGCTTGCGATCTGGCGCGGCGATCAAGAATACTTCCTTGATCTTTCCGAGATCCCGCTTCACTTCGGCGATGCGCTACTTCTGCAGGGCCCGCGCGAGAAGCTTTCGGTTCTGCGCGACAACCAGGACATCATCGTGCTCGCGTCGGGAGAAAACCAGGAAATAACGGTTCCGGGCAAAGGCCGGGCGGCGATCGCGATCATTCTCGCGACGCTCGCGTTCGCCGCCGTCTATCCGGAATTGACCGGACCGATAATGCTCGCCGGCGCGGTCTCGATGATGCTTACCGGAATCGTCACGACCGAGCAGGCGTATTCTTCGATCGGCTGGAAGTCGGTCTTTCTGGTCGCCGGTCTTCTGCCGATGGGCCTCGCACTTACGAAGACGAACGCCGCCGGGATCATCGCCTCGGGAATCGTTACGACGCTTGGCCCCTATGGCCCGATCGCGCTCCTCGCCGGGATCTTCGTGGCGACGATGGTACTTGTTCAGTCGATGAACGGCGCGGCCGCCTCGGCGATCGTCGGGCCGGTCGCGATACAGATCGCGTCGCAGGTCGGGATCGAACCGCGATCGCTCGTGATGGGCGTCGCGATCGCCACGTCGATGGCGTTCATCACCCCGCTCGGGCACCCGGTCAACATTATGGTGATGAGTCCCGGAGGATACAATTTCCGCGACTTTATGAAACTCGGCATCCCCCTCACGGTCGTCCTCTTCATCGCCGCAATGATCCTTCTGCCGATAATCTGGAAATTCTAGCGGTGAGCAGTCAGAAGCGGGAGCTGTAGCGACCGGCGGTGAGCAGTCAGAACCGGGAGCTGTAGCGACCGGCAAAGCGGCACACGATTCAGAAGCAATACAGCGCGGTCTTGGCTGAAGCCACAGAGCGGAAAGGCTTCCGCGGCTTCAGTTACGCTTTGCCGGTCGCTACCGCTCCCGGTTCTGACTGCTCGCCGCCTTGAGTTCGCGGATCGCGTCCGATGCGATCCAGCGGGCCGAACGAGTGTTCTGCGCGCGGATCCGCTCGGCACAGGCGATCGCCAATTCATTGAGCGCAAGACTGCGTTTTCCGATCGAGCGAATCGACCAGTTGACCGCCTTTTTCACGAAATTCCGCTCGTCATACGCCTTGGATTCAAGCACCGGAAGGAACTCCGCGATGCGCTCGTCGGGTGCCTTCTTGTCGTGGACCGCGAGCCACGCCATCAAAACGATCCCGGCGCGGCGTTCGAACTCGGCCTCGCGCTCGGCCCATTCGAAGGCCTTCTCATACGCAAATCGGCAATACGAGAACAAGGTGCCGCAGGTCGAGTCGCAAATCGCCCAGTTATCGAAATCCGCGACCCATTCTTCCATTTGATCAACGGCGACCAGTTTCGGGTCGTCGATCAAATACGCGATCGCGCGCGCGTCGTGGATGCCCGTGCGCCAGAGTTCGAGCGCCAAACCGTGACGATCGTTCGTCTGCTTCCTGATCTCCTTCGCGAGCGCTTTCAGTTGCGGCGCTGCGACGCCGAACGCCTTTTTCGTGACGATGCCGTAGCGCGCCATTCCGGCGACGTTCTTCGGATCGCCGAGCGATTCGAGGCGCCGGACCACATACTCGGTATCGATGAAAGACGGGTTCATTCGAGTTCTGCGCCAAGGACCGTCGCCGTTTGCGACTCGCGGAATCGATGCAGCTTCGATCTTAGATCGGGGCGTGAATTGGACAGGATGGAAACGGCGAGGAGCGCGGCGTTCCGGGCGCCGGCGATACCGATCGCAAGCGTTCCGACCGGGATTCCGGCGGGCATCTGGACGATCGAAAGCAACGAATCCATTCCGGATAGCGCCTTGCTTTGGACCGGAACGCCGAGGACCGGAAGGACGGTCTGCGAAGCGCACATTCCCGGAAGATGCGCCGCTCCGCCGGCCCCTGCGATGATGACCTCGACGCCGCGAGGTTCGGCGGATTTCGCGAACTCGAAAAGGAGATCGGGTGTCCGATGGGCCGAGACGACGCGGCATTCGTGATCGACGCCGAACTCGGCGAGCGTCTCGGAAGCGATCTTCATCGTTTCCCAATCCGACGTGCTGCCCATTATCACCGAAACGAGCGGATTCTCAGAGTTCTTCATATGGCTTCAATGACGATTCCGCCGAGGCGATGTTCATCGGCGATGCATTCGGTGCCGCCGATCCAACAGTACGGGCTCGCGTACGGCGCGCCGTCGTCATTGTAAGCCCCGATCAATCCGCCCGCCAAATCGACGTTCGCGAACGCGACCGAACGTCCGTGTTCATCGGCGGTTCGTCCGGCGCATTCGCCGCAGACCTGCTTCGGATATCGATCCCAATGCTCGACCGGATGACCGCAGATCGGGCATCCGTGGGTTCTGACCATACTCAGTTCTTGATCGACTCGATCGCGGTCAGCAGTTTGGCCGCGAGCCGTTCGTCTATCGGTTTCAGTTTTTCGTACTGCGTCCGCGCTTCATCGACTCTCTTGAGCCGGACGAAGCTCATCCCCAAGCCGTAGATCGCATCGCTGCGGGTCGGTTCCCGCGTCAGCGCTTTCCGGTAGTAAACGATCGCGTCTTCATACTTTCCTGAGTAAAGATACGCATCCGCCAGGTAAACGTTCCCAATCACATAGTCCGGATTCAGCTCGACCGCGCGCTTGTAGTGCGGTATCGATTCCTCGTACAGATTCTGATTGTAGTAAGCGTTTCCGAGCCCGAGATGCGCCGCGACAAATTCCGGCTCGATCCTGATCGCTTTCTCGAACGCCTCGATCGCCTCGTCGTACCTCTCGAGATCGACGTAGAGGTCGCCCAGACGTTTGTGTGCATCGGCCAGGTCCGGCCGATATTCGGTCGCCCGACTGAACATTTCGATCGCTCTATCGGTCTCGTCGCGATTGCGGTAGATGATCGCGAGCTCGTAGTACGCGTAGCCGTTTTTGATTCCGAGATCGACAGCTCTGCGAAGCGATGCGAAAGCGTCATCGGTCTGCTCAATCTCGAGATAATCCAATGCCAGCCGGTAATGGGCCTCCGCGTAGTTCGGATTCAGCCGCACACATTCCTTGAATGCCTTTACCGATTCGCCGTAGAGCTTTTTCCGATAATGCGCGACGCCGAGTTCGAAATACGCGTCGGCATTGCTCGGCTCCAGTTCGATCGCTTTCTGGTAGGCTGCGATCGCCTCGCTGTACCGGTCAAGGTAGTCAAGCGCGTTGCCCATCTGAATGTATGCGATGGTGTAATCCGGCTTGATGCCGATCGCGCGGCGGAAGAACCCGATCGCCTTCTCGTAGCGCTCGAGCTGATAGTTGCACATTCCGATGTTGTAGATCGCGGCGTAGTTGTCGGGCGACGCATCGACGCTCTTTTGAAACGCGACGATGGCCTGTTCGAACTGACCGGCCTCATAAAGCTCAAGACCGCGTTTGAACGTTTCGTCCTGGGCCGTTGCGATGGCCGCAAACACGATCAGGAGAAGCACGGTAAAAAGAAATGATCTCCTCATTGTTTTGTCCTCCCGAATGAATCTCTTCGCAATCGGCGTGCCGATTCCTGGATTGGGCGTTGCTGATTGTCGCGGATCGGCCGAAACTGAACTATACTTGGATTCGTAGACGTTCCATTCCCAGCGGACGAATTGCCAACCTGAGGAGGTGGCGACGTGAACAAGTACGTCGATCCGGCATTTTGGAGCAATCAGATCAAACGGGCGCGCTATCGCGGTCATTACTCAAACTTTTCCGAACAGGAGATAATCGCGGGTTACATCCGCAGGTTTCACATCGATGAGATCAGCCATTCGGTGGTCGACATAGGCGCCAGCGACGGAATGCGCAGATCGAACACGCTCGGACTCTTCGAAGCCGGATGGTCCGGGATCGCGTTCGAGCCCGACGATTCGAACGCGGCCAAGATGCGGCGCGCCTACAAGTACCTCGACAACGTCGAGGGATTGCAGCGTGCCGTGTCGCCGGAGAATGTTTCCCGACTTCTTTCGGAGCATTCGGTGGCGAAGCGCTTCGGCGTCCTCAGTTTAGATATAGACGGCAATGATTATTGGGTGCTCGAAGCAGTACTTCGTGAATTTCGTCCTTGCCTGATCGTTTCCGAATACA
The DNA here is from genome assembly GCA_964487505.1 of uncultured Blastocatellaceae bacterium. Taxonomy (GTDB): domain Bacteria; phylum Acidobacteriota; class Blastocatellia; order Pyrinomonadales; family Pyrinomonadaceae; genus JAFDVJ01. The sequence goes on along the minus strand of CAZARD010000058.1, from coordinate 1,621 downwards.
ACGAAAAGATTCCGCCGCCGATAAGTTTCGTCGTCAAATATGATCCCGAGTTCCGAATGGGTCATCATTTTTTCGGTTTCAGCCTCGCGAAACTCCGCGGGTTGCTGGCGGAATTCGATTACGCGATCCTGGAAGTCGAATACAACAACGTGTTCTTGGCTCCGGCCGAGATCGCCAAGGATTGCCGGCAAACGATCGCCGAAGCCTACAAAAAAGGTTATGCGGACCGGCCCGATCGGAAGACGAGATTTCCTCAAAACGCGAATATGGAGCTTTTGCAGAACGTCGGACCGGAAGAGGGCGTCAGGTTCCTGAATGATTTTTACCGGGAACACGAAGGCAAGTACGAGCTCTCTATCGATAGTGCCGTCTGAACCGTCTGAAGAACTTCACCCCCCCCGGGGCCGCCTGAAGGCGGGACTCCGAACAAAAAAGGGACGAAGCCGAAGCTCCGTCCCGCAAACCGCCCGAAAAGTAGCGTAGATCATCTGATGAAGACGCCCGGGATCGGGATGTCGCCCGCCGCGCCGAACGGGATGATCGTGACCCCCGCGGTCGACCGCCTCAGGTACCAGCGCCCGTCCGACGGACGGAAGACCGCCGCGTCGAACTTCGCGTCGCCGTCGAAGTCGCCGGCCGCCGGTATGTCGCCCGCCGCTCCGAACGGGAACGAGTAATAGCTGTAGTCCTCGCTCCGCAGCACGTACCAGTTGTTGTCGGACGGCCTGAAGATCGCGATGTCGGCCTTGCCGTCGCCGGTGAAGTCGCCGGGGACGTTGTAGTCGCTCGCATTGCCGAACGTGTGGACGATCAGCCCCTCGTTCGTGCGGTTGAGCCACCACTGGCCGTTCGACGGACGGTAGATCGCGATGTCGATCCGCCCGTCGCCGTCATAGTCGGCCGGGACGGGCTTGTCGGTCGGGAAGCCGAAGCGTTCCTGGCCGAGCCCGCCGGTCGATCTGGCGATGTACCACGTCCCGGACGACGGCCGGTAGACGGCCGGGTCGGCGATGCCGTCGCCGTCATAATCGGCCGGCACGGGTATGTCGCCGTCGGTTCCGAACGGGAACGAATAGTAGCTGTAGTCCTCGCTGCGGAGGATGTACCAGCTGTTGTTCGACGGCCGGTAGATCGCGACGTCGGTCTTGCCGTCGCCGGTGAAGTCCTCGGCGACGAGCTTGTCGGTCGGGGCGCCGAACGTCGCCGCCCAGTTGCCGCCGGTCGAAGACCTCAACGTCCACCATTCGCTGCCCGATCCGCCGACCGGCCGGTAGATCGTCAGGTCCGTCAACATATCGCCGTCAAGGTCCGACGGCGTGACCGGCGCTGCGCATTTGCCGTAGCTGTCCGCCGAATACAGGGCGGCGATCTCTTGTTCGTTCAATGCGCGGTCGTAGATCGTTACTTCGTCAATCGTCCCGTTGAATGGTCGTCCTCCACCATACCAGTTGCCGATGCGAAGATTCTGCGACCCGTCGTAAGGAATGTCAGTGGACGTCGTCACACTTCCGGCAAACGAGCGGTTCAGGTATCCGCGTGTTACGCGACTCTGGTCACGCGTGACAACGAGGTGATGCCAAAGCCCGGGCACCAAATCGAAGTACAATTTTGGGGCATCAGG
>CAZARD010000057.1:22030-27995 GCA_964487505.1 uncultured Blastocatellaceae bacterium | reverse complement strand
CAGCGTTTTTCATCCACGAAGCAGCACGAACCGGACACGAACGGCCGGTGGCTCGAGTTTTTCAAAGGACCTGAATCTGGAATCCTGCAATCTGGAACCTGGAATCCGAACTCTGAACTCGTCGATTCCAAATCCCAAATGCCTTCATCCGATCATAATGTTCTCTTCCGCGAACGAGAACTTCTCGGGTCTCGCGTTCAGGCTCAGCGCGAGCGCGAGGGTGATCGCGCCGACGCGTCCGACGAACATCACGAAGGTCAGCACCAGTTTTCCGATCGCGGACAGCTGCGGCGTGAAATCGAGCGACAGGCCGACCGTGCCAAATGCTGAGATCGTCTCGAACAGGATCGGCGTCAGCCTCGACTGGCTGGCGGCAGCATCGAGGCCGCGGGTTTCGGTAAGCATCAGCGTCATTGTCGCGATCAGAACCGTCGCTGCCGAGGCGACGACGACGGCCGTAGCCTTGTCGATCGAGGCCTGCGGGATCGTCCGGTTCCAGAGATCGAGTTGGGAACGTCCCCGAAATCGAGCATATGAGTACGCGACCAGCAAACCGAACGTCGTCGTCTTGATCCCGCCGCCGGTCGAGCCGGGACTCGCGCCGATGAACATCAAAATCATCAGCAGGTAAGCGGACGCCCCGCCGAAGTTCGCCATCGGAACAGAATTGAAACCCGAAGTTCGCGGAACCACCGAAAAGAAGAACGAGTTGGTCAATGCCTCGGCCGAATTCAGACCTGCGAACGCGCCGCTGCGCTCAAGCGCGAAAAGTGCGGCCGCGCCGAAAACTATCAGGCAGGCGGTCGTGATCAGCGTGAGACGCGTTTGGGCCCCGATCCGAAAGCGGCCGCCGGCTTTCGTCAGCCGATGCCGCGCGTACTCCTTGATTTCGAACACGACGAGGAACCCGAGTCCGCCGAGGACGATCAGCGAGGCGATCACGATCAACACGAAATGATCCTTTTGAAAGCCGATCAGACTGTTCGAAAAGAGCGCGAACGAACCGTTCGTGAATGCCGAGACCGAATGAAACACCGACATCCAGACCGTTTCCGCGAAGCTTCCGAAGCGCGCCGTTAGGGTCCAGTATGCGGCCAGCAGGACGGCTCCCGCGGCCTCGACGATGAACGTGAAGCCGACGACGTAAAGCACGATCCGTCGGATCGGCATCGACGCATTCGGAAGAAGCGAATCCTGGATCGTCAAACGCTCGGTGATCGACATCCGCTCGCCGAGCCAAATATAGAGCGTCGTCGTGAACGTCATCAGCCCCAGCCCGCCGAGTTGCATCAGCAACAGGACGACCGTCAGGCCGAAGAGCGAAAACTCTTTTGAAATGTCGATCGGGGAAAGCCCGGTGACGCAAACGGCGGATGTCGCAATGAAAAGCGCGTCGACCGGATCGAGCCATTTTCCCGAAACCGACGCAAACGGGCTCGCGAGCGCCGCAGTCCCGGTCAGGACGAGAATCCCGAAGCTTGTGACCGTGACGCGGGTCGGCGTAAAGAACTGTCTGAAGAATCGTCTGAACATTTGTTGCCGGATCGTATCTTCCCGAACAGGCGCATCGGTCCGGCTCAGGACTCAGTCAATGTTGATCGAAGCGAACTTGTCCGCGAGCGTCAGGCTGAACGCTCCACGCAAAGAAGGATGCGGTCCCAACGTGGATGGCATTATCCTGACCTCGGGGTAGCCGAGGCAGATCGCGTTTGCCGCGGCATTGATCACTTCGTCCTTGATCAGAGGCCAGGCCTTGACGATCGTTCCTGCGACGATGGTCACCTCCGGAGACAGTCCCTGAATCAGGTTCGAGATACCGATGCCGATAAAATGCGCGGTTTCCTTGAGCGCCGCGCCGGCGATCTTATCGCCGTCGAGCGCGAGGTCGAGGAGCTGCGAGAACGTTATCTTGTCGGCATTCCCGTTCGAACCGCCCGTCCTCAGCTGATACCTGGCAACGGCCGACCGTTCCGAAGCGTAGGCCTCCCAACAATCGTAACTTCCGGCAGCGCACGCGATCGGCGCATCGTTCCCGATCGTCATATGCCCGAATTCTCCGGCCACTCCGCCTTTGCCGCGGTAAAGCTGCCCGTCAAAGACGATCCCGGTTCCGATACCGTCATAGATTAGGACAACCGCGAAGTCACGGGCGTCACGGATCTCGGGCTGTCCGAACCACAACTCGGCAAGCGCGGCCGCATTGGTATCGTTCTCGACCTTGACCGGCAGTCCGGTTGATTCTTCAAGCCGCTCGATGATCTCGGGAAACTGCCATCCCAGATGCGGAATGTTCACAACGCGCCCGCTCCATGACTCGACCAAGCCCGGAAGCGAGACGCCGATCCCTTCGATCGAACCGCGGCTCTTGCTGATGAATCGATTCGCCGCGGCGATGATCTGCGCAATCGTCTCCTCAAAATCGCGGCTTGTCACGAAGGACTCCTGATCAAGCAACCTGCCGTTCAGATCACTGATTCCGATGACCGTGATCTCTTTTCCAAGATCGATGCCGATCGCAACCGCGCCCGACGCTTTAAGTGAAAGTAGCTTGGGCGGCCTTCCTCCTGATGATTCGCCGTAGATTTCTTCAATGAGATTGAGATTGAGGAGCTCATCGACGATCAGCGAAACGGTCGATCGCTGCAATTCCGTCAACTGCGCGATCTCGGCGCGCGAGATCGGGCCCTCCTCCCGAATGTAATTCAGGATGATCTGGCGATTGATGTCACGGATCGTGTTCGATCGTGCGACATTGATGCTGTTCAGATTCAGTCGTCGGGCCATGGCGGTTCAATGCAAAAACCTTCCGTTGATCTCAGATCAGCTGAAATAGTAAAGCACTTAGAACGAAAAATTGTCAAAATCGCACTTTCCCCGGACGGCGCGTGAGCGGCGACCCATTTCGTCGGGTCGACCGCCGTGCCGCGGCGTGGGTTGAATTCGTTCTTGAACGCAAGCTTTCGGTAGCGGACCGCGCCTGCGCGGGAAGGTTCACGGTCAAGATCGCGATCGTCAGGAATGTGGGCAAGAACGTCAAGAATCTTGATCTCATGGCGTTAGCGGTTTGTTTGTGTCAGAAAACGGTTCAGTTTCCCGGAAGAAACTTCAAACAGACCGGCGACGGAACCAGAACCGTTTTGCCAACCGGCGTGAGTTTCCCGGTCCGTTCATCGATCCGAAAAACGACGATGTCGTCAGACGCCTGATTGGCCGCGAGAAGAAAGCGGCCGTTCGGGGCGATCGCGAAGTTCCGCGGCTTCAGGCCAAGCGTCGACTTGTGCTCGATGTGCTCGAGCGTGCCGTCGGTCCTGATCCGGAAAGCGACGATGCTGTTGTCGCCGCGGATAGAGCCGTACAGGAATTTGCCGTCCGGCGAAACGTGTATGTCCGCGCCCGAATTTTCCGGTCCCGAAACGTCACGCGGCAGCACGGGGACCGTCTCGATCTTCTCAAGTTTGCCGGCCTTCGCGTCGTACCGCATCGACGTGATCGTCAGATCGAGCTCATTGATCACGAAAGCGAGGTTTCCGTCCGGATGGAACTCGAAATGCCTCGGGCCGGCTCCGGGATCGGTGCGAAACGACGGTTGGTCGCCGTTCGGCGCCAACTTGCCCGTCGACGGGTCGAACGAGTAGATAGCGATCTCGTCGGTCCCGAGGTCCGTAACGAAGGCGAAATTTTCGTCGGGAGCGAGCACGATGCCGTGGGCATGTGACGAAAGCTGACGGGCGCGGTTCGGGCCCGAGCCGGAGCGTGTGACCAACGACGCGGCCTCGCCGAACTTGCCGTCCCGATCGACCGGCAGGGAAATCACGCTTCCGCCGACGTAATTGGCGGCCAGGACGAACCGGCCGTCTTTGGTGACGGTGACGTAGCAGGGTGCGCCGCCAAGACTCTCCCGTCGGTCGATCAAACGCAGCTTGCCCGATGTTCCGTCAATCGAAAAGGCGCTCAAGGTGCCGGTTTCCTTCCCGCCGTACCTCACAAGTTCGTTGACCGCGAAGAGGCGTTTGCCGTCGCGCCCGATCGCCAGGTACGACGGGTCGGGCACATCCTTGACGGCATGCAGCCGCGACAACGAGCCTGTCCGTTGATCGAATCGAAAGATGTAGATGCCGTCACTTTTGGTGCCGGTCGTGTAGGTCCCGACATAAAGGTACAGTTCGGTCGCGAGCTTTTGCGCCCCCACATCGCGACTTGCGATCAGTGTCGCCGCCCCGGAAAGCCCCGCGGCGAGAAACTCGCGTCTGGACAAGCTGAATCTGCTCCCCATAATGCTCGATTACTCGGACGCCGCGACGACAAGTCGGCGGATGCTCTCGACGATCACGAATTCGAGAGCGGCCTTCGGCTTTGCGATCTCGTTAAGTTCGTCCAGCGTTGATTCACGCCAGGTCGTCGGCTTTTTCGGACGGCCGTCGGCGACTATTTTGAACGCTTCCTTGGCGATCTCGGCCAGTCTTCTGAAATCCGCCGGCAGTTGTTTCGCTTCCTGCAGCGCGGCGGATCGCTCGAACGTGTCGCGGAGCGAATCCTGCGATGCGAGCCATTCGTCTATCATCCGGCCGATCGCCGCGGCATTGCGGGCCCGATCCTTTCCAGAAAGCATCGCGGCCACCGCCGAATTGAATCGCCGGGCGCCCTCGGCGTCCGGCTGCGCCGCATCGATGAGTCCCGTGAGCGGCGCGAGCATCGATTGCGGACGCTGCTGGTAGCGCTGGTACATCTTGACCGGTTCGATCACGGAAACGAGCGTCGCGAGGGCGTCGATGTCTTCGCGGTTCGCCAGCCGCCGGAGCATCATCGGCTGGTTCTTGCGATGGGTCATACCGAGTTCCTCGAGGTTTCTGCTGACGGTCTCGAGCCGTCGGTACATATCATCGACATCGTCGACCTCGCGCGGCGACCAGAATCGCTCGGCGATCGCAGCGGTGCGCGGCCAAATGCGCGAATCGATCGTCTCCGGGGACACCCATTCGCTCCACATCGTCGCTTCGCCTCCGAGAACACGCTTCTGCTCATCGGGCGTCAGTTGCGTGTCGGCGGGGATCGGATCGACAAGATAATGCTGCCAGGCCGGCTGGATGAGATCGATGTAATACCCGTTCGAGAGCACTCCGGTGTAGCCTGCTTTGGCGGCCTCGGCGAGCGCCTTCTGACCGCGCCACGAGTGGATGACGACGTCTTTCGGGAGATCAGGCTGGAAGATCTCGTCCCATCCCATCATCGCCTTGCCGTGCTTCTTGAGCATTACGAGCAAACGCTTGTTGAAATAGGTCTGAAGCGCGTGATTGTCCTTGATGCCTTTCGCGCGCATGAACGCCTGGATCTGCGCGTTCGCGTTCCACTGCTTGCCCTCGTTCTCGTCGCCGCCGATATGTACGTAGGCGTCGGGGAACAGAGCGGCCATCTCGGCAAAGAAGACCTCGAGAAGCCGGTATGTCTTTTCATTCGTCGGATCGAGGGTCGGATCGAAGATGCCGGGCTGGCGTTCGATCTTGTATGGCCCAGGCGCGCTCGCGATCTCGGGATGGCTGACGACCCACGACGTCGCGTGTCCCGGCATATCGAACTCGGGAACGACCCGAATTCCGCGGTCGGCGGCGTATGCGATCACCTCACGGATCTCCGGCTGCGTGTAAAAATCGCCATCGGAACCCATCAGGTGGAGCTCGGGTAGCTTCTTCGTCTCGACCCGGAAGCCCTGATCGTCGGTCAGGTGCCAATGCAGCACATTGAGTTTCAGCGCCGACATCGCGTCGAGGTTGCGTTTGATGACGTCGAGCGGCTGAAAATGCCGGGCCGAGTCGATCATCAGTCCGCGCCACGGAAAACGCGGCGCGTCATCGATCCGTACCGCCGGAAAGTAAAAGCCGCGGCCGTCGTTCTCGAGAAGCTGGAGGAGCGTCTCGAGCGCGCGCATCGCGCCGACGGTCGTCGCGGCATCGATCCGGACCTGTTTTGC
>CAZARD010000057.1:15507-21930 GCA_964487505.1 uncultured Blastocatellaceae bacterium | reverse complement strand
TCAAGTTCCTGTGCAGTTGCCGGCGCCACTGCCGAGATCAGGATCAGGACGAATAGGGTCGCAACACGCGCTGTTATTTTCACTTCTGTAGGCAAACGTTGACCGCCTCTTGTACGCATTCCGTAATCTTGGTCGAATCGGGCTGGAGCAAGTTGGAAGCGTCGCCGCCAGCTATCTTCAAAACGAACCTGCAACATTCCGTTGCCTCCTTTTTCCCGAGGTGCCCTGAAAGGACCCCGACAATCGTTGTTGCCGAAGCGATCAGTTTTTCAGAAGTTCGCGAACAGCGCGATCGATCTGCGAGTCGTTCCCGGTCATCGTTTCGCCGAGCGGACGCGTAACCGGCACATCGACGGGCCTCGGCGCGAGTTCCATATTCTTCCCGTCGCTCCCGAGAACGAGTTGCCGCGGCAAACGGACGGTCGTGCCGTCGAACAAGCCCGCGTTCCAGGTGTAGATGATCCATCCGGCCGTCGGCTCGCCGACCACCTTTCCGAGTTTCAGGGCTCGATAACCTTCCGTCAGGTCCTCCGCGTCGGAAAGCGAATGCTGGTTCGTGATGAGGACTGTCGGCCGTTCGAGCGATCTCTGTCCGAGCGCGGACCGCGCCGGCACGTTCCACAGCCCGCGTTCGCGCATCGTCAAATAGCCGCGCCGCGAAAGGATATCGATCACATACGGGTTGATGAAACCGCCGTTGTTGTTGCGAATGTCAATGACGACGCCCTGCTTCCCCTGATTTTCGGCGTCGAGATCGACATAAAGCTGGTTCAGCGTGCCCTCGCCCATATCCGGAAGATGCACGTAGCCGAGTTTTCCGCCGCTGATCCGGTCAACGTACGCGCGGTTCGCCTCGACCCACTGACGGTACAGCAGATTCTTTTCGGCCCCGGTCGAAACGGGCTTGACGACGACCTCGCGTTTGTCCGATCCGTCCGGCTTCGACGCGATCATCAGTTCGACGCGTTTGCCGACCTTGTTCTCAAGCAGTTCATCAAGGTTCGTCCGGTTGGTAACCGCCACGCCGTCGACCGCAACCAGATAGTCGCCGATGCCGATCGATTTCGAGTTTGCGGCCGGTCCGAGCGCGATCGATTCGGTGACCCGCAGACGGCCGTTTGATTCGAACTCGCCGCGGTCGAAGCGAAGCCCGAGCTTGCCGACCGGCGCGGCCTGAAAACCGGAGCCGCCGAACACGCCGAGATGCGAAGCGTTAAGTTCGCCGACCATCAAAGACATCAACCGGCGGAGTTCGTCGGTCGTCCGCGCGTCCCGCACGAACGGCTCGTACATTGCGTAAACCGCGTTCCAGTCGGCGCCGTGATACTTCTCGTCGTAAAAGTGGTCGCGCAGATAGCGCCAGCCCTGTTTGAAGATCTCGATCTTTTCGGTCGCGAAACTGACCGTCAGATCGATCGACGCGTTCACCGGACGGCCCTCACGCCGCGTCAGATTGAACGCGTTGATGCGTCCGTTCTCGAGATAATAGACGTCGCGCGAATCGGCCGTGAATTGGACGTTCGACTTGAATCCCGCGGTCGATGTCAGCTGGCGGGCCGAATTGTCGGTCGCCAATTCGTCGAGACTGATCGAATAAAGATTGAACTGGCCCTCGGCCGACCCCGTGACGATCAGCGTCTTGCCGTCCGGACTGATCGTCTGTTGATTGACGCTGACGCCCGGGCGCAGAATGCTCAGCCGCCGCCGGATGTCTTCGAAAACGATCTTCGTTTCGGCCGGTTTCGCCGGCGCCGATGGCGGTCGGGAAGACGCCGGCCCGCTTCCGTCGCCGGCCGGCGATGCCGAAGGCGAAGGCGCGGGGGACGGCGCGTTGCGGACCTTCGGATTGTCCTGCTTGAAGAAATCGAGGAACTGGTCCTCCTTGAATTTCGGCGATTGGAGCGTCAGATCGACACGCGCGATCAGTCCGTCTTCCGTCCGCTGCGAGGTGTCGAACAGCAGATAGGTGCCGTCGGGACTCCACGAGATCGAACCGGAGTTCGAGTTCGCCAGGAAGCTGACCGGCTTCGCCTCGCCGCCATCGGCCGAAACGATCGACGCGTTCGTGTAAGAACGCGTTTCCGGCGAATATGTCAGGAACGCGAGCCATTTTCCGTCGGGCGACCACGCCATCGCGCCCTTTCCGACAAGCGGCGGAAGATCGATGTAGAACTTGGTCAGTTCGCGCTCCTGCTTCTTGTCGAAATCGTAAACGACGATCGATCGCGCGTTGCGGATGAACGCCATCGACTTTCCGTCGGGCGCGATGACCGGCGCGAAGTCCTGCTGCGGTCCTTTGGTCAACTGAGTTTCGGTCTTGTTGGTAAAATCAAACTGGAACAACTCCATCGAGCCGTTGCGTTCCGACGAATAGACGACGCGGTTGCTGTCGCCGGACCAAGTGACGAACGATTCGGGCGCGGCGGTCTTCGTGACCCGCACCGCGTCGCCGCCGTCAGCCGCCGAGAACGCGAACACCTCGCCGCGGGCGATCGCGGCGATCTTTTTGCCGTCGGGCGAGAGGCTGAATTCGCGGATCTGCGACGACAGGCTGACGCGTTCGGTCAGCTGGTTGACCGTCGCGCCGCGGAGACTGATCGTCAATGCGGAGGGCTTTCCGCCGTCGGCGTTCATCTTCCAGATTCGCAGATCGCGTTCGAAGACGATCTCCTTGGCGTCATATGAAAGGTTCATCCAAAGCACCCGGCCGTCGGCGAAGTCGGTCAACTGTTTGGCGGGCCCGGTCTTCGGCTGCATCCATATGTTCTGCGTTCCGCTCCTGTCCGAAACGTAGAACATTCGCGATCCGTCGCCTGACGACGCGACCCAGAGCTGCTTGGCGCCGCGCGGCGCGATCTGTTTGTAGGTCTCTCCTGATTTCTGCCAGATCTCGGACTCGTCGATATGGCTCCGCCCCTTGCGCCACCACTGGCTGTTCGAGATGCCGCGAGCGGAGAAGACGATCGAGCCGTCGTCCAGGCTCGCCGACCAGAATTCGTTCGTGTAGCGGTCCGCCGAGACCTGCATCGGCGTCCCGCCTTCGGTCGCGACGCGGAAGATGTCGTTCATTCCGGCGATGTCCTTGGAACTCGAACTGAAGTAGATCCACCGGCCGTCGCGCGACCATCCGTCGAGCTGATCGTTGGCGTCATCGAATGTCAGCCGCCGCAGATCGCTCGTCGCGAGATCGAGGATGTAAATGTCGCCGCCTCCGGTCCGGTTCGAAACGAACGCGAGCTTCGCACCGTCAGGCGAGAAGAGCGGCCGCGATTCGGTCGCCGGATGCGAAACCAGCAACGACGCAGTCCCGCCGTTCGCCGGCGCGGTCCAGATATCGCCGCCCGAGACGAATGCGATCTCCTTGCGGTCCGGCGAGAGCGAAGGTTCGGTCAGATAAGGCGCCGCGAACGCGTTTACGGCCAACACAACGATAGCGACAATCGCGAATTTCAGGTTCATATCGGTCTTGAAGATGGAAAGTCGGTGAAAAATCGGGACAACCCGGCATATGATACGTGGCCGGCGGGAAAAAGTTACGGTGGCGATCACTGGGTCCGGCGCTCGCGCAGAACCGTCAACACCTCTTTGAGCTTGATGTTCCTTGCCGCCAGCAACACGAGAAAGTGGAACACGAGATCGGCCGATTCGTTCAGAAAAGATTCGCGATCATCGTCCTTCGCCTCGATCACGAGTTCGATCGCCTCTTCGCCGACCTTCTGCGCGATCTTGTTGATCCCTTTCGCGAACAGCGACGACGTGTACGAGCCTTCGATCGGATCGTCGCGGCGGCGCGCGATCAAAGCCTCGAGCTCGGCAAGGATGTCGGCCCGATTCGATTCTCCGAAACAGGTGTCGGCGCCGGTATGGCAAACCGGACCGGACGGCACGGCGCGGATGAGCAACGCGTCCGAATCGCAATCCGTGGCGATCGAAACAGGGGTCAGATAATTGCCGCTCGTTTCGCCCTTGGTCCATAAACGGCGGCGTGAACGCGAGAAGAACGTCACGCGGCCGATCTCGTTCGTCCGCTCCAACGCCTCGGCGTTCACGTAACCGAGCATCAGAACCTTTCCCGTCTCTGCATCCTGGACGATCGTGGGCGCGAGCCCGTCAGCGTATTTCCCAAAATCCACATTCATATGATCAACAACGTCAAATCCGGACCTCTATCCCGTTTCCCTTCAGGAATCGTTTCAGATCCGGGATACCGATCTCCCGATAATGAAAAATGCTTGCGGCGAGCGCCGCGTCCGCCAGGCCGCGCGTGAAGATATCTGCGAAATCTTCCGGCCTTCCCGCACCGCCCGACGCGATCACCGGGACGTTGACCGAGCCTGACACGGCGCGCGTCAGCTCTATGTCGAAGCCGGATTTCGTGCCGTCGGCGTCCATCGATGTCAAAAGTATCTCGCCCGCGCCGAGATCGACACCTCTCAAAGCCCATTCGACGGCGTCGAGTCCGGTCGGCGTTCTTCCGCCGTTCAGAAAAACACGCTGGCGGCCGGCATCGAACTTGGCGTCGATCGCGAGCACGACGCACTGCGATCCGAAATTCGCCGCGGCCTTGGACAGCAGATCCGGGTTCTTGACGGCCGCCGTGTTTATCGATACCTTGTCCGCACCCGACGCAAGCAGCCGTTCGATATCGCCGAGCGAGCCGATGCCGCCGCCGACCGTGAACGGTATCGTGATCTCGGCTGCGACGCGCCGCACCAGGTCGGTAAACGTCCGGCGCTGTTCGATCGTCGCCGTGATATCGAGCAAAACGAGTTCGTCGGCGCCCTGCGAACAGTAGGCGGCGGCAAGTTCGACCGCGTCGCCGGCATCGCGCAGATCGACGAAGTTCGTTCCCTTGACCGTGCGGCCGTCCTTGACGTCGAGACACGGGATGATTCGTTTGGCAAGCATGATCTATGCGCCCCCTGGCCGTGACGGCGAGATCTTGCCTTCGTAGAGTGCCTTCCCGACGATCGCCGCGCGGCAGCCGACGGCGTCGAGCGCGGCGAGATCGGCCATCGACGAAACGCCGCCCGAGGCGATCAGGTCGATCCCGGGAACAGCTTCGATGATCTCGCGGTAGAGTCCGATCGACGGGCCGGCAAGCATTCCGTCGCGCGCGACGTCCGTGACGAATGCGGAGCGAACCCCGCGCGCGACGCCGGCGCGGAGAAACCCAACGACGTCGATCGTCGTTTCCGTCAGCCAGCCGTCGATCGAAAGATTCCTGCCCCGGACATCGGCGCCGAGCAGGATCCGATCGCCTCCGAACTCTTCGATCCAACAAAAGAAGGTCTCGGGCTCGCGGACGGCGACGCTTCCCACGGCCGCCATTGCGGCCCCGGCATCGAAAACTCGTCGCAGATCGGCCGCGGCCTTGATACCGCCGCCGAAGTCGATGATGAGTCCCGTCGCCGATGCGATCCGCTCGAGAACGCCGAGATTCGCGATCCGGCCAAGTTTCGCGCCGTCGAGATCGACGACGTGCAGACGCCGGTAGCCCGAAGCCTCGAAACCGATCGCGGTCTCGACCGGATCGTCGGAATAGGTTGTCCGGCGGTCGAAATCGCCCTGTGCGAGCCGAACGCAACGACCGTCGATCAGGTCTATGGCGGGAATCACCTCGATCATATCTCGCTCCCGATCTTCAAGAAATTCTCAAGGATCCGCGCGCCGGCCTCGCCCGATTTTTCCGGGTGGAACTGCGTCGCGAAGAAATTGCCCGATTCGCTCGCCGCGGCGAACTCGCCGCCGTAATCGCAGACGGCGGTCGTTTCCGGGCCTTCATCGACCCGGAACCCGTGCACGAAATAGAAGTGCGTGCCTTCGTCGATGCCCTCGAAGAGCGGCCCAAGAAGGCGAAAGATACGGTTCCAGCCGATATGCGGGATCTTCAACTCGCCGGCAGTGAAGCGGCGCACGCGGAACGGAATTATCCCGAGGCATTCGGTATCGTTCTCTTCCGACGAAAGCCCCAAAAGCTGCATTCCGAGACAAATTCCGAGCACCGGCTGCTTCAGCGAGCGGATGACGTCGTCGAGTCCGTTCGCGCGCAGGTAATTCATTGCCGATGAAGCCTCTCCGACGCCGGGGAAGATGACCTTTCCGGACGCGCGCAGGTGCTCGGCGCGGTCGGTGACGATCGGCTCGACACCGAGCCGCCGCAATGCGTTCCGGACCGATTCGATGTTTCCGGCGTTGTATTTCACGATGGCAACGGGTTTTATCATTTGCGAATTTCAATTTGCGATTTGCGATCGCCTTCGGTCTCGAGATTCCAGATTCCAGATTCCAGGTTCCAGATTCAAGATTCAAGGTTCAAGATTCAAGAGCATTCGGAATCCGAAGCCAATCCAAAATCCAAAATCTAAAATCCAAAATCGGCACGTCCAAAATCTAGAATCCAAAATCGGCACGTCCAAAATC
>CAZARD010000057.1:0-15407 GCA_964487505.1 uncultured Blastocatellaceae bacterium | reverse complement strand
AATCCAAAATCGGCACGTCCAAAATCTAGAATCCAAAATCGGCACGTCCAAAATCCAAAATCTAAAATCGGCGATCTAAAATCGGCAATCCCAAATCCCAAATCACAATCTCCCCTTTGTGGTCGGCAGGCGGTCGCTTTCGGGATCGCGGCGGACGGCCATTTTCACGGCTTTCGCGAACGCCTTGAAGATCGCTTCGATCTTATGGTGCTCGTTTGTTCCTTCGGCTTTCACGTTCAAATTGCATAAAGCCTTGTCCGTGAATGACTTGAAGAAATGAAAGAACATCTCGGTCGGCATCGAGCCGATCGACTCGCGTTTGAATTCGGCTTCCCAGACGATCCAGTTGCGCCCCCCGAAATCGACCGCGATCTGCGCCAGACAGTCGTCCATCGGCAGACAAAACCCGTAACGCTCGATCCCGCGCTTGTCGCCAAGCGCGAGCGAGAACGCCTCGCCGAGCGCGATCGCCGTGTCCTCGACCGTGTGATGTTCGTCGACCTCAAGATCGCCGCGCGCTTCGATCTCGAGATCCAACGAGCCGTGCCGCGCGATCTGCTCGAGCATATGGTCGAAGAACGCGATGCCGGTCGAGATCGAAGCGCGGCCGTCGCCGTCCAGATCGAGCGCGATGCGGATATCGGTCTCGTTCGTCGTCCGCCGATGTTCGACCCGGCGACGCGGGCATTTGACGAACTCGTAGATCTCGCCCCAGTTCCGGGCGACGAGCGTGTCTCCCGACGGCGGAGCGGGGAAGTTCGGGTTCGCAAGAAAGATCGCGCGCGCGCCGAGGTTTCGCGCCAACTCGACGTCCGTCGCGCGGTCCCCGATGACGTACGAGTTCGCGAGATCATATTCGTCGCCGAAATATCTTGTCAGCAGACCGGTTCCGGGCTTGCGCGTCGGCAGATTCTCGTGCGGGAAAGATCGGTCGATCGCCTGATATGCGAACTCGATCCCTTCATCCGCCAGCGCTCGCATCACGAAATCGTGGACCGGGTGGAATGTTTTCTCAGGGAACGACGGCGTCCCAAGACCGTCCTGATTGGTCACCAGGACGAGTTCGAAATCGAGTTCCGCGGCGATCTTTCCAAGATACCTGAAAACGCCCGGGACAAAGCGAAGCTTCTCGAACGAGTCGACCTGATAATCCTCAGGTTCCACGATCAGTGTTCCGTCACGATCGATGAAAAGTACCTTCTTCACAAACTATATCTCCCAAGCGCGTCGAGCAACTGACGGTTCTCGTTCGGGGTTCCGACCGTGATCCGCAGACACCCCGCGCACAATTCCACGTTGTTGCGGTTTCGGACGACGATCCGATTATCAAGCAGATAGCGATATATCGCATCGGCATTCGAGGTTCGCACGAGCAGAAAGTTCGAATCGGACGGAAAGATCCGTTCGACGAAACCGAATCTCTGAAGCCCGGATTCCAGAACCGATCTTTCGGCAAGGATCGAATCCACGAGCATCGTCACGTGCCGGCGGTTTGCGATCGCCTCGACGATCGCATCCTGCGCGATCTGCGACACGTTGTACGGCGGCTTGACCTTGTTGAAAAGTTCGATGACCGCCGGCGCCGCGATCGCCATTCCGACGCGGAGCCCGGCCAGTCCCCAGGCTTTGGAGAATGTCCGCAACACGACCAGGTTCGGGACGTCGCGGACGCTCGGGACCAGCGATCCCGAAGATGAAAATTCGACATACGCTTCGTCAACGACGACGATCCCCGGGAAATCCGCGGCAATTGACCGGATCTGATCGCCCGGGAAAGCGTTGCCGGTCGGATTGTTCGGCGAGCAGATGAACAATAGCTTCGAGGCCCGATCGGTCGCCGCCGCGATCGCCGTCGCATCGAGCCCAAAATCCGGGGTCAGGTTCGCGCGCCTGATCCCGACATCGTTGACCGCCGCCGAAACCTCGTACATCCCGTAAGTCGGTGGGCAGATGACGGCGTTGTCGCGGCGAGGCTCGCAGAAGATCCGAAACAGAAGATCGATCGCTTCGTCCGAACCGTTTCCGATGAAGATCTCGTCGGTTCGGACGCCCAGGACCGGCGCGATCAGGCGTTTTATGCCGGCCTGCGTCGGATCGGGATATCGGTTGAAGGCGTGTGGCAACGGCGAGCCGAAGCTGTTCTCATTGGCGTCCAGAAAGACGCGGGCCTCGCCGCTGAATTCCTTGCGGGCCGATGAGTACGGTTTCATTGCCCTGATGTTCGGTCGAACCAGTCGCTCGATGTTCATATTGCGCCTCCGGATTCATCGAGCGATCTCGCGCGGACGGCGATCGCGTTGCGGTGAGCGTGAAGGTTCTCTGCCTCTGCCAGCGTCTCGATCGCCGGGCCGATGCTCCGGATCCCGCTTGCCGAGAGCTTTTGGAACGTGATCTTTTTAACGAAGGAATCGAGCGAAACGCCGCTGAAAGCGCGCGCCGCGCCGTTCGTCGGCAACGTATGGTTCGTGCCCGACGCATAGTCACCGGCGGCCTCGCACGAAAAATTGCCGATGAAGACCGAGCCCGCGTTGACGACCGATTCGGCGACATCGTCGGCGTCACGGACCGCGAGGATGAGGTGTTCCGGCGCGTACTGGTTGAGCAGGTCGACGGCGGTCGCGATGTCATCGACGACGATCGCTTTCGAGTTCCCGAGCGCCGCAAGCGCGATCTCGCGTCGCGGAAGAACGGCCACCTGGCGCTCGACCTCGCGGTTGACGGCATCGACCGTCGGCCGATCGGTCGAGACCAGTATCACCTGGCTATCCGACCCGTGTTCGGCCTGCGAAAGAAGGTCGGCGGCGACGAATTCCGGGATCGCGGATCCATCGGCCAGCACCGCGACCTCCGACGGGCCGGCCGGCATATCGATCGCGGTTCCGGTCAGCGAGGCCTGAAGTTTGGCTTCGGTGACATATTGATTGCCCGGGCCGAAGATCTTGTAGACCTTCGGGACGCTTTCGGTTCCGAACGTCATCGCCGCGATCGCCTGCGCGCCGCCGATGCGAAAGACCTTCGTGACGCCGCATCGCCTTGCGGCGTAAAGCGTTGCCGCGTTGACCCGGCCGTCGCGGCCGGGCGGCGAACAAAGCACGATCTCATCGCAGCCGGCGAGCCGCGCCGGCACCGCGAGCATCACGACCGTCGAGAACAACGGCGCCGAACCGGCCGGTACATACAAACCAACGCGCTCGATGGCGACGCTTTTGCGCCAGCAAATGACGCCGTCCGAGGTTTCGACGTGGCGCGGCGGCTCGATCTGCGTCGCGTGGAACCGATGAACGTTCGAGATCGCGATCTCGATCGCGGCCTTCAGTTCGTCGGAAACAAGCTCCTCGGCCGCTGCAAACTCCGCATCGCCGACGATCAGCTCGTCAACGGCGACACCGTCGAATTCGAGCGTCATTCGGCGCAAAGCGTCGTCGCCGCCGGCGCGTACTTCTTCGAGGATCGCCGCGACGGCTGGCCTCAGAAGCGAGACATCGAGCGCTGGCCGGGCAAGGATCGCCGGCCATTCATTGCGTTCGGGGTTTACAATTACTCTCATTCTTCCATCTCTGTATCGCGAAAAGATCGCAGATCCGCGGCTGTTCGAGCTGCGCGCTCATTGCAGCCGGGACGGTTGCGCACCAGTCGTGCCGGTCATCTGATCATCTGGTCGATCGAAAGCACCAGAATTCCTTCCGCGCCCTCGGATTTCAGATTCTCGACGACATCCCAAAAGTCGTTCTCGTTGATGACCGAATGGATCGAGCTCCAGCCTTTCTTCGCGAGCGGCATCACGGTCGGGCTCTTGATTCCGGGGATCAGGCTGATTATCCGTTCGAGTTTCGCGTCCGGCGCGTTGAGCAGGATGTACTTGTTCTCGTTCGCGGCCCGCACCGCGTAGAGCCGGAATGCGAGTTTGTCGAGCGTCCTTCGCCGTTCGTCATCGAGTCCGGGACGCGCGAACAAGACAGCTTCCGATTCGAGAACGGTCGCCATCTCGCGGAGACCGTTTGACAAGAGCGTGCTTCCGGAACTGACCAGATCGCATACCGCTTCGGCAAGCCCGATGGAAGGCGCGATCTCCACCGATCCGCTGATCGTATGGATCTCGGCCTCGACGGCGTTCGTGCGCAGGAATCCTTCAAGTACTTTCGGATAGCTCGTCGCGATCCGCTTTCCCGCAAGGTCTGCGACGGAGCCGATCGAGGCGGTCCTCGGAACGGCGATCGCCAGGCGGCATCGGCCGAACCCGAGCCGGGCGATCGTTTCCACAGCGGAGCCCTTTTCGGCAAGCACGTTCTCGCCGACGATGCCGACATCGGCGACGCCGTCGGCGACGTATTCCGGGATGTCGTCGTCGCGCAGGAAAAAGATCTCGAGCGGAAAATTGTCAGCCTCGGTCCTGAGCCTTCCGGCCCCGTTCCTGATCCGGATGCCGCATTTTCGGAGCAGGTCGATCGATCCGTCGCTGAGGCGGCCCGATCGCT
The DNA here is from genome assembly GCA_964487505.1 of uncultured Blastocatellaceae bacterium. Taxonomy (GTDB): domain Bacteria; phylum Acidobacteriota; class Blastocatellia; order Pyrinomonadales; family Pyrinomonadaceae; genus JAFDVJ01. The sequence continues at coordinate 10,932 of CAZARD010000057.1, read as the reverse complement.
GAAGCGCAATCCTTAGTTTTCTGTTGTTGATCATCATTTTCGAATGCAAAGCTGCGCCCTCAGAATCCGGTTCGGAGTCCGCGCGCTGAAAAAGTCTGTCGGGTTAAGAAAATCGACTAGGCCGCGCGACGATGGACGTGCGCGTGATGATGCGGGTGATGCAGGCTGATCGTGAAAACTGACATCTGAGAAACTATTCTTGCAAAGTCGCGGAACGAATTGCAAATCGCCCGATCCGGATCTTCGCCAGCGAACAACGCGCCCCGCAGGGACGGAGCGCGTTGTTCGTTTGGCTTCCATAGACACATTAGCGGGTGACGCTCTTCGTCATCACGCTGTTTGCAGGATCGAAAGTCAGACCATTCTTCGTCACCGAAACGATCCGCAGCGTAAACGTCCCGCGTCTGCCTTCTTCCCAGAACGTCGCCGTTCCCGAAGAATTGGTTAGCCACGTCTGCGTTGCGGTTTCGCCCGACGGAAGCGTCCATTCGGCGGTCACCAAGGCGCTTCGGACGGCATCCCCGTTGGTGTCGCGGACCGTCACGCGGCCGGTAACGAAGACCGTGTTGCGTCCGATCGCGCTGAGCGAGATGTTCGTCACCCGCATCAGCATTGTTGGCGCCGCGGCGACGTTGACCTGTATGTCGCGGTTCGTCCAGTTGCCCATCGTGTCGTAAGCGTAAGCGCGAAGGCGATAGGCGGCGGGATTCAGTCCCCGCGTGTCCCAATTCGCGGTCAGCGGGCCGCCGTGCGCGGTCGATCCGATGATCACTTCCTGTCCGGTGAACTGATTCCAAAAGCTGATCTCGAGATACTCGACGGCGACGTTGTCGGTCGCTTGCGCGGTGACCGGAACGACTCCCGAAACGTTGGCGCCGTCGGCCGGGTCGAGTATCGTGGCCACGGGCGCCGTCGTGTCGAGCGGCGTCGTCGGCGCCCGGACCGTGACGATCGCCGACCAGGGGCTCGCGCCGCCAAGTCCGACGGCCCGGACACGATAGTCATAGGTCACGCCGACGCCGACGGTCGTATCGACGTGAGCCGTGCCGGTTCCCGGCGGTGTCAGCGCGAGCGCGATCCAATTGCCCGTCCCCGATTCGCTGCGTTGAAGCTCGTATGATCTGGTCAGAACGCTGGTGTTCGTCCAACTCAGATTGATCGAGTTGTACGGCTCCATCCGCGTGCCCGGATGCGCGACGCCGATCAGGTTCGAAGGGGCGGTCGGCGGCGGAACCTGCCCGGTCGCGGTCAGAAGGACGCTGCCGATTTCGCCTGTCGCGGAGTTGCGTCCAACCGTCGCGATCGATCGGAGATCGTTCAGATGCACGCCCGTTCCGGTGATCGACCAGCCTTGATTCCGCCATATCGGATCAAGCAGATCGCCGACCGCATAGAACGTATCGTTGTCGAGGTAGACCCCGGGGCCGAGTTCGCTGAAACCGATGTCGCCGAGATTGTTGATGCTGGTCGCGGCGGTGTAGCGGCTCGTTCCCGTGATATACCGCCATCCGGACGCGCCCTCGTAACGGAAAAGCGAGGCGATGTTCAGCGAACTTGAACGGAGCGTGGCGATTCCGGCTATCTGGCCGGCATTGTTGATCGCGGCGCCGACGACCGGATTGTAGTTCGACGGTCCGTTGCCGATGACGTCGACTTGTCCGGTATTGAAGTTGAGCCTTTCCTGCCCACCGATTATGATCGCGTTGTCATTTATCGCGCGGGGATAGACCCAAAAACCAAAGACCGTCAGATCGACGGGCCCGAGCGTGTCGCTGTAGAGCCATCCTGTACCTGTCGGCGAGTACCCGAGCGAACTTCGCGAACCGACGATCTGGCCGAGATTGTTGATGCCGAGCGCGTAAGATGAATTTTGCCCGGGAAGGCGCGGCAAGGTCTCGACAACGTAGTTTCCCTTGTTGAGCGTCCATCGAACGGCCGTCGGATTCCACTGCGCGTCAAAGGACACGCCGACGATCACGCCCGAGTCGTTGACGTCGGTCGGGAAGCAGCTCATCGCGTTCGCCGGTGTCGGAAGCGCGCTCCACGCGGCGCCGTTCAAACTGACGAGTGGAGAATAATTGTTGCCGGCGAGCCGCGAGCCGACGACCGTACCGTTGTTGTTGATCGCCGAAGGGGAGCCGTTGCCGAGGAATTGAAGTTGATAGACCGGCGGCGCCGCCGACGCCGAGCCGGCGACGGCCAGGAAAAGAAGGGCGGCGAAAGCGCAAACAAAGCCTTTGCCGCGACCGAAACCGGTTCCGGGCCGAGACCCGTTACCGGCACGAAACTTGACTGCAAACATAAAGTTTCCTCCAGTTGTTGATTTAACCGGGGGTATCTAGTCGGTTAACGGGACGCTTGTCTGGAGAGTCCGATCGCAAAGACACAACACGTCTTGTGAACATTCTCACAAATATTCAGCGCCGACGATGTGACGGCAATCACCGGGAGGGATTTGCGATTTGCGAATTTCGATTTGCGATTGAGATTCCGGGTGCCGGGTGCCGGATTCCAGATTCCAGGATTCAAGATTCAAGATTCAAGATTCCAGATTCTAGGAGTCCTGAGGCCTGGAATCCTGGAATTTGGAATCAATGGAATCTGAAATTTCTGGAATCCTTGAATCTTGAATCTTGAATCTTATCTCGTTTCCGCGGTGAAGATCCTTGAACCGAACTCGGACCGGCGGCGGATGATGAAACGCGAAGGCGTGATCTCCTTGGTTATCTCCACATTGTTCACCTCGAGCGTCGTCCCGGTCGCGCGCTGGAAGTTCGAGATCGCTTTGTTCAGATCGGTCTGCGCCTGCAGTTCCCGGCCGCGCGCGACGATCAGGTCGTTCTGGCGCTGGAAGACCAGAAAGACGGTCGTCGTACCGGCCTTGAACTGGCGTTCCTCGCTTTCATACAACTGCTCCGCCGAGGCCCGCGTCGCGGCAGATGCCTGAAGCCGTGCCTCTGCCGACCGGAGCGATTGCAGCGCGTTGCGGACGTCCGCTTCGATGGCCTGCTCGAGTTGGGACGTCGAGTACACGAGTTGACTGCCCTCGGCGAGCGTCCTGCCGAGATTCGCCTTCGCGACCCGATTGCCGAACGGCAGGGTGATCGTCACCCCGAAACGGAACGTCGGATAGTCCTGCTGCAAGAGATTTCCGAGCGATCCGAAGTAGTTCCCGACGAGATTGTCGGGAACGCGGCTAAGACCGGTCGCCGGATTGATCGACGCCGCGGTCGTCGCGCCGGCGAGACCGCTCGATGTGTAACTCGCATTGAGGTCGATCTGAGGTTTTGTCTGATCGCGATAGAAACGTTCGTTGATCTTGTTGATTTCGGCCGAGGTCTTTAGTTGCGCGACCTCCTGCCGGTTTCCGAGGGCAGTTTCGACGGCTTTCTCGAGCGGCACCCGCGGCACGTCGACCTCGATCGGTGAGACCGGCACGAGCGCGCGCGACCAGATGTCGTTCGCGCGGTTTGGCAGCATCAGCGTTTTCAGCCGGTTCTCGGCCGATGTTACTACCTCCTGCGCACTGTAGACGCCCTGCTCGAACGTCGTGATCTGCGCGTTCGAAGCGACAATATCGATCGGCGCAAGCACTCCCTTAGCGACCAGACGCTGATTGCTCTCGAGTTGCAGCCGCGCCTGTTTGACGGCGTCGATCTGGACCTGCAGATTTCGGAGCGCGTAGGCGAGGTCCCAATATGCCTGTTCGACATCGGCGATGACCTCGACCGCGCGCTGCCTGAACTGCTCGTCCGAGATGTTCAGCGTCTTTTTCGCGATCTCGATCGTGCGCCGCTGATTGTCGAAACGGCGTCCGCGCATCAGCGGCTGAACATAGCTGAACGAGAGCGCGGAAGGGAACTGCGGATTCAGCGTCGCGTTCAGGTTCGAGGTGTTGGTCCGCGATGAACTGAATCCGAAGTTGTAGGAACCGCCGCCGACTCGCGTCAATCCGCCGACGCCGACCGAATTCGCGACCGTGCTTAAGGTCACGGCGCCGTTCACCGCTCCGCCGATGACCGACGCGGTCGGTGTCGTGCGGCGCTCGAAGAACGTATCGCTTGTCAGGTTCGGCGTGTAGACGCCGTCGGCTCCGCGGAGATTGAATTCGGCGATCTCGACGTCCTTTTTCGCGGTCGCTATGTCGTTGTTGTTCTCAAGCGCGAGCTTGATCGCGTCGTTGAGCGAGATCGGCAATTGGTTGGCGACATCGACGCCGACTCGTTCGAGCGTCGGCAGCGGGCGGACCGGAGCGCGGAAGTCGGGCGCAATCGGCGGGACGTCGGCCGGGAGCTTAGTCGGTGTCGATGTCGGAGTCTGCGACAAAGTGCTCAACCCAGCCGCCGCCGCGATCGCGATGGCGAGCAAGAATCTGATCATCATTCCTCCTCGCCTCCGTTCCCGTCGCGCCGTTTCTTGCGGCTGCTGCGCGTAAACAGCGTTGCGATGTCGGCGACCGCGGCAGTCACGGGCCGCAGTCTCGCGAAAGGTTTGCCGAGCCGCTGAAAGAGGTGCGACTGGCCGATGTCGTCAAAGATCGAATAGAACACCGGAACGGCGAGGAGCGTCAGCAGAAGGCACATCGTCTGGCCGCCGACGACCAGGATACCGATCGAGCGGTTCGTCGCCGCGCCGGCTCCGCTTCCGAGGATCAGCGGGATCATGCCCGCGACCAACGCGAAGGTCGTCATCAGGATCGGGCGAAGACGGTCGCGGTTGGCCTGGATGATCGCGTCGTATCGGCTCATCCCTTTTTCGCGCAGATGGTTCGTATGGTCGATCTGCAGGATCGCGTTCTTCTTGACGACGCCGAAAAGCAGCAGAATTCCGAGCGCCGAGAAGATGTTCAGCGTCTGGCCGGCGATCGCCGTCGACAAAAGCGCGAACGGGATCGAGAGCGGCAACGTGAGAAGGATCGTCACCGGATGGATGAACGATTCGAACTGCGCCGCAAGGATCAGATACATAAACACGAACGACAGAAGAAACGCCAGAAGAAACGCATCGTAGGCCTTTTGAAGTTCCTTCGACTGGCCCGTCACGCCCGCGGTGTATTCCGCCGGAAGGTTCAATTCCTTGACGTAGCCCTCGAGCTTGCGGAGCGCATCCGACTCGGACGCGTTCGGCGGCAGGCCGGCACTGACGGTGATCTGGCGTTGCCGGTTGAGGCGGTTGATCGACGACGGGCTGCGGCCTTCTTCGACCTTTACTAGCCGGTCGAGCCCGATCGTTCCGCCGCGCGCCGAAAACACCGTAAAATACTGCAGCGAATCGCGGTTGCGCCGATATTCCTCCTGCGCCTGAAGAACAACGTCGTACTGTTTGTTGTTCTGGCTGAAGGTCGTGACGCGCTGTCCGGCCTGAAAAGTGTTGACCGCGGTAGCGACGTCGCCCGCCTTCACGCCGAGATCGGCGGCCTTCGTGCGGTCGATCGTGACCTGAATCTCGGGCATTCCGACATCGAACGAACTGTCCGGATCGCGGAAAGTCGGGTCCTGTTTCATCTTCTCGACCAACTGCGCGGCATATTTCGAAAGCTGGTCCATATTGGGCCCGGCGAGATAGTATCCGATCGCCGAACCGCCGCGGCCCAATCCGAGGCTCCCCGAGATCGACGATTGCGCCGAGGCGTTGATGCGATACTCGGGCGACTGGTATTTCTTGAGTATCTGACGCGTTTTCGTGATCAACTCGGCCTGCGACAACTCGCGTTCGCTGGTCGGCACCAAGCTGACATTGACGTTGCCGCTGTTGCTTCCGCCGCCGCCCCACATTCCGCCGGCCTGGACCAGCGTCGCGCGCACTCCCGGGAGTTGCTCACGGATATCGCGGGCGATCCGGTCGAGGATCGACTGGGTCGCCGAAAGCGCGGTACCCTGCGGGCCGCGGACCGAAATCTGGAAAGCCGATTCGTCCTCATCGGGAAGAAACGCCATGCCGACAAACTTGAACAGCGGAAAGATCGACGCGACGACGAGGATGCAGATCAGCACGACGACCCAACGGAATCGCATCGAACCCTTGAGCAGCCACGTATAGCTGCCGTCGATCTTCCGGTAGAACCAGTTTCCCTTGCTGTCGTGCGCCGGTTCGGCGGCGACGGGCTCGGAATCGTCCGGCACCTCCGGCCGCGTTTCCTTCGGTTTGATCCAACGCGCCGCGAGCATCGGCGTCAGCGTGAACGAGACTATCAGCGAGACGGCGATCGCCGCCGCCGACGTCAGTCCGAAGCTCGACATGAACCGGCCGACCATTCCCGTCATAAAGCCGACCGGGATGAAGACCGCCAGAAGGCTGAGCGTCGTCGCGAGAACCGCCAGGCCGATCTCGCGCGTGCCTTCGACCGCCGCCTGAAACGGATTCATGCCCTTTTCCTCGACGAACCGGTAAATGTTCTCGAGAACGACGATCGCGTCGTCAATGACGATCCCGACCATCAGCGTCAGGGCGAGCATCGTCATCTGGTTGAGCGAGTATCCGAGCGCCGCGATGGCGGCGAAAGCGGCGATGATCGAGGTCGGGATCGCGAGCGCCGCGATGACGGTCGAGCGAATATTCCACAGGAAAAGAAAAACGATGATCGCGGCGAAAAGTCCGCCGAGTACAAGATGCTCCTCGATCGCGTGAAGGCTGTTTTCGATAAACTCAGACTGGTCGCGCGTGATGACGACCTTCATATCCGGCGGCAGCGTCGGTATGATTTGGTCCATCCGGGCCTTCACGCCGCGGATGAGGTTTATCGTGTTCGATCCCGATTGCTTGCGGACCGCGAGATAAAGCGATTGGACGCCGTTGAGCGACGCTGCCGAACTCGCGTCCGCTGCGCCGTCCTCGACGCCGCCGATGTCGCGGATCTTGATCGGGAAACCGTTCCGCGTGGTGATGACGATTTCGTTGAATTGCTCGACCTCGGTCAGTTTGCTGATCGTGCGCAGACCCGAGATCCGCGCTCCCTCGGTGATATTGCCCCCGGGAAGTTCGAGATTCTGGCTGCGGATCGCGGCCGAAACGTCGGTTATCGCGAGGTTGAACGCCTTCAGGCGCGTCGGATCGATGCGGATCTTGATCTGCCGCTGCCGGCCGCCGAAGATGACGACCTCGCCGATCCCGTCGACCTGCTGGATCCGTTCCTGGATCTGCGTCTCAACAAAATCATTGAGTTCGGTCAGATTTCGCGGCGCGCTGATGGCGTAGATCAGGACCGGCATCGAATCCGGGTCCGATTTTCTTACCTGCGGCGGATCGGCCGTTTCGGGGAGACGGCCGGCGACCTGCGCGATCTTTTGCTGGATCTCTTGAAACGCTTGATCGGGATCTTTCTCGAGATTGAAGTTGAGAGTGACGTTCGACTGGCCGCGCGACGAAGAAGACGTCATCTGGTCGATGCCGGGCACGGTGTTGACGACGCCCTCGATGACGTCCGTGACCTCGGTCTCGATCTCGGCCGGCGCCGCGCCGGGATTCGACGTCGAGATCGAGATCGTCGGGACGTCGATCTTCGGGAACCGGTCGACACCGAGCGTGAAAAAGCTGAACCCGCCGACGACGGTCAGGAACATCACGATGACGGTCGCGAAGACCGGCCGATGAACGCAAATTTCTGCTAACCACTGCATAGGAATTTTGGATTTCGGATTTTCGATTTCGGATCTTGAACGTGCGGATCAAATAGACGCTCTTAGGGCAAGATGCGGAAGATCCGAATTCCCAAATCCGAAATCCCAAATCAAAAGACCACTTTCGCTCCTTCGTAAAGCTGAGCGAGACTGCTTGTCGCGACCGTTTCATCGGCGTTGACGCCGCTTAGGATCTGGACCATTCCGCTTTCTTCGGTCCCGGTCTGTACAGTGCGGATCCGGGCAAGGCCGTCGATGATCACAAAAACACGCTGGCCCTGTGTGCTCTGATCGTTGAGGACCGCCTCTTTCGGCACAAAGACGCCGGAACTTCCGCCGTCGCGGGTGATCTTGACCGTCGCAAACATCCCGGCCCGAAGGACATTGCTGCCGTTTTCTATCTCGGCCTCGACGACTGCCGATCGCGAGTTCGGATCGACCGACGGATTGATCGCCGTGACGCTGCCCGCGAACGACCGGTCCTTGTAGGCGTCGACCTGCAGCGACACGCCGCGGCCGATCGCGACGTACGGCACGTCCGCCTCGCCGACCTGGATCTGGACTTTGATCGGATTCGTGCGCAAGAGCGTTACGATCACCGAAGACGAAGAAACGAATTCGCCGACCGCCGTCGGGCGCTGGCTGACGAATCCCGAGAACGGGGCGTAGACGACCGTGTCCGCGACCGCCTTCTCGGCGCTCGCGACGTCGAGCCGGGCCGAATCGACCGAGGTCTGCGCCGTTTTTATCGCCTGATCGTTCTGCTTCGCCGAATTGATCGCGATCTCGAGCGACTGTTTCGCCGCGTTCGCACGCGTTCGGGCGGTGTCGCGCGTCGTCCGGTACTGCTCGTAGGTGATCATCGCGACGTCGCCGGTCTCGACCAGTTCGCGGTAGCGCTTTTCGTTCACCTCGGCCTGACGCAGTTCGGTTTGCGCCTGCTCGTAATTCGATGCCGCAGCTCGGACCTCGGGGATGACGCTGGTATCGAACTTTCCGTTCGGCGCCAGGCCGAGCTTGACCTCCGCCTGGCGGACACCGGCGATCGCTTGGTTGAGCCGCGCCTTTGCCTGTCCAAGCGCAAGCCGCGCATCGCGGTCGTCGATCCGCGCGATGACCACGCCCTGACGGACGAATTGGCCGACGTTGGCCGAAACCGCGACGATCTTGCCGGACACCTTTGGCGCAACGTCCGACGATTCGTCCGCGACCAGCGTTCCGGTGGCCGGGATGAAGGTCGGGATATCGCGCGAGATCGCCTTCGCCGTGGTCACAGTGAGCGTGTCCGATTCGGGCTTCGACGACGAATTCACATTGCCTGCCGGCTGCGAATTCGATTTCCCGCAACCGGAGATCAACAAGGCCGAAATCAGGACCGGAATGACGATTCCGGCCGACCGGCCGATCGAAAAGAAACTCATATTATTAAGGCAAACAAAACAATGACCGAGACCGTATGGATCGTCCGCGATCCGGCGAACCTCCCGGTCTGCCGATCTCTCTCGGTCTTCTTCAGCCCGAGCATCGGGCGCGTCGAGATCGATCGGGAACTTGGTAGAAAGATAGACAAACCAAAGCCGCGGTCGGTTTCACAAACTTGGACGACAGCATTGATATCGAATGTAACCATTTTACAGTTTTTGGTGTCTAAGCCAACGGAAAGAGTCCGAGTTTTTTGAAAAATGGGGAACGCTCGCTATAGAATCGTGAGGTAACGAACGGACCGAGCTTGGCGAACGAATACCCCACAATGAGCGAGATCGAGATCGCCCGGCTGGCGGCCGATGGCGATGACGCGGCGTTCGCTGAGATCGTTCGGCGGTTCAGCCCGCGCGTCTTCAATTACGCTTCGCGGTTCTTTCGCCGGCACAGCCTGATCGAAGAGGCCGCGCAGGAAGTGTTCCTGAAGGCGTTCACGCAGCTTGGAAATTTCGAGGGGCGCGGATCGCTGGAAGGCTGGATGACGCGGATCACGGTTACGACCTGCATCAACATCCTGCGATCGTCGAAACCGCAGGCCGAGCTGACGGTCTCCGACCTGAGCGACGAGGAATCGACCTGGCTTGAGGAACGTCTGATCAACGCGGCGTCGCTGGATCATCAGACGCAGGAGGACAAACTCGTCGCCGCCGACTTGGTCGGCCGGGTGCTCGACACGCTTCCGCCTGAAGAGGCGTTTCTCGTGCAGATGCTGGATGCCGACGGGGCATCGGTCAAAGACGTCGCTTCGGTCACGGGCTGGACCGAGGCGAAGATCAAGACGAAAGCGTTTCGCGTCCGCAAGAAGATGCGCGAATCGTTGACGAGGCTTTTGAACGCCAAGGACGGACGGCTCAGGAAGAATTAGGTTATGAACAGCGGCCACATCATCGAATTATTGGACGCACGCGGTTACCGCCGGTTGTCGGACGCCGATCGCGAGCGGGTCGAGGTGCATTCTGCCATCTGTGCGGATTGCTCGGACGCTCTGCGGGCCGTGCGTTTTTCGGAATCGATGCTTGCCGCCAGGTCCGAGGTCGCCGTTGCCGCGCCGCCGCCGTTCTTCGAGACCCGCGTGCTCGCGGCGCTCAAAGATCGGATGGCGGAACGGTCGCCATTCTGGTCGTTCAGACGCTGGTGGCAGGCGTCGTACGGAATGGTGGGCGCGATGTTGCTGATGACGACCTTTTTCGGCGTGCTTTCGCTGATCGCGCCGACATCGGAGCCGCAGCCCGAGGTCACGAACTACTCGCTGTATTCGGCCGAAGGCGACGTCATCAATCAGCGATCGGTCCGCGATATGACCCGCGAGCAGATGCTTGAGGTGATCTACACCGACCGCAAGGAGCAAGGAAAGCGTTAATGAACACCGAGGCCAAAAGCAAATGGCAGATGCGTTTTGCGACGCTCAGCATTTTTCTGATCGGCGTGGTGACGGGCGCACTCGCGCTGAACGCGTTCGAACTCTGGTTCGGCGCGAGCAAGTCGCAATCGCGCCGTGAGAAATATGAGGCGGTTTTCAACGATCTCAAACTTACCGAAGAGCAGAAAACGCAGATCGAGAAGATCTGGGCCGAGACGCGCGACAATATTCAGAAGATGCGGCAGGATTCCGAACCTAGGATCCAGGAAATCCGCTCGCAGCACGACGAGAAGATCCAGAAGATCCTGACGCCCGATCAATGGGCGACCTTCCAGAAAGAACGCGACAAGATCCGCGAAGCCGACCGGCAACCGCCGCCCAAACCCCTCGAGATCAGGTAGCCGGATTCAAGATTCCAGATTCAAGATCTCAGATTCCAAGGAATCCACGATTCCAGATTCACGATTCCAGATT
>CAZARD010000056.1:0-28119 GCA_964487505.1 uncultured Blastocatellaceae bacterium | reverse complement strand
CCCATTCCGCCGGCGCCGATCTTTGAGCGGATCTCGTACCTTCCGAGTTTTGTCCCTGACGGCAAGGTCATATTTATTTCTTCAGCGTCGAGGTCCAGTTCAGGACCACGACGAACGGCGGACCGCTTCCCGTCTCGACCGGTTGGTTGACCAGGAATCGTTGGCCGTCAGCCGAGACGTCGAATCGATGAGCCGGAAGGAAATACTCGATCTGGCTTTGAAACAACGGGATTGCGGTTCCGATCCCAACCGAACCGTCCAACTTCACAGGTACCCCCATCAACTTGTTGTCCATGGACAGGTAATAGAGCTCTTTGCCATCGCGCCGCCAGCGAGCCTGCGAACCGCCGCCGGCCGAGACCTGCCATTTTCCGTTGCCTGGCGGGAAGCTCTGCAAATAAACTTCCAATCGGCCGCTCTCGGCTGATGAATATGCAAAATAACGCCCGTCGGGCGAAAAATGCCCGTTGCCCTCGTTGAATTCAGACTGCAGCAAAGGATAGGGCTTGGCGTCGCCGGTCGTGGGCAAGACCCAGATATCGCTGAGAGTTTTCCCATCCTGGCTTGCAAACAGTGCATTCTTGCCGTCGGGCGACCAATCGACCCCGCTCGTATTGACGCTGATTTCGTTGCTTATCACCTCTTCATTTCCCGATCCGTTCGCCGACTTTCGGAAGATCTTTCGCGCGCCTTCCCTGTCCGAACTAAAAAGGATGTAGTTGCCGTCGGGTGACCAGGCCGGGTCGTCTTCATTAGCCGCGTTGAACGTGAACCGCGTCGGCAACCCGCGCTCAAGGTCTATCACCCAAATGTCGGTATTGCCGCCGACCCTTAGCGTTGCAGCGGCCTTTTTGCCGTCGGGTGAAAGCGCTATCTGGCCATACTCGCCGGGCGAGCCAACCTTCGAGATCTCCTTTCCTTGCCGGTCGAGCCACGTCAATTGCCGTTGCAACCCGCTCCCTCTCTTATAGACCAGAGTTCCGTTATCGGAAACAGAGAACTGAGTGCGGCCGGAGGTCGCGTTCAACATCACATTATCGATGACCGGAACGGGATCGCCCGAGAACTGAAGGCCTGAGGTATCGAAGGGTTGTGCCATTACCGTAGTTTCGCGGGCATAGAGCAGATATCCCGGCTCGATGTAGTAAACGTCGGAAGAATTCTTGAACAAAGGCTTTCGTTCTTTCCCGTCGATCGAAGCGATAAATATCTCCGGCGGATCGGTGGGGCTGCTATTGTGGCTCCGGTAGAAGAAGTGCCGCCCGTCCGGAAGAAAACGGGGAAACACATACCGCGTTTCCTTGCGTGACTCGTCAAGCGGAAGTATTTCGGTAACCTCGCCGCCCGACGCCGATACGCGCCGAATGCCAAAGTCGGATGTCGAGCCAAAAATGATAACGCCGTCTCGGTTCCAGGCACCTGAAAAACTCTTTGGGGCATCGCAGATCACTTGAACGGGTCCGCCGTCGATATCTACCTTTTTTAGCTTGTCATTCGCTATAAATGCTAGGGTTCGGCTGTCAGGCGACCAAAACGGAGGGCCGGTCAGCTCGGTTCCTTCAATGCGCCGCTCCGTCAAAGACCCAAGCTCGCGAATGAAAATATGGTTCGTGCCGTTGACCGTTAAGACAAACGCGATGGTGCGGCCATCGGGTGAAATGAGCGGGGCGTTGACGGTATTTACGGCATTATCGGGCGGCGCTATCGCAAACGTTACCGGTCGCAGATCGGGCACCGGCCGCCGAATATACATCACGGTGGAAACAACGAAAGCGATCAGAAACACCAAAGCCGCGCCACCGAGAATGCGAACGAGCCACGGCGACCGAGCGGTTTCAGGGCCGATAGTGCCGACCGCTGTCGTCAAATTGCCTCCCGACGAACTCGTCGGTGCCGAAAGCGACTCCAAGGCGAATCCCAGATCGTGCGCCGAATGAAAACGGCGCTCGGGTTTCTTCTCCAGGCACCGGCGAACGATCCGATCCAATGCCGGGCTGACGTTCGGATTCGACTCCGTGATCTCTGCAGGCTCCTCCTTCAGAATGGCCGACATTGTCTCAGCCATCGTTTCGTGCTGGAACGCGCGCTGGCCGGTGATCATCTCGTACAGGATCACGCCGAAGCTGAAGATGTCCGACCGATGATCTACCGCGTGGCCGCGGACCTGTTCGGGCGACATATACCCGACCGTTCCCATCACGACGCCCGGAGCGGTGAGATTTCGGATTTTGGATTTTGGATTTTGGGTTTCGGTCTGCAGCAGGGTTTCCTGTTCCTGATTCCGCAATCCGAAATCCGAATTCCCAAACGGGATGACTTTCGCCAATCCGAAATCGAGGATCTTCAGCCGGTCGTCCTTCGTGATGAAGATGTTCTCCGGCTTGAGGTCCCGGTGGACTACGCCGCGCTCGTGCGCGGCAGACAGGCCGCTGACGATCTGCTGCGCGTACTCCGTCACCTTTCGCAATGGAATCGGGCCATCGTCGAGGCGTGCTCGAAGTTCTTCGCCCTCGAGCAGTTCCGAAACGACGTACAGCGTACCGTCCTCGGTGTCGACATCGTAGACCGCGATGATATTCGGATGATTGAGCGCGCCGGCCGCCTGTGCTTCCTGTTCGAACCTGGCGACACGGTCTTTGTCAGCCGAAAAATCCGCCGGCAGCACCTTGATCGCCACGTCGCGGCCGATCTTCGGGTCGCTCGCCCGGTAAACCTCGCCCATTCCGCCGGCGCCGATCAGGGAGCGGATCTCGTATCTTCCTAGCTTTTGCCCCGCGATTAATGTCATCTCTTTCTTACGCTGCTCGTTTGGACTCAGTTACTTGATCCGATTCCACTGCTCCGTTTGTCGCTCGGGACCGATACGCCTAGGCCAGTTCCTTGGCCACGATCCCGGAAGCGAAATCGACCTGCTTCTCGTTATTGAAGATATGCGTGCAAAAACGGATTCCGTTGAAGCCGAACTCCTTGTGCGTCGGCCGGATGCTCAGTTTGTGCTTTTCGACGAGCATCTTCACGAACGCGGCCCTGTCCACAGATTCCGGAAGGACGGCGGCGACCATCGGCGCGGCCAGCGGACCCGGCGGCGGGCTGACGATCTTCAGCTTGCCGATTTTGCCGAGCGACCGATACAAACGGTTTCGAAGCGCGAGGTTGTGGCTTTCCACCTTCTCGATCCCGATCGATTCAAGGTACTCGATCGCCTTCGCAAGCCCCAGGATGCACGCCAGATTGATGACACCGTTCCCGTCGTTGTAGGTCTTGTAAGATTCCTCGAACTGCATCGGGCGAATGATGTCCTGCGCATCCTTCGAAATGTAGAGCATTCCGGTGCCTTTCGGTCCCATCAGCCATTTATGTCCGCTGGTCGCGTATGCGTGGCATCCGAGTTCCTTCACGTTGACCCTGATCGCTCCCGCGGACTGCGCGCCGTCGACGACGCAGATGATGCCCTTTGAGCGCGCGAGCACGGAGATCTCGCCGATCGGCATCCGAAGCCCGGTCGATGAAAAAACGTGGCTCACGCTGATGACCCTGGTGTTCTTCGTTATGCCCTTGCCGATTCGGTCCAGGATCTCTTCGGCGGAGATCTCGCCCTTCGGGATCGCCACCACATCGACCGCGACGCCTTCGTACTTGGCGAGATACTTCCAGCAATGCAGGCCACCGCCGTGTTCCTGATCGGTCACCAGAACGCGGTCGCCGGCCTTGAGGCGCAGTCCTTGAGCGACGGCGTTCATCCCGTTCGTCGTACTGTTCGTCGCGATCATCTCGCTCAGGTCGCAGCCGAGAAACCGCGCGGCGACGGTCCGCGTCTTTTCGGCCAAGCTCTCAGCGCCCCAGCCGCCGTAGAACTTGACCGGAAAAGATTCCAGTTCTTCCCAGAACTTCAACGACTCGGCAATTGTCTCGCGTCGGCACGGGCCTAATGTCCCGGTGTTCAGGTAGGTCAGGCCATCGGAAAAAAGAAACTCAGGATCGCCCTTGACGCTCGCGAATGAGAAGGTAATCGCCGGCTCTGCCAAGAGGCCGGCGCCCGCCGCTATTGCGGCCAGGAAAGCCCTTCGGTTGAAATCCTCCATAACCATCTCCAGGGGCATCGTGATGGATGCACCCGTATAACACGCCGCTCAGACGGCAGACCTCAGACTTCGGAAAAACGGTGAGATATTCTAACCCTTGACGAACCGGATTGTCGCGTCCCCGTGCCGTAACTGTTTCGGGGCCGTCCGATCGAAAGTACTATGCATATCGATAAACGGGTATAGGTGTCAAAACGGAACATCGTTGCCTGAAACTACGGGGTTCGAGAAAACTCGTGCTCCCTGCGCCTTGCTATCATCCGATCTTAGCCGTGGGTTTCAACCCACGGGCATCGGGGATTTGTCGATCCCGTCGAGTCAGCGACGATTGATACAGCCGAAATCAGTCGTCGCTGACGCGACGCGGGCCCAAATCGCATTGGCCCGTGGGTTGAAACCCACGGCTAAATTCACGGCACCGCTGACGCGGCGAAATCCGGAATTGACGCTGCAGTCTCCGGATTTCGATACTGAAATTCGAATTTCGAAATCAACTCCGATCGTCGGTCGACTGCTGTCAGACCTTCGGATTCCTGAGTCACGGTTCCGCTCGCCGCGATATTGGCCTTCAGGATTCTATTGAGGTTCTCGTAGAAAGAAATCCCGAAATGGCGCTCGCGATCCGGGCTTCGCTGTCGAACGAATTGAAGATCGGCACTTCTTCGCGCAGGATCTGCTCGTCGACTCCGGTCAAGAACATTCCTTCCTGTCGCAAAACAACGAAATACGAACTGCTTTCATTGTCGCTGACCGTCTTTATCGAGGCCCCGGTGAACTGGTTCAGAGGGCCCTGGATCACTTCCTTGCGGTGGATGAACTGCCGAACGAAAGTGTAGCTGTCCGTCGTCTTGTCAAAGTGATAGACCTCGCGGATCGTTCCGCGGAATACGAGGAACAAACAGACGATACCGGGTGCGCCGATTGCCCAAAGCCACGTTGCGTTGTAGCCAAAGAAGAGCAGAACCGCCGACAACGCCAAGACGGCGAGTCCGGCTACGGTCAGAAACATAAGAATCGTCGGCCGGTAATCGAGGATCGTCAGTGATTCCGGCCGGCGTATGATCCGGAGCGGAACGAGATGTGCGAACTTATCGCTAATTCTTCGCCAAAGCCGGTCAGTCACTGAGTAGTTATCGTCGTCTGGCATATGCAGTCATCCAATCGTTCTAAGACGGAAACGGTACCAACTTCGAGTCAAGGATCTTCCGGCGATCGACCCCGTTCCCGGTCGGTCAGATCGCCGGTCAACGCCATACAGTATATGCGCATCAAGATTCAGCATCCCATTTTGTTCCCGTCGTAAAGGTATCGCCAGAGATCGTGATCAAGCCTTTCATCGAACCGATCACGCTCGGATCATTCTCTTTGCCGATTGGAATTACCTTTGCGATCGGCTTGCCCCGCTTCTCTATCACGATTCCTTCCGGTCCGAGTTCATCAAGGATCTGAAGACATTTGGTTTTGAACTCGCTCGCACTGATCGTCTTCGTCTTTTTCTTCACGGGTCTATAATAGCGGATATCACCAGTTATCAAGACGAGCCGGCACTTCCGGCATCGGGGTCACTTCACCTTTCCCGGGCCCCAAAGCGCCTTCCCCGAGAATTTCCCGGTATGCTCGCCGTTCTTCAGAAGTTGGACCCCGTTGACGAACACGTCGCGGACACCGACCGCGAACTGGTGCGGGTTCTCGAATGTCGCATTGTCGGCGATCGTCTTCGGATCGAATATGACGATGTCGGCAAAATAGCCCTTTTTCAGAAAACCGCGCCGGTCGAGTTCGAGATTCGTCGCCGGAAGGCCCGAAAGCCGGCGGACCGCTTCCTCGAGCGTGATCACTTTTTCTTCACGGACATACTTCCCCAAAAGCCGGGCGAAATTCCCGTACGCGCGCGGGTGCGGGTTCGACTTGAGAAAAGCGCCTTCAGGCGCCATCGATTCGGCGTCCGAGCCGAACGACACCCACGGATAGCGAATCTGCTTCCTGATATTATCCTCGTCCATCAGGAAATAAACCGTTCCGACCCGTGATTCGTCTTCGAGCACGAGATTGAGGGTCGTGTTCTCGGGATCCGTCCCACGCATCCGCGCGACCTCGCCGAGAGTCTTTCCGGTCAACGGCTTGAGTTTCTCGTTCTTGAAGCCGATCAGCACCACCTTGTCGGGCGAGCCCGCCATCAGCCGCAGATTCTCCCACTTGTCGGTCGGCGTGCGCATTTCGTCGAGGATCTTCTGGCGCGTCCCGGGATCCTTGATGCGTTTGAACAGCTCGGAATATCCGCCATCGAGTGCCCACGGCGGCATCGATGCGTCGAGCCCGGTGGAGCCGGCCGGATAGTTGTACATATCGGCGGTGATCTTCATTCCGCGCTTGCGCGCCGCCTCGACCATTGCGAGGACCTTGTCCATCTTCGCCCAATTGTCCTTTCCGCCCGCCTTGAGGTGATAGATCTCGGCCGGAATGTTTGCTTCCCGCGAGATTCGAAGCAGTTCCTCGACCGCCTCGATCAATTGATTTCCCTCGCTCCGCATATGCGAGATGTACTTGCCCCTGTATTTTGCCGCGACCTTGCAGAGTTCGATCAGCTCTTCGGTCTTGGCGTAGAACGCCGGAGCGTAGATCAGCGACGAACCGATGCCGAGCGCGCCGGCCCGCATTTCCTTTTCTACCAGATCGCGCATTTGCTGAAGCTGTTCGGGCGTCGGCTGAACGTCGGCCTCGCCGAGCACGTACATCCGGATCGTCGTCGCCCCGACGTATGACGCGACATTCTGCGAAACGCCTCGTTTTTCCAGATAGGTCAGGTAGTCCGACAGCGTCGTCCATTCGATGTCGTATTTCAGATCGCCCTGATCTTCCTTCATTTGCTTCTTCATCCGATCGTTGAGCGGCCCCATCGACCAGCCTTCGCCGAAGATCTGCGTCGTCACGCCCTGTTTCAATTCGCCGAGCGAGCGTGGATCGACGATCAGCGATTCGGTCGACCAAGAAAGCATGTTGATGAATCCGGGGGCGACCGCCATTCCCTTCGCATCGATCACGAGGTTCGCTTTCGCGCGGCTCAGGTCGCCGATGCTGGCGACCTTGTCATCCTTGATACCGATGTCGCTGCGGACGGGCTTGCGGCCGGTTCCGTCGTAAACGGTACCGCCCCTGATGATGACGTCGAAGGTTGCGAGCCGCTGAGCCTCAACGAGCGGTACGCTGACGAACAAAAGTGCCAGCAGGCAAAAGAGTCTTTTCATTATCTTGCTCCTTCAGACTTTGGGATCCGTCGCAGGACCGCGCCGTCGAGGTCGACCGCCTCGACCTCGCCGGAAACCGCGCCGATGCGGAAAGAGACTAGGCCGTCGCTCCACCATTCCCGGCTCCAGGTCGCATTGAACGTGTCGAATTGCCAATGTTCCAGGTTCGCAGAAAGCTCCTTTCCGGCGATCAGTTTGAGCTTTCCGCCGACAAGCTCAACAGTCATCTCGCCAAAGAACGGATCGGCGTATCTTCCGGCATAGGCCTCGAGCGGGAGGCTCGGTCGCGTATCGGTCCGACGCTTCGCTTTCGCGTCAGCCGAAGCCTTTTCCGCCTTTTGTTTCAGCCCGTCGTAAAGCGCCTTGAAATCCGTGCTCCAATCGCGGCCATTGTCACCGAACGCGAAAAGATCGAAAACCTTGTACATCAGCGCGTGACGGACCTCGGCGTGATCCAGATTCCCGAAGATGTAAACCCCGAGTTTCTTGTCGGGAATGATGCCGATGATCGCGGTCCGGCCGTCGAGGCTGCCCGTATGGAAGCTGACCATCTCGCCACGGTAATCGTGCTGGAACCAACCGAGCGCGTATGTCGTCCAGTGCGGTTTGGTCAACGCCGCAGTCGGGTAGAATCCGGCACCGGGCGGGATCACGACCTGCGGCCTGAGAAGTTCGGCATAGGTCTCAGGCTTCAGAAGTTGCTTTCCGTTGACGGTCGTTTTGCCGAGCATAAAGTTCACCCATTTCCCGATATCGTCCGCCGTTGACCAGACCGCGCCGGCCGGAGCGACCGGATCGGCCGAGTCTTCCGGTATCGGGCGCATCCGGCCTTTGATCTCGAAATGCGCCGATGACCGATTCTTGTACTTCCGATGATATTCATAGCTCGGAAACGTGTTCTTCATTCCGAGGGGCGCAAAGAGTCGGTCGATCATAAAGCGGTCCCAAGAGGTTCCGCTGACCTTCTCGATCACCTTGCCGGCGACGAGATACATTATGTTCTGGTATATGAACCCGCCGCGCAGGGAATACGCCTGAGGCGCGAAACGCATCCGGCGAACGATCTCGTCCGAGCCGATCTCGGGCGTCAACGCCCACAAGAAGTCCGCATTTCCGAGACCCGCGTTATGCGTCAGCAGATCGCGGATCCTGATCTCGTTCGTGACGTATGGGTCGGCGACGCGAAAATCCGGAAGATGCTTGACCACACGGTCGTCCCAACCGAGCTTGCCCTCGTCGACGAGCATCGCCAGCGCGACCGCGGTCATCGCCTTGGTCGTCGACATACAGCCAAACAGCGTCTCGGTATCGACCGTTTCGCTCTTGCCCAATTCACGGACGCCATAGCCTTTTGCCCATACGACCTTGCCGTCCTGAACGACGGTCACCGTCATTCCCGGCACTCCCCACGCCATTCGCGAGGATTCAATGTACCGATCCAGAACATCGAGCTTTTCCTGACCGAGGACGAACGGACAGGAAAGCAGGATGAAGAGCATTAACCGCGCATTTCTTTTCATAGGAATCGATAAATGAAATGAATCGACCGTTATTCGTGGCCGAACATCTCCTCGAAGGGCGTCGAAATCCCTGACGGCATCAACCGGAAACGAACCACCGCGGTCGATTCATCTTGGCAAGCCCATACGGGCGAGAATCGAACCGAATCGCGGATCATCTTGCAGCGAATCGAGCGCCGGAGTCCATCTGATCCCGGCGAGATCCTCCTTTTCGTCGAGGGCCTTTTCGAGCCATTTGAAGGCGGTCTCTTTGTCGCCGAGCCCGACATAGACCGTGGCGACCAACTGCGCGAGCGACCGCTTCTTGGAGAACTTCGATTCGAGTTCCTTGGCGATGGCCACCGCATCGGCGCGGCGTCCGGCGACGCCGTACGCAAAACCGAGGTTGCGCATCACCGTGTCCGCGCGATCACCCGAAGGATTTTGAGAGCCACGAGCCGGTCCAGTTTCGTGTCGCGGGCAAGTTAGACCTCGCCCATACCACCTTCGCCGATCAACCGCAGCACCTTGTACTGACTGAGATTCCGGTTGACGAGATCGTTGCGGGCCGGCAACTCTGCAACCATTTTTGCGGCCAGCGACTCCGGCGGAAGATCGAAGATATCGGGTGGACTATCCTCGAATTCAAGGAGCGTTTCGATCTCGCGGCAAAGCTCGGCATCATCGCCGCACGCCTGTTCAAGAAACTCTTCGCGCAAGTCGGGCGCTAATTGAAGAGCCTGATGGTACAGCTCTTCAATCCGATTGAACCTATCGACCTCCATAGACAACTCTGCGCGGCAGGTTAGACCCCGATCCCACATTCGCGTTCAGTTCTTGAAACGTAAAACGGACCTGGTTGGGGTCACCCGACGGCTTCAACGCGTCCGAATTGCGAATGCGAAGCGGCATTCCGGGCCGATCGGGCCGCTTCGGATCCAAGGTTCGGCTATTGCCCGAGTTTCGGCTCAATGATACCGGCGATACCGAACACGATCTTCTCGGGATCGGAATCGGCAAGATTCGTTAAGACGATGACGGTGAATTCCGGATAGCGGGCGATGTAGCTCTTAAAACCCTGCCACGAGCCGCCGTGCTCTATGACGCGTATCCCGTTGACCTCGCCCAGAGACCATCCAAAGCCGTACGGGTAGGTCTTACCGTCATTGAGCTTCACCGGCGACCACATCGCTTCGTAGCCTTTCTTGCTCAACAGCTTGCCATCGCGCAGCGCGGCGTCCCACTTGATCATATCGAGCGCCGTCAGGTAGAGCGCGCCGTCGGCGGTCGTGTTGAGCGACGGCGAAACCCATTCCTGATTCTTCAATACGCCATTCAGGAGTTCATATCCGGCGGCGCGGTTCGGGACGATGTCGGCCTCGCTGATGATCCGCGCGGTCGTCATCCCGAGCGGTCTGAACACGCGTTCCCGGAGAAGATCGCCGTAGAACTTGCCCGACGCCTTGCGGATGATGATTCCGAGCATCACGTAGCCGAGATTGCTGTAGTCCCATTTCTCGCCCGGCCTGAACGACAGCGGGATCGTCTTTGCGCGCGCCAGCAGATCATCCTCGGTGTAGTCGCGCCGGTAATCGAAATCGTCCGGGTAGTCGGTCATCCCCGACGTGTGCGTCAACAGGTGCCGGACGGTGATCGCCGACCATTCGGCCGGAACCTTGCCAAGATGTTTTCCGATCTTGTCGTCGAGCGAGATCTTGCCCTCCTCGACCAGCATCATCACCGCCATCGCAGTGAACTGTTTTCCGACCGAGCCCGACTGGAAGATAGTTTCCGGCTTGACCGGAACATCATGCTCGACGTTCGCTAGTCCGTATCCCTTGACGATTAACGGCTTTCCTTCTCTGACGACGGCGAGCGACACTCCCGGAATCTTCTGCCGTTCCATCTCTGTCTTCAGGAACGCATCGACCCTTGATGCGACCGACGATTGAGCGCTCGAACCTGCAAAAAAGAGAGCCAAGATCGCCAGCAAAGCGGCGACCGCTGATTTCATCTCAAGCTGTGGACGATTCATAAGGTTGTTCCCGGGTACGATGTCTCGCTCCGCTCGCGAGGCGTCGGTCTTCAGAGCCCGAATCGTTCTGCTGAATCGCACGCGGATCCTATTATCGGGATACTGACAGCCGTTCGCGCCTTCGTTGACATTGCTGCGCGGAGTCGACGGGCATCTGAACCTCGGTTCGGGACCTCGGCTCGTCGTCATTCTATCGGAATCACGGCTCTCGGCATAGCGGCCCGACCGAACAAGGTTTCGTTCATCAGCTTCCGGGGATCTCCAATTCTGCCTGCACGACCTATACGCTATGCACCTTGTTGAGTAGAATACCGACGGCGATTGGAATCCAAGATGACAGCGACGACCATCAAAAAACTCGGAATTCTAATGCGGTTCATGCTTTCGCTGCCGTTTCTGGTCTTTCCGATCCGGGCCGAAATGCTGCCCGTCAAAAGCTATTCGACGGCCGACGGACTTTTGCGGGACGGAGCCTTCTGCGTCGACCAGGATTCCCGGGGATTTATCTGGTTCTGCACAAGTGACGGACTCTCACGGTTCGACGGTTACGGATTCACAAATTACACAACCTACGACGGCCTGCCACATCGCAATGTTTATGATTTTCTCGAGACACGCGACGGCGTTTACTGGGCGGCAACGGGCGACGGGTTGGCCCGTTTCGATCCCAACGGGCGACGCTCAGAGGCGATGTTCGCCAGTTTCAAACCGCCCGATAATCCAACCGCCGCCAGGATCGAAACACTCTTTGAAGATTCGCGCGGCCGGCTGTGGTGCGGAACCGCCGGCGGGCTCTACGAGATCGAATCCGCGAATGGCCAGGTCTTCTTTCATCATTTCAAATTGCCGGCCGAGGCGACCGACCAGTGGCTAAGCGTCTCGGCGATCATCGAAGACGCTTACGGAAATCTGGTTGTCGGAATGGACGGCGGGCAAGGACTGAACCGAATCTCGGCGGACGGCACGATCGAACATTTCCGCGTCGAGCGCAACAAGGGCGAACCCGAGTCCATCAAGACCTTGCTCAAGACAGCAGACGGTCAGATCTGGGCGGGAATGAGCATCAACGGCGGAGCGTGTCTGATATCTCCCGCGCTTTCCGCGAACCGCTCGATCTTCTCTCGATGCGTCACACGCAGAGAGGGCTTGCCGAGCAATTGGGTCGAGAGCCTGTTTCAGTCATCGGATGGCTGGATCTGGATGGGAACCGCGAACGGACCGGCCGGATTTGATCCCGATACCGGGAAAGTCAGCCCGTACCGCGAAGCCCAAGGGCTTTGTGAGAACGGGATCAACGATTTTCTCGAGGATCGCGACGGCAATTTCTGGATCGTGGGAAATTGCGGTATCCGAAAGATCGTGCGCAGCGGATTTGTCCGTTTCGGCACGGACGACGGAATGGCGTCGGCCAATATCAACGGAATCTACGCGTCGCGTGACGCCGGATTGTTCTTCGTCACCGGGCGAAATGCCGAAACCGCCGACAACAAGAACATCGCCTACCGGCAGATCAACAGATTCGACGGCAAGCGGTTCACGTTCGTCGAGCCGAAGTTGCCGCCGAACGTCGGCGCTGGTTGGGGCGGCGGACAGATCGTCGCGCAAGAGACGTCGGGCGAATGGTGGATCGCAGGGGATACCAGTGCCGCGTACCGATTTCCAAAAACCAATGATCCACAGCGGCTCGCGAGTCTCAGGCCCGAGATCATCAGGATTCCCGATCGCGAGGTATTCCGTGTTTTTGACGACACCCGCGGCGACATTTGGATCTCGACGCAGTACGGCGCGCGCCTCCTGCGTTGGGATCGCACCGCGAGTAGGATCATCGATCACACGGCAGAAATAAGTGCCGACAATGTTGTCCGCCACGCAAACGCCTTCGCCGAGGATCGTTCCGGGACCTTATGGATCAGCAATGACGATTCCGCCGATCTCTTGCGGTACAAAGACGGACGGTTTTCGATCGTCGGAATCAACAGCGACAGGAGGATCAGTCAGGTCAATACCGTCTTTGTCGATAGTCGAAACAGGCTGTGGATCGCCACCACGCTGAACGGTGTCGGGCGGGTCGATGATTTGAACGGCGACATACTTGACGTTGTTTGGTACAACCGCCAAAACGGATTGGCTACCGACGGCACGCGCGGTTTGGGTGAAGACAACTTTGGGAGAATCTACGTCGGACATGGCCGCGGTGTCGACCGGATCGATTGGGACACGGGTCGGATCAGACATTTTACGACGGCCGACGGGTTGCCGCCAGATCTCATTTTCAACATCGCGCGCGATCAGGACGGCAATCTTTGGTTTGGCGGCATTCAGGGTTTGGCGCGGCTCGTTCCCGAACCGGACAAACCCCGCGGATCGCCAAACATCCTGCTCACCGGCCTGCGTGTGAACGGCCAGGATCAGCCCGTTTCCGAACTCGGCGCGAACTCGCTGCCGGAACTGCACCTTGATTCCGGACAGTCGCAGGTCAGGATCGAGTTTCTCGGGCTTGGCGCGAGTCTCGGCGAAGAACTCAAGTACCAATACAAACTTCAGGGCGATTGGCTTGAGACCACGCAGCGCGCTGTGGATTTTGCGAACCTCGCTCCGGGATCATACAGCTTCGCGGTTCGCGCGGTGAGTTTCGACGGACTGATCAGCCAGACTCCCGCGAGCTTTTCATTTACCATCGCCGCGCCCGTCTGGCAGCGTTGGTGGTTCATCGCGTCGGGCGTCTCGATCTTGGTGTTTTTGATCTATTGCGCGTATCGGTATCGGGTCGCCCAGCTCCTGCGCGTCGAGCGCATCCGTACCCGGCTGGCGACCGATCTGCACGACGACATCGGAGCGAATCTTTCGAAAATCTCCATCCTCAGCGAAGTCGCGCGGTTGCGGATGGCGGAGGGAACCGAGGACGACAGACAGCTTCTCGGGTCGATCGCCGAGATCGCGCGCGAGTCCGTGAGCGCGATGAGCGATATTGTCTGGGCCATAAATCCGAAGCGTGATTCGATCCTGGAAATGACCCGGAAGATGCGCGAGTGTGCTGAGGGTTCGTTGGTTCCGAAAAATGTTTCGGTCGAATTCAATTCGACGCCGGACGATGAGAACGCCCCCGTGCCGATGAATCTGCGCCGCGAGATCTACCTGATATTCAAGGAGGCCGTGAACAATGCCGCGAAGCACTCCGGCTGTTCGAAGGTCACGATCGATTTTCACGCCCATGGCAATGAGATATTTCTTCAGGTGAACGATAATGGCTGCGGATTCCAAGGCGGAAACGAAACGAATGGAAGCGGACTCGAAAACATGCGCACAAGGGCGGCAAATCTCGGGGGAACGCTTGAGATCGGACCGGCCGGCGATTCCGGAACATCGGTCCGGCTCACGATTCCGATCCGCTGACCCGTCAGTATCCGCAGGTTGCAATAAGCGATGGATGGTTTAAGCTCGGCTAATGATGGCACAACCAGATCGTGATCCGGGGACGCTCCGCGTCGTAATCATCGAGGACACTCGCGAACTGCGCGAGGGGTTGCAGTCGTTGCTCAATCTGACGCCCAACTTCTCATGCGTCAAGGTCTATCGGACGATGGAAGAAGCCCTTCGTGATATCGATGCCGCCAAGATCGATCTGGTCCTGACAGATCTCGGTCTGCCGGGGATGGACGGGATCGAAGGGACGCGCCGTTTGCGCGAGGCATTTCCCGACCTTCCGATCGTCGTGCTGACGGTTCATTCCGAAAACGAGAAGATCTTTCAGGCACTTTGCGCCGGCGCGAACGGCTATTTGCTCAAGAACACGCCTCCGACGGGGATCATTGAGGCGCTCCGCGGAGTCGTCGAAGGCGGCGCGCCGATGTCGCCCGAGGTCGCGCGCCGCGTTGTTTCGCTTTTTCGCAAGTTCGCGCCGCCGGCGCATTCCGAATATCAGCTCACCGATCAGGAAAAGCTGATCCTGAAACTGCTGGTCGAGGGGCATCATTACAAAACCGCTGCTCACGAACTCAGTATTTCGATTCACACCGTCAGCTTCCATCTCCGAAACATCTATTCAAAGCTCCGCGTTCACTCCAAAACCGAAGCCGTCGCCAAAGCTCTGCGCGAAGGCCTTGTCTGACCTCCGACCTACACGAACTCGTAGTTATGCGCGTCAACGTTTGCGGGTATAAACCTATTGAGCAATCTGTATCGCGATTCGCTGAGGATCGAAATCTGAAATCTTTGGAGTGTTATCAGAGCTGAAATGAACCGATATCTTTTCCTGAAGACAATGGTGATCGCCGTCTTGCTGCCGGCGGCTGCGATCGCGCAAACGACGGCTTTCACTTACCAGGGCCGTTTGAACGACAGCGGGAATCCGGCGAACGGCAATTACGATATGCAGTTCCGGCTGTTCGACAATTCCAGCGTCGGACAGGGAACGCAGCAGGGCGCGACGATCACGAACCCGACGGTTTCGGTGTCGAGCGGCGCTTTCGCGGTTTCGCTCGATTTCGGCGCGCCGGTCTTCGCATCCGGAGCTGACAGATACCTTGAGGTCAGCATCAGGCCGGCGGGAAGCTCTGGCGCGTACACGACCTTGGCCCCCCGGCAAAAACTGACGAGTTCGCCGTATTCGGTCCGCAGCAACTCGTCGAATTCGGCCGACGGTCTTTCGAACGCCTGCGCCGGATGCGTGCAGAGTTCGCAGATCAATTCGCTCGACGGCAACAAAGTCACCGGACCGGTCGCGAATTCGACCAACGCCGGCAACGCCAACAACCTCGGCGGTTTGCCGATACAAAGATTCGTCAAATTCGAGCTTGACGGCACGGTTTCGATCGGGACGACCGGAACGGGATCGACATTGACGGTCGGAGGCGTGATCGAATCAACCGTCGGCGGCATCAAGTTCCCCGATGGAAGCCAGCAGACGACCGCCGGCCTCGCGACCGTGACGACCAACGCGACGCTCACCGGCGACGGCACGAGCACGGCGCCGTTAGGCATCAGCTCGCCGCTGTTGGTTCGGGATCTGGACAATCCGGCGTTTCAACCTGTCAATTTTTACACGACCAACAGCAACGTTCGTTACACCGTTCCCTCTGGAAAACGGCTTGTCATCGAACATGTTTCCGGCTCACTCACCTGGAACGACAGTTCGGCGCCTATTCGTGTCATTGTTTACACTTCGGCGCAGTCGATCGTTGTCATCCATGAGGCGGTTGCGCAAAGAGTGTTCTCGTTGGTGAACGGAAATGTTCGCTTTCAGGTCTCACAGCCGGTTCGTATCTATGCGGATGGAGATCATTCCGTGCAGCTTTCGTTCTTTTCACTGGGTACAGATTACATGTCATTCTCCGGCTACTTGATCGATGCCCCTCAATCCTTAATCTCAAATGGAGGCACAACCAATGTTCCGAAAAAGTAGTTTCTCGATCGGTCTCATCTGCATCCTTCTCGTCAAGGCTGTGGCCGCTCAAACCACTGCTTTCACCTATCAGGGCCGGCTGAACGACGGCGGGAATCCGGCGAACGGCAATTACGATATGCAGTTCCGGCTGTTCGACAATTCCAGCGTCGGACAGGGAACGCAGCAGGGCGCGACGATCACGAACCCGACGGTTTCGGTGTCGAGCGGCGCTTTCGCGGTTTCGCTCGATTTCGGCGCGCCGGTCTTCGCATCCGGAGCTGACAGATACCTTGAGGTCAGCATCAGGCCGGCGGGAAGCTCTGGCGCGTACACGACCTTGGCCCCCCGGCAAAAACTGACGAGTTCGCCGTATTCGGTCCGCAGCAACTCGTCGAATTCGGCCGACGGTCTTTCGAACGCCTGCGCCGGATGCGTGCAGAGTTCGCAGATCAATTCGCTCGACGGCAACAAAGTCACCGGACCGGTCGCGAATTCGACCAACGCCGGCAACGCCAACAACCTCGGCGGTTTGCCGATACAAAGATTCGTCAAATTCGAGCTTGACGGCACGGTTTCGATCGGGACGACCGGAACGGGATCGACATTGACGGTCGGAGGCGTGATCGAATCAACCGTCGGCGGCATCAAGTTCCCCGATGGAAGCCAGCAGACGACCGCCGGCCTCGCGACCGTGACGACCAACGCGACGCTCACCGGCGACGGCACGAGCACGGCGCCGTTAGGCATCAGCTCGCCGCTGCTGATTCGGGATCTGGACAATCCGACCCGACAGCGATTCCAAGCTTCGTTGGATCCTGGTTCGAACGACGTCTCGGTCGTCACTGTGGCCCAAGACAAGACCCTTGTGCTCGAGTTTTTCTCGGGATTTGTTACCAAGTCAAGCTCGGTTTCCAGCGCGACTCTTGTTCTTAAGATCTACGAAAACGGCGTGTTCGCAAACTTCAACCATTTCTTCTTTCTCAAACCGTACGGGCTGGAAGGATGCTGCATGACCTTCAATTTTGCCGAGCCAATTCGAATGTACATTGGCCCTGGTCAGGAACTGCGCGTTGCATTCGATACCAATACACTGACGAAGAAGGTGAATTTCACCGGGCATTTTGTGGACGCTTTTCCATCGTCGCTGAGATCAGGAGATAAGACCAATGTGCAGAAAAAGTAGCTTTTTGATCGGGCTTTTTTTCATCCTCGTGATCGCGGCCAATGCCCAAACGACTGCATTCAATTTCCAAGGCCGCTTGAATGACGGAGCGAATCCGGCGAACGGGGTTTATGAAATGCAATTCGCGCTTTTTGACCTCGCCGCGGCCGGAAATCAGATCGGCGCGACGGTCACGAACACGAACGTCCAGGTTTCTGCCGGCGCATTCGCGGTCAGTCTCGATTTTGGTACGAACGCATTTCCGGGAGCTGACAGATTTCTTGAAATTCGCATCCGTCCAGCGGGAAATCCAAATCCGTACACGGTTCTGAGCCCACGGCAGCAGGTTCTGTCGGTGCCGCAATCGATCGTCAGCTTGACCGCGAACAACGCGCTCAATCTCGGCGGCGTTCCGGCAAACGGGTACGTAACCGCGGCCAATGGCGGAGCGAGCTTTATCCAAAATTCAAATACTCTCCAGACATCGGCGAATTTCCGCATCGACGGCGTCGGTTCAGCGGATATCTTTAATGTCGTGTCCGAATTCCGGATGCGCGACGGCACGATCCTGCGTTCCCCGAACAACAACAGCCTGTTTGTCGGCTTCAGCTCGGGTCTTGCAAATACAGGCGCGGCGAATTCGTTCTTCGGCACCTTCGCCGGACAGACCAATACGACCGGCGAATCGAATTCGTTCTTTGGAGCCGAATCGGGAAAGAACAACTCGGATGCTTCAAGCAACAGTTTTTTCGGATGGCAAGCGGGCTTCAGAAACTCGAATCAATCGAACAACACCTTTGTCGGCGCGGGCGCGGGACGCGACAACGGCTTGAACGACGCAACTGTTCTTGCCCTCAACAACACCTTTGTCGGCAGTCAGGCCGGAATCTTTAACCGCAACGGCGGCAACAATACGTTTGTCGGATCGGCAGCAGGACAATCGAACATCGCCGGCAAGCTTAACGCATTCTTCGGAACGGCCGCCGGCCAGAACAACGTTGTCGGCGACAGCAACAGCTTTTTCGGTTATTCCGCCGGATTCCGGAACTCAAATCAGAACAACAACACGTTTGTCGGCTACAGCGCCGGATTTGGCAACGGTGACGGCGCGGTCGGCATTCAGGCAACGAACAATACGTTCGTGGGCAGCGGAGCGGGCCAAAACAACACGATCGGTTTCTCCAACGCGTTTTTCGGTTTCCGGGCGGGATTTTCAAACGTCTCGGGAAGTTCGGTCACCACTATCGGCAACCAGGCCGATGTGGCATCCAACAATCTCACGTATGCAACCGCCATAGGCGCGGACTCGATCGTTTCGGCGAACAATACTATCGCGTTGGGCCGGTCGAGCGGCGACGACAAGGTCGTGATCTACGGCCTCGGATCGGCAGGCTCGACGCAGCTTTGTCGCAATGCACTCAATCAGATAGCGACCTGCTCATCGAGCCTCCGTTACAAAACAAACATCGAGGCTTTCAGTGCGGGCCTGTCGATCGTCAGACAGCTTCGCCCGATCACGTTTGACTGGAAAACGGGCGGACCAAAAGACGTTGGCTTCGGTGCCGAGGATGTGGCCCGGATCGATCCGCGGCTCGCGATCTACAACGACAAAGGCGAGATCGAGGGCGTGAAGTACGATCGTCTGAGCGTCGTCTTCGTGAACGCGATCAAGGAGCAACAGGAGCAGATCGAGAAACTCCAGCAAGAAATTGATCTTCTGAAGCGAATCGTCTGCCTTCAGAATCCGGAACTGAAATTATGCGGATCAAAATAGGGCGGAGAGTATCAATGAAAAAGCGGTTGGCGGTCATTTCGGCAGTAGCTTCTTTGGTTCTTCTCGCGGCGCACGTCCTTCACGCGCAATCGGGCGGCAATTTCGACATCAGACAATCGGTCGTCGCGTCGGGAGGCGGCAGGACATCGGGCGGAAGCTTCGCGTTGGACGGGACATTTGGCGAAACCGTCGCGGGTGCGGCGTCAACTGGCTTCACCTATTCGCTCATCAGCGGATTCTGGGCCTCGGGAGCCGCTCAAACGGTTCGGAGAGCGCCGTTCGATTTCGACGGTGACAGCCGGAGCGACATTTCGATCTTTCGCCCGGCAGTCGGGGAGTGGTGGTATCTGCGCTCATCGGACGGCGGAAATCGGGCGTTCCAGTTCGGCGCCTCGACCGATTTGCTGGTCCCATCTGATTTTACCGGTGACGGCAAGTGGGACGTTGCCTTTTGGCGGCCTTCCACCGGCCAATGGTTCATCCTGCGCAGCGAAGATTCGACATTCTTCGCATTCCCGTTCGGCGCTTCGGGCGACATTCCGGCGCCAGGCGACTTTGACGGCGACGGGCGCGCCGACGCCGCCGTGTTCCGCCCTTCATCGACGACGTGGTTTATTCAGAAATCGACCGGCGGAGTCGATATCTTTGGATTCGGAGCCGTCAATGACAAGGCCGTGGTCGCGGATTATGACGGAGACAACAAGGCGGACGTCGCTGTCTTTCGGCAGTTCGGCGCAACCGGCACCGAATGGTGGATCCGGAGAAGTTCCAACACGAGCGTCTTTGCGGTTCAGTTCGGATCTCCCACGGACAAAGCGGTTCAAGGCGATTTCACCGGGGATGGCAAGGCGGACGTCGCATTTTGGCGGCCTTCGACGGGATTTTGGTACGTTCTGAGAAGCGAAGATTTTTCGTTTTTTTCATTTCCGTTCGGCGCCGCAGGAGATCTCCCGGCTCCCGGCGATTTTGACGGGGACGGCAGGTTCGACGCCGCGGTTTTTAGGCCGGCCGGCGCGACGTGGTACGTCCAGCGGTCGACGGCCGGAATCCTGATCCAGCAGTTCGGCGCGTCAGGCGATCTGCCGGTTCCTGGCGCATTCATTCCGTGAAATCGACGACTCGATTCTGCGCGGATTCGTCGGATCGTTCTAGTTGCGCTTCAGGATAGTCTCGTAACGAGCATCGTGCCGCAGGGGGTCGAGGTCAGGATCGTTGACCGCCCAGTCCCGCGAGATCCCGAGTTTCGTGAGGGCCTCGCCGAGCGAGGCGAAGGCCTCATCGAACCTGCCCAGTTTGGTATACACGCAGGCGGCGTTGTATTGGATGATCGGTTCGTCGGCGTCGATCGCGACCGCGCGCCCGACCCACTCGGACGCGCTCTCCGGCTCGCCGAGTTCGGCCAGCACGGATGCGCCCATCGTCCACGCGCGGGTATCGTCCGGATGCGAGCGAACCCGTTTCTTGACGGCCTCGATACATTCTACGTCTGCCCGTCGCGCTTTGGCTGTTTCGCCGAATCGGCGATAGCACATCCCGAGGAGGTACCAAGAATCATAGGCCTCAGGCACGATGGCGCACGCCTCGCGGAAATGGAGCGCGGCGTCCTGTGGCCGATTCATCGAGAAACAGACCCTGCCGTAGATGTAACGGGCGTCATAGAGCACCGGATCAAGTTCTATCGCGCGTTTGAGGTGAACCTCTGCGCCTTCCAGATCGCGTTTCAGAAACAGAGCAAGTCCACGCGCGGCCTGCGCGTCGGCGAGACGAGGCGCAATTTCAAGTGCTCGGGCGCTCGCCTCTTCGGCG
Source organism: uncultured Blastocatellaceae bacterium (assembly GCA_964487505.1). Taxonomy (GTDB): domain Bacteria; phylum Acidobacteriota; class Blastocatellia; order Pyrinomonadales; family Pyrinomonadaceae; genus JAFDVJ01. The sequence goes on along the minus strand of CAZARD010000056.1, from coordinate 7,133 downwards.
GCCTTGAGCGCTTCTTCCCCTTCGCCGAAGTAAAGACTCAGAAATGAATGGCAATCAGCGAGTCCGGCAAGCGCCCTCGCATTTCCGGGATCGTTCTCGATCGCCCCGGAAAAGATCTGGATCGCGGTCTCCAGCGCCTTGCGGCGGTGCTGATGAAAGAACTTCCGGCCCTGCAGATACAGTTCGTAAGACTCGGGCGATGCGCCCACCGCGCCGGAATCGGGACGGGCCCCGGCAAGGGTCACTTCCAATGCGTCGGCGATCTCCTCGGCGATTTCGTCCTCGAGCGCGAGAATGTCGTGCATTTTTCGGTCGAACCGTTGGTGCCAAAGACGGTAGCCGTTTTCGACGTTGATCAACTGCACCGAGACGCGGACGCGGTCGTCGACGCGGCGGACGCTGCCTTCGATGATCGCGTCCACATCGAGCCGCGCGCCGATGTCCCGAATGTCCAAAGCCTGATCGCGGAACTGAAATGCCGAGGTCCTTGACGCGACGCGCAGGTCGGGAGTTCGTCCGAGGACGCGGAGGATCTCTTCGGCGAGGCCGTCGCAAAGAAACTGCTGGTCCCGTCCGGGGCTCATATCCTGAAACGGCAGCACGGCGATCGACCTCTTTGCCGACACCGCTTTCAAACGCAGCGTGACCTCATCGGTATCGAGCACGGACAAAAGGCCCTGCATCTCGTTGATCATCGACTCCACCTGCTCGTAGCGTTGTCGCATTTCCCGTGTCAGCGCCTTTGCGATGATCGCGTCGATGCGGGCCGGAATTCCCGGTCTGATCTCCGATGCCGGACGCGGGCGGTCGTGAAGCACCGCATTCACGATGTCGGATGCCTTGTCGCCGTCAAACGCGCGTTGTCCGGACACCATTTCGTAGAGCACCGCGCCGAGCGACCAGATGTCGGTTCTCCGATCGACGGCCTCGCCGCGGATCTGTTCGGGCGACATATAGGCCGGCGTTCCGTATGCAGTTGTTTGGCGGTTATGATCGGGATCTCCCTGAAGCGCGGCTATCCCGAAGTCGAGGATCTTGACGGTGTCATCCCGCGTCAGCATCAGGTTCGCCGGCTTGATGTCGCGATGGACGATAAGTTCCTCGTGTGCCGCCGCCAGTCCGCGGCCGATCTGGATGGCGATCGAGAGAGCTCGGGAAATGTCCAACGGGCCTTGGCGCAAAACACGGTCAAGCGTCTCGCCTTCGTAGTAGGCCATAACGATGAACAGCTCGCCGGATTCCGTTTCATCGACCTCGAAGATCGTGCAGATATGTGGATGGTCAAGAAGCGAAGCCGTGCGGGCTTCGCTGATGAAGCGCGAGCGGAGATCGCGTTCCGTGGATGGACGGAGTACTTTGATCGCGACGTTGCGTCCGAGACGAAGATCGACGGCCGAATAGACCTCGCCCATCCCACCCGATCCGATGAGCGACCGGACCTCGTACTGTCCCAGTTTTGTGCCCTCAGGAAGCATTGCTATGTTCCAATTGGGTTCGCGCGCGCTTATGCAAGCGAGACGCTTGCGCTCCAGTCAGTATTCGCCTTTCAACTTGCCTTCCTAGGTGCAGTAATCGACGCGCATATGTTGCGTTTCGAGCGACAGGGTGTGTTCCTTTTCGGTGTCGAAGATGACGATGTCGGCGGCGAATCGCGACGTCTCACGACCCTCTCGCCTAACTTGTGTAACAAATCCCTCTCAAATACTACAAACCCAACAAAATTCGCAACCTATCTTCGACCTTTTCAACAGTCTGCAATGAGACTTTACCGAGTCGCTTTTTCAGGCGAGAGACTGAAATCGAGCGGACATCTTCACATTTGGCGAAACTCTGCAAAGTCAGGCCGCCTTCGGGCGGATTGATTTCGACGTGAAGCGGAATGCCTTTCGCCCGGGACGTAACAGGAATTCCGACTACCAGTTCAGCCGCGCCGTGATTAAACAGATCAACTGAGATAACCAGAAAAGGGCGGGTCCCGGCTTGCTCACGTCCTTGGGTCGGATCCAGCTTGATCAGCCAAATTTCTCCTCGCGATGCGGTTGTCACTCGTTTTCAACTCCGTCCACAAGCGTGTTTTCCCAAAGTCCGCGCTCCGCCAATTCTTCCCGCCACGCTTCGCGGTCCGCTTTCAGGGCGGCAAAGGCTTCATTTGCCGCCTCCAACATCTTCTTCCGTCGCAATTCTTCGAGTGCCTGGTCGATCAAAGACTGCATGGTTTGACCCTTTTCCCGCGACAAGTCTTTGAGAATTTGATAACTCTGCGAACTGATTCTGACATTTACACTTTGCATAGAAACTCAAACCTAGATGTAGCGCGCGTCGCGTAGTTTGTCAACAAATGTGTCAACAAGTCTGTGTTAAATCTGATGCACAGCGCAATTCGCCGAAGGTGCCGAATCTTGTTTTGAAAGAGAATCGCGTCCTAAAACGTTTTTAGAATCCATCGATCGTGAACAATCACCGCAGACCCTTTGATCGCCTGCGATTGAGCCAATCAAATGACCCGGAAGCATTTTGACGTTCCATTCGGGTTCGCGCGGGGGCGCTCATGCAAGCGGGACGCTTGCGCTCCAGTCAAAGATCGCCTTTCAATCCGCAATCCCAATCCCGATTCCGAATCAAACCTTCACGCATTCGCCGCGTTTGATGAATTGGCCGCTGCCCTTATCGACGAGGCATTCGCCGTTTTCGATGACGACGCGGCCGCGCGAAAGCACGGTTTCGACCTTGCCTTTGATCCGTTTGCCCTCATACGTGCAGTAATCGACGCGCATATGCTGCGTTTCGAGCGACAGCGTGTGTTCCTTTTCGGTGTCGAAGATGACGATGTCGGCGTCCGAACCGACCGCGATCGTGCCTTTCTTCGGGAACATTCCGAACATCTTGGCGGCCGCGGTCGACGTCAGCTCGACAAAACGGTTGAGCGAGATCTTGTTTTCGACCACGCCGCCGTTGTAGATCAGTTCCATACGGTACTCGACTCCCGGAGCGCCGTTCGGGATGAGCGAAAAATCGTCGCGCCCGAGTTCCTTCTGCTCCTTCATACAGAACGGGCAGTGGTCGGTCGAGATCACCTGCAAGTCGTCCATCTTCAGGCCCTTCCAAAGATCGGCGTGGTTGTGGCGCTCGCGCAGCGGCGGCGTCATCACGTATTTCGCTCCGTCCCAGCCATCACCGTAGTCGTCGATCGACAAGAAAAGATACTGCGGACAGGTCTCGGCGAAGGCGGGTATGCCGCGGTCGCGCGCCTGACGGACCTGATTGAGAGCGTCCGAGCAGCTCAGATGAACGATGTAAACCGGCGTCTCGGCCATCTCGGCGAGCGCGATCGCGCGATGCACGCCCTCGGCCTCGGCGATCGTCGGCCGCGTCAGTGCATGGTACTTCGGCGCGAGCCGCCCCTGTTCCTTGAATTTCTTGATGATCTCGTTGATGACGATGCCGTTCTCGGCGTGCATGCAGACGAGCCCGCCACGCTCTCCCGCCGTGCTCATCGCACGGAAGATCGTCGCGTCGTCGGCAAGAAAGACGCCGGGATACGCCATAAAAAGCTTGAACGACGTGATGCCTTCGTCGATCAACTTGAACATCTCGGACTTGTTCTTGTCCTCAAAATCGGTCGTGATCAGATGAAAACCGTAATCGATGACGGCCTTGCCCTGCGCTTTCTGATGCCACGTGTCGACGCCCTTGAGCATCGATTCGCCTTTGTTCTGAACCGCGAAGTCGATGATCGTCGTCGTTCCGCCGAACGCCGCCGCGCGCGTTCCGGTGAAAAAATCGTCCGACGAATAAGTTCCGCCGAACGGCAGGTCCATATGCGTGTGCGGATCGATCCCGCCCGGAATGACTAGCTTCCCGCCGGCATCGATGACCTTGTCGGCCTCCATTTCAAGCGACTTTCCGATGACCGAGACGATTTCGTCTTCGATCAGAATATCGGCGTGATAATCATCGACCGCCGTCACGATATGCGCATTCTTGATTAGCGTTCTCATAATTCTTGTCCGAATGAAACCAGCTCGAATCCCGCACTTTCCGCGGCCAATCCAAGCTTTGAATCCGCACAGACGAATGCCCGGTTCCGTGGGCGTTCGTTGCACCATATAAGCGCTGCTGCCAGCTGAAATGAGTCGAGGGTACGAAGCTGATACCGATCTGGGATCTCCTCCGCGAGAGCCAACGTTCTTTCAAAAGGAATGATCGAGCGTGTTCTTGATCGAAACCGATCCCACAACCGAAGAGCATCCGCGGACTGTTTGGGCGTGAGCGCCCCTGTGCTTTCCAACCTCGCAAAGGCGCTCTTAATTTCAACCGGAGTTCCCCACCAAATTACCGGAGCGGAAAATTGGCGACTTACATTACGCGCTTCGGTGTTGACGGTTTGATTGCAGCAAAGCGGTACGATTGCGCTTGTGTCCCAGAACGCGGTATTGCTAGTCCTCATCTCGTTCGTCGCGAATGACTCTAAGGATCTTATCCAACGGAATTTCAGGCCGCTCCTCGTCCCAAAACGAGTCCGGCAGCGGAGTCTCATCTTCCGGCAAAGCCATCAACCCTTTGGCGATCAATTCCAACTCTTCGGCGTCGTACGCATCGGTCTGTTTGAGCGGCACGATCTTCGCAAAAGGCACATTTCGATCACTCACAAGCACTTCGCCACCGCGCTTAACCTCGGCCAGGAACTTGCTAAGTCCGTTCTTCAGCTCTGCGATATTCGCGGTTTTCATAATATGGCCATTATGGCCAACTTCGCTTAACGGGTCAAGCTTTTTGGCGCAGTTGCAATCGATTCCGGATGCCAAAGGCGAGTGTTTTCATCTTCTCATCCTTCCTTCCACGTAGCGACGAGGATCTCAATGCAAACGTTGCCAGTAACTCATGCGTTCACAGACGTTAACAACTTCGTCAAGCTGGCATTCAGCAATTTTTGAAGAATACTTTCTGGTTAAGTGCGGACTCGATCCGTTTCGCGGCCGGAGTGATCGAAAGTCCGCCGAGGTTCGTGCATCGCAAAGTGTGGTGAATGCGGTCGCCGACCTCCTTCATCGCCGCGATCACCTCGTCGAGCGGAATCAGATGCGCGTAATCCGAAAGCGCCATGTTCGCGCAGGCGACGGCGTTGGTCGCGGCCATCACGTTCCTGCCGAGACACGGCGCCTCGACCCGGTTGCCGATCGGGTCGCAGATCAGCCCGAGCGAGTTCTGAAGCGCAAGCGACGCCGCGCCGATCGACTGCTCAAGCGTCCCGCCGGCGAGACCGACGATCGCCGCGGCGGCCATTCCCGCGCCCGATCCCGTTTCCGCCATGCAGCCGCCGACCTCGGCCGCGAACGTCGCGCCGGCGGCGATGAAGACGCCGATCAATCCCGCGGCGAGCATTGCCTTCACGATGTCGTCCTCCGATGCCCCGAGCGAGTTTGCCGTTCCGAACACCGCGCCCGGCAATGCCCCGCAGGATCCGGCGGTCGGTGCCGCGACGATCACGCCCATCGAACTCTTCACTTCCATCATCGCCGAAACGTACATGATGATGGTATTGTTGGCGTCGCCGCCGACGAGCCAGCGCTGTTCGAGCTTTCTCTTAAACTGCGTCGACTGGCTGCCGAGGATTCGATCGTCGTAACTCGTTCCTTTCAATCCCGATTTGATCGCGTTGTCCATAATGCGCACGATCGCGCGCATCTTATCGAAAACCTCTTCGTGGGAAATGCCGCCGCGCGCCGCCTCGTATCTGACCGCGAGCTCCCAAAGTGGCAGGTCCTTGCCGGCGTTGTATTCGAACATCTCGGCGCAACGGACAAAGGGAACCCGAAGATCTTTCCGGGCGCGGACGGGGAGAACGGGCTTGATCATTTTGACGTTCACGCTGTCATCGAGCGCCCGAAGTCCTTCGATGATCGCAGATGACGGAAACTCCTGCGTCTTGATCTCGACAAAGGTTGACTTGCCGGTTCGGACCTCGCATTCATCGAATTCGAAACGCGACCCGATGAACTCGGCAACTTCCGCTACATTGTCCGTGAAGACGAGCGTTTCGAAATAGTCGCCCGCCATCGAAACCCGCGCACCGTCGATATCGATGATCTCGATCATCCCGCCGCCGGTCGAGATCGCGTTGACGCAATGCGATCCGGATTCGTTTGAAAGCGTGATCCTGTAAGTGTTCGGATGTGTCGCGGCGATGCCCGTGATCGAGAACGCGACCGAGATCCCGGCCTCGCGAAGATACCGCTCAGCGTCCGCGAGCCTCTCGTCGTCGGCCTCCCATCCAAGGAATCCGCCGAACAATCCCATATCGGAGCCCTGCTCGGTATGCGTCGTCGCGAGGGAACCGTTTGGGTCGAACTCGATCAGGATGTCGCGAATGTCGCCGCCCATAAGATCGCGGCAGACGAGCGCGATCCTGAGCGATGCCGCGCAGTGCGAACTCGACGGCCCACGCATCACCGGGCCGATGGCGTCATTGAAAATGCTCGGGTAGTTTGTCATTGAGTTCCTTTGAATCCTCAGTCCTCGACTGAATTCGGGACCCTTGATCCGGGATTTCGCCGCGTCAGCGGCGCCGTGAATTTAGCCGTGGGTTTCAACCCACGGGCCGATGCGAATCGTTCCCGCGTCGCGTCAGCGACGACTGAATTCGGCTGAGTCAATCGTCGCTGACGCGACGAGATCGAAAGATCCCCGATCTCCGTGCGTTGAAACCCACGGCTAAAGTCGGTTGATCGCTACGCGATCAGGGGGCAATTTCCATTTCGAATATTTCGAATCCTAAATTCGGGATTCAGAATATTCAGAATTCCGGATTCCGCCGCGCGAGCGGCGCCGTGAATTTAGCCGTGGGTTTCAACCCACGGGCCGATGCGAATCGTTCCCGCGTCGCGTCAGCGACGACTGAATTCGGCTGAGTCAATCGTCGCTGACGCGACGAGATCGAAAGATCCCCGATCTCCGTGCGTTGAAACCCACGGCTAAAGTCGGTTGATCGCTACGCGATCAGGGGGCAATTTCCATTTCGAATATTTCGAATCCTAAATTCGGGATTCAGAATATTCAGAATTCCGGATTCCGCCGCGCGAGCGGCGCCGTGAATTTAGCCGTGGGTTTCAACCCACGGGCCGATGCGAATCGTT
>CAZARD010000055.1:26436-28167 GCA_964487505.1 uncultured Blastocatellaceae bacterium | reverse complement strand
AGCGTGGCGGTCGTGACGGGCGCCGGATCGGGGATCGGACGGGCGTTGGCGGCGCGGCTTGCGGCGGAGGGCATCGCGGGAGTCGCGATCGCCGATGTCAATGCCGAAGGGCTTCGCGAAACGGCGGAACAGATCACCGGCGATGCGAAGGTGACGACGCACGTCGTCGATGTCGCCAACCGCGAGGCGATGCGGGCGTTCGCCGACGAGGTCGTTCGGTTGCACGGTCGTGTGACGCATATCATCAACAACGCCGGCGTCGCACTCGGCGGCACGGTCAAAGAGGTCACGCTCGACGAGATCGAGTGGCTGATGAGCGTCAACTTCTGGGGCGTCGTTCACGGCACGAAGTTCTTTCTCCCGTACCTCGAACGGGAACCGGTCGCCCATATCGTCAATGTTTCCAGCATTTTCGGAATGATCGCTCCGCCCGGCCAGGCCGCTTATTGCGCGAGCAAATTCGCCGTCCGCGGATTCACCGAAGTCCTCCGACACGAGCTTGAAGGCTCAAACATCGTCGTCTCGTCCGTCCATCCGGGCGGAGTCAGAACGAACATCGCCAACAACGCGCGGATCGCCGAGAACACCGTGCATTCGGCGGACGAGATCGAGCGCCGGCTCGAGCGTATGAACCGCAATCTCTCGACGACGACGCCGGCGCGCGCCGCCGAGATCATCGTCAGCGGAATCATGAGGCGAAACCCCAGAATCATCGTCGGCCCCGACGCCCGAATACTTAGCCTGATCCAACGGCTTTTTCCCAAGCGCTACTTCGCGATTGCCAACAAGCTCACGGGCGGCAAGTTGTCGGAGACATAGGATTCCAAATTCCAGAATTCCGAGATTCCATGATTCCAAGTCGCGGATTTCCGCAAATCCTGACCGCTCCAAAAGATAGTCGGTCATTCCAACCGGCTGTTAGCTGATAGCTGTCAGCTGAGAGCTTGGTCCGAAACGACGCAATGAGCTGTAATCGCAATTGAGATCGCACGCGAGTCCTTCGATCTCACGCCGATCCGTGTTTCGCTCCGATACCGACGACGGGCGTATAATGGTCGCAAGGCATTGGGAGTGTCGTGATGGAAAATCCACAGCCGTCTTTCCGGTCGATCCTGTATCGGACGATCGTTGCCCATACCGTTACTTACTTCGCGACGGGCGTTACGGCCGCGATTCTTCTTGATTACTCGGCGCGGATGAACCGCCCCGACATCGCCCCGATAATTCGGAAGATCACGGATCCGATATTGATGGCGAGCCCGCTGTTTCAGCCAATCAGGGCGACGCTTCTCGCCGTCGTGTTCTATCTGCTGCGCGATGTCCTGTTCGGCAAACCGCGCGGCTGGCTGACGATGTGGTGCATGCTCGTCGTGGTCGGGATCGTGACGCCGTTCTCTGCCAGTTGGGGCGGCATCGAGGGGATGATCTTCTTCAATTTTCCGATTTGGGACCACATCGTCGGTTGGCCCGAGGTCTTCATTCAGACGCTGCTGTTGTCGCTCGCACTCACTTATTGGGTCGATCATCCGGACAGCAAACGTTTCCGGATCATCTTGATCGTCGGATTCGTCCTGACGATGCTGCTGCCGGCGATCGCGCTGCTGAAATCCTAGAATTTATGTTGCATCCGAAACTGCCCGATTACGACTATTCGCTGGTGATCAGAACGGACTTTTCCGATGACGCCGCGTGGGAGCGGATCGTGCGGTTGATGCAGGAACCGCAGACCGA
>CAZARD010000055.1:0-26336 GCA_964487505.1 uncultured Blastocatellaceae bacterium | reverse complement strand
CCGATGACGCCGCGTGGGAGCGGATCGTGCGGTTGATGCAGGAACCGCAGACCGACGACGGATTTCGGGCGTATGTCGAATGCATCAGCGACGTATCGTGCGACGGTCTTCTGCCTGAAAACGTAGCCTCGGTGCTTCCGGCGGATTCGCAACGGTCATTCGTCTTTTTGGTCGATTCGGTCGCGATTTCAAACAAAGAGCATCCAGTGCTCGTCGTCGATCTTTATGAGAATCCCGGACGCACTTTCCGGGTCATACCTTCGGAAGCGTGGGGAGTCGAAAACAACCTCCAGCTTGCCAATATGGACTTTTCTGATTTTGCGGTTTCGGTCGACAGCGACGGCGTGTTCAGGGGATTTCCGCGATCATGACCGATCGTTCAAGATCTTTACTTACAATCAGCCGCAATCGTAACTTACAATTAGCCGTATCATCCACTTGCAATTAGCCGTCAAATAAATTTACAATCAGCCGGATGTCCGAGGAAGCTAAATATCCAAGACAAATCACCGGCAAACTTCAGGCGGCATTAGGCGACTCGCCGGCTGTTTTGCTGCACGGACCGCGGCAAAGCGGAAAAAGCACGCTTGCGCAGGCCGTCGGGTTGCCGCTCGGATACACATACCTGACATTTGATGACGACGTTCTGCTGACCGCCGCGCGATCGGACCCGCAGGGATTTGTCGCCGAATTGCCCGACCGCACGATACTCGATGAGGTTCAGCGCGTGCCGGAGATATTTCGGGCGTTGAAGGCGTCGATCGACCGTGACCGTCGACCCGGCCGATTTCTGTTAACAGGTTCGGCGAACGTCCTTCTCGTACCCGCGCTTAGCGAATCGCTCGCCGGACGCCTGGCCATCGTCCGGCTTCACCCGTTGGCGCAGAGCGAGATTGCCGGAAAAGAATCGAACATCTTCGACATTCTTTTTAAGGGAAGAATTGGCATCAGAACCACCCAACGACTTGGCAGAAACCTCGCAGATCTAATCGCGACCGGCGGTTACCCGCCCGCGATCGCCCGAACCAGTGCCGGCAGACGCGCGGCTTGGTATCGGGACTATGTTGAGACTCAAGTCCAACGAGACGTGAGAGAACTGGCGAGGATATCATCACTTGACGTGCTGCCGCGCTTGCTTTCCTATGCGGTTTCCCAGACATCGCAACTGTTGAACGTCTCGGAACTCTCCGGACCGTTCCAAGTAAGCAGGCCGACGATCCGGGAGTATCTGACCTTGCTTGAGAACATCTTTCTGCTGGACGAACTACGGCCTTGGCATACGAACCGAATCAGCCGATTGGTGAAGACCCCGAAACTCCACATCAACGATACCGGAATAGGATGCGCCCTTCTTGGGACGAATGCCGACGCGCTCTACACGGACAGAAAGACGTACGGACAAATGCTGGAGACATTTGTTTACCAGGAACTGTGCCGGGAATCGTCAAAGTACGAGGATGAATTTAGGTTTTTCCACTATCGAACCCGCGACGGAGTCGAGGTCGATATCATAATCGAACAAGGTGCGAAACTGGTCGGCGTTGAGGTGAAGGCGTCGTCAACCGTTCGACCAAGTGATTTCAAGGGATTAAGAAGCCTAAAGGAATACGCGGGCGACCGATTTGTGAAAGGAGTCGTTTTCTATGACGGCGAAGCAACCGTCGGCTTTGGCGACGAAATGTTCGCGATCCCTATCAGGTCAATATGGGAAGGATTGTAAGATCCGACAATTTACACAATAGAAACAAATCGATAGCACCTGCCGGGAAAGTTAGTGTATCGTCGGTCGTTGGCTCATGAAAATCGTCGAATATGATCGCTCGCTGCAATGGGTCGGCGATGTGTTGTGTCCGGATTGCGGCGGATTTACACCGGCGTGGCGGTCGAGCGGGATGAGCGAATGCTTCCCGCATTTCTTTTGCGACACGTGTTCAAACGTGATCCATCGCGATGCGGACCAGATGCTTGTTTGGGATTCAAAGTCGCAGGAACTGCTCGACAAGATCGCGGCGACATTGCCCGATTGTCCTTGCGGCGGCTGTTTCGCTCCGAATCACGGCCCGAAATGCCGCCACTGCGGATCGGAAATTCCGATCGTCCGCGACGCGGTCGATTATCTTCACAATCCGAACATGATCATCGTCGACGGCGCCTGTGCGTTCAGCGACAGCCGCGAGCCGTATCAGGTTCGGATCGTGGAAAACGCCGATTCAGAATCTTGAACTGCCGTTCGCCTCAGTTTCCCTGCTTCTCAATCCGTTCCAAAATCAACTATCCTTGAATTACAATGACCGACCTCAGGGAATTCTTTGAAGAATGCTCGCGGCTTGTCGACGCGGAGCTTGAACGGCTGATCCCGACCTCGCCGGAGCGGCTTTACGACGCCGTCCGCTGGAGCGTCTTCGCGGGCGGCAAGCGGTTCCGGCCGGCGCTTCTTATCGCGGTCGGACGCGCGTTTGGGGCGACCGATGAAAAGCTTGTCCGTTCGGCGGCGGCCATCGAAATGATCCACACCTATTCGCTCATCCACGACGATCTGCCGGCGATGGACGACGATGATCTAAGGCGCGGGCGGGCGACGTGCCACGTCAAATTCGACGAGGCGACAGCGATTCTTGCGGGCGACGTGCTGCAGTCGCTCGCGTTCGGAGCGATCGCGAACGATCCCGAACTCGACGACGCAACCCGCGTAAAACTCGTTGCGGGTCTCGCCGAGGCGGCCGCGAAGATGGTCGATGGCCAACAGCTGGATCTTGAAGGCGAAGGCAAGGCGATCGCGCTTGAAGAACTCGAGCGAATTCATCACAACAAGACAGGCGCGATGATCACGGCGTCGGCCCGGATGGGAGCGATCATCGGCGGCGCCGACGTCGCCGAACTCGATGCCGTCACCGAGTACTCCGCGCGCGTCGGGCTATTGTTCCAAATCACGGACGATCTGCTTGACGTTACCCAAACGACCGAGACCTTGGGCAAGACCGCCGGCAAAGACGTCGCAGCTGAAAAGTCGACCTACCCCGCCTTTTTTGGGATCGAAGAGGCGCGCCGATACGCTCGCCGAGTTCACGCCGAGGCCTTGGGCTGTCTTGATCTGCCTCGTCGCGACGGATCTCTCTTGGGCCGAATCGCCGGGTTCATATTGGAGCGAAGTTCGTAGTTATGAGTTTTGATGTCCTAGCCCGAGTCGGACTGATTGCAACGCTGACCGCGGTGAGCGTCTTTGCAGCTTTCGGACAAGACGGATTCGTTGATCCCGACATTAGTTTCACGGTCAACGACGTCGTACTTCAGCCCGACGGAAAGATCGTCGTCGCCGGACGGTTCGCAACGGTCGCGGGCCAGGCCCGCTCGCGCGTTGCGAGACTCAACGCGAACGGCTCGCTCGACCCAACGTTTCAGGACCCATTGATCTCAAGCAACGATCCCGGCAACCTGACGGTCTTCGCGATCGCGAGGCAGAGCGACGGAAAGATCGTCATCGGCGGACTCTTCACGGATGTCGGCGGCCAGCCGAGAAACGCGATCGCGCGTCTGAACGGCGACGGCAGTCTTGATTCGACCTTTGCGCCGTCCGTCAATTCGAGCGTTACCGCGATCGCCATCCAAACTGACGGCAAACTCGTCATCGGAGGCTATTTCACAACCGTCAACGGTCAACCAAGAACGCGACTCGCGCGCATTAATCCCGACGGATCGCTCGATTCGGGATTCATCGATCCGCAGGTCGTTCCGACGCCGTTTGCGAACGCGATCTCGACGGTCGCCGTCCAAACCGACGGCCGCATACTTATTGGCGGTTACATCGCAAGCGTCGGCGGCCAATCAAGAACGTATCTCGCCCGGCTGAACTCCGACGGTTCGCCTGACGCCGCTTTCGCGCCGACGCTCGGCGGCCCGGTCAACCAGATCCTCATTCGCAACGACGGGAAGATATTGATAGGCGGCCCTTTCGGGACCATAAACGGGACGCCGCGTTCGCTTGTCGCGAGGCTCGAATCGAACGGCAGCCTCGATCCCGGATTTCAGATCACGGTGATCCCCTCAGGTTCCTTCGGCGCGATGGCGCTCCAGGCCGACGGTAAACTGATCGTTGGCGGCTCTTTCACGGCCGATGTCGGACGCGAACAGAGGAACATCGCGCGGTTTAACGCTGACGGCGGCTTCGACCCCTTGTTCGCGGACCCCAACGCGAATTTCGGTGGTAACTTCTTCGGGTTCGGCGCGATCGTCGTCCAACCTGATTCCAAGATCTTGATCGGCGGCGATTTCAATACGATCGGCTTCCAGTCGCGAAAGAACGCCGTCAGGCTCAATGCTGACGGAACGGTCGACCGTGCTCCGGCACAGACGCTGACCGTCACGAAAACCGCCGATACGAACGACGGGGCGTGCAACGCCGACTGCAGCCTGCGTGAGGCTTTCGCGGCCGCGAACGCCGATCCTGACGGCGGAAGGATCATATTCGACCCCGTCGTCTTTGCGAATTCGCAGACGATAACACTCGGGTTGGGCGAACTGGTTGCCTCACGGAACCGCCGCGTGATCGTTGCCGGCGCCGGCGCCTCGCAACTGACCGTATCGGGCAACAATGCGAGCCGAATCCTGAGGATCGAACGCGATGCCGAGGTGAGCATTTCCGGAGTCAGATTCGCCGACGGCAATGCATCCAGCGGCGGCGCGATCTACATTGAACCGAACGGGGTAATCACGAAACTGGCCCTGACCAACGCGATCCTCGCAAACAATTCAGCGTTGCAGGGCGGCGCGATCGGGACGCTCGGCCAGTCCGCGGTGACGGTATCAGCTTCGACGATCACGGGCAACAGCGCCTCCAACAATCTCGGCGGCGGCGGCATATATTTCGACAACGGAACGCTGACCGTCTCCAACTCGACGATCAGCAGCAATGTCGCGAGTTTCGGAACCGCGGCGGGCGGAATCGGAATCGGCAACAATCAGGCGGTCTTCAATATCTCCGATTCGACCGTTTTAGGAAATACAGGCACCGGCATTGGAGCGGGCGGGACGACGACGATCGCCAACTCAACGATAAGTTCGAATCAGGCCAACGGAATTGCCGGCGGCGTTTACGTCGGCGGAAATGTCACGATCCGCAATTCGCAGATAACCGGCAATTTCGGAAACGGATCGAATGCGCTCGGCGGCGGGATCGCGAATTTCGGAACGATGACGATTTCCGATTCGACCATCGGCGGGAACTCGGCGGCATTCGGTGCGGGCATCTACACGGCGGGCGGAATGACGGCGACGAACATCCAGGTTCTCAACAACGTGGCTTCGGGGAGCGGCGGCGGCGTTTACAACAATGCCGGAGGCAATTCCCCGGCGACGTTTGTCTCATCGCGGATAGCCGGGAACGCCGCGGCGCAGGCCGGCGGCGGTTTCTACAACCGGGACTTGCTGATCGTGAACTCATCGACGATCGAATCGAACACGGCGGGGCTGGGAGGCGGTGGTTTGTTCAATGTTTTTCTTAATGTAGGAGCCGCGACCTCGACCGTCGCCGCATCTACTTTCAGCGCAAACACGACGGGTGGATCGGGCGCGGGCGTTCAAAACCAGGAGGGAACGGTCAACCTTTTTTATGTCACGCTGAGCGGAAATACCGCCAACGGATTTGGCGGCGCGATCAATACGAATCTTGCCGGGATCGTCAACGCAACGAATGTGACCGCGGCGTTCAACCTCGGCCGTGCCGGAGCGGGAGGATTTTCGAACAATCAATCGACTTTGAAAGCCAGGAATTGCCTCGTCGCCCGTAACCGAACGACGAATCGCGCAAGCGGACCGGACATCGCGGGCACGATTCAGTCGAGCGGATTCAACCTGATCGGCAACACCAACGGCGGGAACGTCACCGGCTTGAACGGGGATAAACTAAACGTCAACCCTCAGATACGGCCGCTTGCGGCAAACGGCGGACCGACAAAGACCCACGCCTTGGCCGCGACGAGCCCGGCGATCGACGGCGGAAGCCGGGTCTCGGGCGCGACCTCCGACCAGCGCGGATTGCCTGGATCGATCGATCTTCCGGGTGTTCCGAACACAGCGGGTGGAGACGGATCGGACATTGGCTCGTTCGAAGTGCAGGCCAATGAGAGTTTTCCCGGTTACGCGCCATTCGACTTCGACGGCGACGGAAGAACCGACATCGCGATCTTCAGACCATCGAACGGACAATGGTGGATCGCGAACTCTTCGCTCGGAACCATCGCACACACATTCGGCGCGGCGACCGACCGGCTTGTCCCGGGGGACTTCACCGGCGATGGCGTCGCGGACGTGGCGATCTGGCGGCCCGCTTCGGGCGAATGGTTTGTGATGCGAAGCGAGGATTATTCCTATTATTCTTTCCCGTTCGGAGCCGTCGGCGACATTCCTGCTCCCGGCGATTTCGACGGGGACGGCGTCACTGACGCGGCCGTTTTCCGTCCTGCAGATTCGACTTGGTACGTCCAGCGATCTTCCGGGGGAACGACGATCGAGGCCTTCGGCTCGCCTGGCGACCTGCCGGTCGCGTCGGACTACGACGGAGACGGGGTCACGGACATCGCCATCTACAGGCCGTCATCGGGGCAATGGTGGCTGAAGCGCTCAACCGAGGGTGTAATCGCCGTAACGTTCGGTGTCTCGACCGACAGGTGCGTTCCGGGTGATTACACGGGCGACGGCAAATCCGACGTAGCGATCTTCCGACCATCGACGGGCCAATGGATGATCTTGCGAAGCGAGGATTTCTCGTTCTACGCATTCCCGTTCGGCAATTCGACCGATGCACCCGCGCCGGGCGATTACGACGGCGACGGACGGATCGACGCCGCGGTCTTCAGATCATCCGTTTCGACGTGGTACGTTCAGAGGTCGACCGCAGGACCGTTGATACAATCGTTCGGAGTCCCGACCGACCTTGCCGTTCCGAACGCGTTCGTTCGCTAGACGGGAGATCGGGATTTCGGATTTGGGATATCCAAATCCCAAATCGAAAATTCCTCGCGGCTCGATTCTTTATTTTTTTGTAAACTTTCTTCCGATTTGGTAGAATCTGATCGAAGTGGTTTGAAAATCGCATTTTCAAATGACAAACTTAATCGCGATGAAAGTTTTGCTGGCTGATGAATACGGGTTTTGTTTTGGTGTCGAGCGGGCGGTCGAAATGGTCGAGGAATCGCTTGCTGAAGGCGATGCGGTCCGCACTCTCGGTCCGTTGATCCATAACGACCAGGAGATGGAGCGGCTTGGCAAGTTCGGCGTCACGACGATCAACGAGCCTGTCCAGATCAAGCGCGGCGAAACAGCCGTTATCAGAGCCCACGGAGTCACTCCGGAGGTACAATCTGAACTCGAGAACAAGGCGTCGAAGGTCATCGACGCGACCTGCCCGTTCGTGACCCGGGTTCAGAAACTCGCCGCGCGCGCTGCCGAACAGGACCGCCACGTGATCGTCGTCGGCAACCCGGACCACCCCGAAATGATCGGCGTCAAAGGCTACGCGCCGGAACACGCGTTCGTCATCAACGGCGTTGCCGAGGTGGCCGGTCTCCCGCGACTCAGGAGTCCGCTCGTCGTCTCGCAAACCACGATCAAGGCCCAGACCTTTTTCGATACCGCCGAAGCGATCAAGACCAAGACCGATGACGAAGTGCAGATCGTGAACACGATCTGTTCGGCGACCCGTGACCGTCAGGACGCCGCGCGCGCGTTGGCCGGAATGGTCGACGCTTTCTACGTCATCGGCGGCCGGCATTCATCGAATAGCCGCAAGCTGCTCGCTGTCTGCAAAGAGCAATGCGAGAAGAGTTTTCTGATCGAAACCGAGAAAGAGATCAACGCCGCGGATCTCGAAGGCGTCGAGACCGTCGGGGTCACGGCCGGGGCATCGACCCCGAACTGGCTGATCGAGAAGGTCGTCAAACATCTGGAGTCGATCAATTCGGACGAGATCGCGTTGAAATGATCTTTCGGCCCGTCGCTGCCGCATACCTGACCGGTGATCGATCTAAGTAACGAAATGGCCCGCAACTGAACGTTGCGGGCCATTTCGCAGATCGATATTCGAGGGTTGCCGACTACTCTGCCGGCTCGACCCATTTCTTCATCGAGATCGCCTGATTCAGATAAACCCCGAATTCGGTTCCCGACTTGACCTCGGCCTCCTCGCCTTTGGTCAGCTTTTCGCCGAGATAACCCGCGCCCGCGCCGATCAGTCCGCCGATCAGGGCGCCTTTGCCGCCGCCGATCGCAGCCCCGAGGACCGCACCGCCCGCGCCGCCGCCGCCGATGAAGATGATCTTGCGGTTCTTCATCTTGTCGCCGGACGCGGTGCCTTCGTTATCGCTCTTCGCGTCTTTTGTATTAAGTTCGGTCAGCGATCCGTTGATCGCCCGCGTCGATCCGTCCGGCAACTTCACCGATACGAAGCTGACTCCGATCTGGCCGGGATTACCGCCTTTTTTCGCCGCGACGACCGTGTCGACCTTGCCCGTGACGATCGAACCGACCGGCATTACAACGATCCCCGTGTTCGAGTACACGGGCTCCGTCAGTGTCGTCCGGAACGTGTCGCCGACCTTCGCCGTTTTCGAGCTGAGCAGATCGTTCATGCGCACTCGAAATACGGTTCCCGAATCGACCGTGTAAAGCTTCACGGTAGGTTTGACCGTCGGCTTGACGACCGGCGCCTTTCTGCGGATCGTCGGCTTCTTCTTCGTCTGAGCCAATGTCGAATCGGCGCCGAAGACCAGCAGCAACGCAAGCAATCCCGCAAAAAATCCGAAGTTAACTTTTTTCATCTTCCACCTCGCTGAACTTTTGAAACTAACGTCCGAAAACCATCCCCGTCAGCCACGCATAAGACGAGGACGCGTTCGGAATCGTTGTCCTTGATTTTGATTTGACGGGGACAAACTTTACTAAAACCTATCACCAATCCGACGAAAAAAGAAGTTTGGCTTTTCTTGTATTTTTCCTGAAATCGCGTTTTATTAGACGTATACTCAAGGCAATTGAACAATTGTTATCTCTTGGTTTTGGTCAACCCTTGGTGAAATACCCAAGGGTTTCATACTTGAGAGAACCTGTTAAACAAGTTTTTACCGAACTGCGTTCTTCAATTATGCCACTGTACGGTCAAACTATCCTGCTCTTCGCGCTCAATTTCCTTGATGCTGTGCTGACGCTCTACTGGGTTCGGAACGGATTTGCGACCGAAGGCAATCATCTGATGGCGACGCTCCTCGATATAGGCGATCTTCCTTTTCTCGCGGTCAAGGTCGCGATCGGCGCGGTCACCGCCGTCGTGCTCTGGCGGTGGCGCAACCTGCGTCTCGCAAAATACGGATTGGGGCTCGCGCTGCTGATCTACGTCGGGCTTATGGGAATCCACTTCTTCACCGGTTTGTCCGCTTTCGGCCTTGTCTCCGAATCGTTCTTTCATCGCATCGCCGACATCGGCAGCGTCATCTTCGCAACGATCATCTGAAAGACGATCTCAAATCTATTCATTTTCGCGGCCCGTTGATCTATAGTGAAACAACGGGCCCTTAATTTTCGTAATTCACCGCGCAACGATTGATCCCCGGCACGGCATCAAAGACGTTGATTTTTTTTGAGGGAAACAAGGATTATGAGGACTAAAACGGTTTATCAACTGACCGGGCGCCAGATCTTGATGCTCGCGTTCGCGTCGGCGCTGATCGCCGTCGGCACGGCGGCCTGCTTCAGCAATCTCAGCGGTCTGATGCAATTGCGGAATTCGGCGAACACCGCGCTCGCCGAGAACGCGCCGACGCCGATCGGAATCTCGAATCCGGACTCGGTCAGCGACGAGCAGAACAGCATCGAAGTTTACAAATCGATTTCGCCCGGAGTCGCGTTCATTTCGACCAGTTCGACGTTCAGCTATTACGGCGAAGAACAAGAGGCCGAACGGGGCAACGGTTCGGGATCGGTCATTGACGATCAAGGCCATATCCTGACGAACTATCACGTTCTCGAAGGAGCGTCCAAGGTCACCGTCAGCTTCGGCGGCGACAAGACGTATCCGGCGAAGGTCATCGGGGGCGACCCGGACACGGATCTTGCCGTTATTAAGATCGAGCCCGGAAACGATAAGCTGACGGTCGTGCAGTTCGGCGATTCCGATGCGCTCCAGGTCGGCCAGAAGGTGCTCGCGATCGGCAACCCGTTCGGTCTTGACCGGACATTGACGACCGGCGTCATCTCCGGATTGCAGCGCCCGATCAGGGCCCGCAACAACCGTCTGATCGACGGCGCGATACAGACCGACGCGTCTATCAATCCGGGAAATTCGGGCGGACCGCTTCTCGACAAATACGGCCGTATGATCGGCATCAACTCACAGATCCTGTCCCGCACCGGAGGATCGGTCGGCGTCGGATTCGCGATCCCGGTGAGCATCGCGAAGCGCGTCGTCCCGCAGTTGATCCAGTTCGGCGAGGTTCGTCGTCCGAAACTCGGCGCAACGTTCATCAGCCTCGCGGAACTGCGCGACCGGGGCATCTCGACGCCGGTCGCGGACGGTATGCTGATCCAACGGACGGTTCAGGGCGGCTCTGCCGAGCGCGCCGGTCTGCGCGGATTCACCCGCGACGAAACGGGCACGACGATCATCGGCGATGTCATTACCGCGATCGACGGCGAAAAGGTCACCGATATGGACGATCTTTACAAAGCCCTCGACAAACGGAAGATCGGCGACACCGTTCAGGTTGATATTCTCCGCGGCGAGAAAAAGATGACGTTGCCGGTCAAGTTGCTGACGTTGCCGGCCGCGGTCCAAGGGCGGCCGCGGAACGATTAACGCGGCGTCCGGAGTTTGAGATCGATGGACAGTGAAAGTATTCTTTTCGCTGTCCGTCGTTTTTTATGGCCGGATTCAAACATTTTCACAACCGCGGATTCGGCTGGACCTGTCTTCGATGCGAGGCGAAGAGACGATCGGATGCGCCGCGCCGTTCGCGGCTGATGCGCGAGGGCGAAGCCGAGAAGTCGTCCGGACTCTCAAGCGCCGGTATCGCGCGATGGACCGACGCCGACCGCCGTTCGCTCGAATGCACGGTATGCGGCGCGTCCGAAAGATTGGAAACCGATGAAGATCCTTGATGTCGGATGCGGCGCCAACAAGTTCGAGGGCGCGATCGGACTAGACAACAATCCGCGAACGGCGGCCGACGTGATCCACGACCTTGGGGTCGTCCCTTACCCGTTTGCCGACAATGAGTTCGATCTCATCGTCTCGCGGCACGTCGCCGAACACGTGCCGGACGTGATGGCGTTCGTCACGGAGTTGTATCGGATCACGCGTCCCGGCGGCAAGATAAGACTTGTCACGCCGCATTACACGAATCCCGACTGGGCGACCGATCCGACGCACCGCAACCACTTCAACTCCTATTCATTCAACACGTTCTCGAAAGAGCGTCAGACCTTCGATTTCTACACGGACGTACGACTGAAGCCGCTAAAAACATACGTCTCGCTGCAAAACCTGTGGCGCGCGCTCGGGATCGAGTTTCTCGTGAATCTCGATCAGAAATGGTCGAAAATGCGTTTCTTGCGAAAATTCTGGGAGTTTTACCTGAGTTACATTTTCCGCGGGAAAGAACTGCGGTTCGAATTTGAGGTCGAAAAGGACGATTCAGGCAAACCGTAGGACATTTGGTAACATCTATTACTTGCTTCCAACGTGGTGAGGTATCAATGAGAAACAAGATATTCGCGATCCTGATAATTCTGGCGACTGTCCTGAGCGTCGTCGTCGTGGCGTCTGCCGGTTCAGAGAAGAAAAAGCCGTCTCCGAAGACCAACGAACTACTGATGATGCTTCCGGCATCGCAGATGGCGATGACGATCGACACGCGCCGGCTTTTTGATGAGGGACTGCCGCAGATCCTTTCGGCAAACCAGTCGATGCTGGCGCAGTTCTACACGAAGATCGATCAACTTCGCGACAAGACCGGCGTCGATATCCGACAGTTCTCGCAGATCGCGATCGGGGTCTCGGCGCGGCAATCTGAGAATGGAGCCTACTCGTACGAACCGATGATACTCGCCCGGGGCAAATTCAGCGCCGAGTCGATAATCGCGATCGCCAAACTGGCGGCGGGAAATGCGTACCGGGAAGAGAAGATCGGCGACCGGACGGTTTACGTTTTCTCGGCCGATGATATGGTCAAAGACGCGAAGACCCAGACCGGAAAGACCCCGGTCTCTGGAATCCTCGATTCGCTTCTCGACGGCCTGTCGCGTGAGATGGCCGTCACGGCGATCGACGGCGAGACGTTCGCGCTCGGATCGCTGCCGCAAATGCGTTCGATGTTCGAAGCAAAAACCAAGCTCGATCCGGAGGTCGCGGCGCTCGTGATGCGAAAGCCAGAGGCGATATTGAGCGTTGGCGCGATCGTGCCGAACGGTCTTTCGGGGATGATCGATATGGACAACGATGTTTTGGCCAAGACGCTTAATTCGATTCGCCGGATGTCGGGTTCGATGGACGTCGCCGACGGCATGACGTCGGTCGCGATCTCGGCGAAGACCGCTGACGCGGCGCAGGCCAAAGATCTCAAGATGACGCTCGACGATCTGCAGGCAGTCGGAAAGATGCTGCTCGGAACCACCAAAGGAGCCGACAAACGGGTTTATTCGCGAATGGTCGAGAATGCGAAGATCACGCAGACCGGGACCGAGGTCGCGCTCGATCTTAAGGTTCCGCAAGCCGATATCGACGTGCTCGTCGGCCAGCTGAAGTGATTCGCTGAACGCAAATGACCCAAGGCGGAAAGTCCTCAGCCGGACTCTCCGCCTTTTCACTTTTCAGACCCAAGCCGTTAAGATGCTTCTGATGAAACCGTCGAAATATCCCGTCCTGTTAATACTCGTATCTGCGTTTCTTTTTGCGTTGCCGGTCCTTTCGCAGACCAACCGTCCGATGATCGTGGTCGGGAAACCGACCCCAAAACCGACCTCGTCGCCGGCGCCACAGCCAACCGTCGCACCGACGCCGTTGCCGACGGCTACGCCGATACCAAGTTCGATCGCGACGCTCGCCGATCTGCAATCCAAGATCCGCTTGAGTTCGAGCCGGTACGAAACACGGCGTGGTTCGATCGGGATCAAGATCGTCTCGCTCGATACCGGCAAGGTCATCTACGAAGAGAACGCCGAAAAGTACTTCATGCCGGCGTCGAATATGAAGAACTTCACGGTCGCGACCGCGATCGAACGGCTCACGCCGTCGTTCAGATTCGTGACCAGCGTCTTCGCGAACGCGAGGCCCGATGCCGACGGAACGCTGAAGGGCGATCTGACGATCTACGGACGCGGCGACATGTCGTTCTCGACATCGTTCACCGACCGGGATTACTACCGCGCGTTGGATGACCTCGCCGACGCGATCATACGCGCCGGCGTCAAGAGAATCGACGGGAACCTGATCGGCGACGAGAGCTACTTTTCGGGTTATGCGATCCCGCCGAGTTGGGAATGGGACGATCTTCAGTGGTACTACGGAGCCGAGGTTTCCGCGCTTCCATTCAACGACAACTCGTTCGATCTTTCTATTAAGGGATCGGCCGAGGGAATGCCTTGCATCGTCAACGTCCGCCCGTTGAATCCGGTAGTTCGGATCATCAACACCTGCGTCACGACCGCAGCGAAGTCGCGCCGCGAGCCAATGGTCAAAAAGGGGCTCGACGACAACACGGTCGAGATCGGCGGCACGATGCCAGCCGGAGACGAGTATTCGAACCAGATCACCGTTACGCGTCCGGCCGAACTTTTTATCGCGCTTCTCAAAGAAAGGCTCGAGAAGAAAGGCGTTGTCGTAAACGGCCAGAGAAAGCTGATCACGGCGAAGGACAAAGCGTATCTGGCGGTCGCGTCGTCCGTGCCACCGGTCGAATTGGCGCGCGTCGAGGGACCGCCTTTCTCGGTCGTTGCGGCGAAGACGATGAAGCCGAGTCAGAATCTTTACACCGAGACGATACTTTGGACTCTCGGCGAACAGGGCCGCGCTTTCGCGGTCGCCCCGAACACGAAACCCGACGCGAATCCGTACTTGAATCCGAGATCGACGAGCGCCGATCGCGGGATATTCGTCGTGCGGAACTTCCTGACCGAGATCGGCGTCGCGCCCGACGGCATCATCCAATGGGACGGCAGCGGACTTTCGCGCCATAATTTGGTCACGCCGGCAGCGGTCGTGACGCTTTACCTTTATATGGCGAAGCAGAGCCGGTATTCGCAGACCTGGCTGGATTCGCTGACTGTCGGCGGCGTGGACGGGACGCTCCGCAACCGTTTCAAAGGCGAGCGGACGCAAGGTAACGTCCGTGGCAAGACCGGAACGATCGATCAGGTTTCAGCCCTTTCCGGATACGTGACCACCGCCGGCGGCGAGAAGGCGGTCTTCTCAGTCATCATCAACGGTGTCAACGACGGACGGCTACGAGTAAGCGTCATCGACGAGATCGTCGGCCACATTGCGAACTACTCCGGAAAGCTGAACTAAGAACGGGAAGCAGCGCATAGTTCAAAGCGCAAAGTTCGCAATCCTAACGCTCGCGCTTTCCGTTGTCCATTGTCCGCTGTCCACTGTCCATTGTCCTGTTGCCCATTGAAAAAGGAGGCGAAGCCACGGGCTTGCCTCCTTCTGTTTGCGATATGCCGGAACTTACCAGCGACCGCCGCCGCCATAGCCGCCGCGTCCGCCGCCACCGCCGCGATTGCCGCCGCCGTAGCCCCCGCGTCCGCCGCCGCCGCCGCGATTGCCGCCGCCGAAATTGTTCTCACGCGGGCGGGCTTCGTTGACGACCATGTTGCGACCGTCGTATTCCTGACCGTTGAACTGCGAGATCGCGCTGTTCGCGTCGTCTTCCGACGCCATTTCGACGAATCCGAATCCGCGCGAGCGGCCCGTTTCGCGATCCATCACGACGTTCGCCGACTCAACCGAACCGGCTTGCGAGAAATGCTCGAAAAGATCATCGTCCGTCACGCGAAACGACAAATTTCCAACGTAAAGTTTCGTACTCATTTATCCTCTGAAAAAATTCTGAATGAAGCTTAAGACAGGCAATTGAAGGAAATCGAATTCGTTACAATGCGACTCGCCCGGCTCGTCAAAAACTACACGACTGCTTCAAAAACTACCACCTAACTCTCCAACCGAACCTAAACCGTCGCAATGTCTATCGTGAACGGACGCATCAACCGAGATACTCTGAGAGCAAAAACAGTTGTAAGTATGCCCGTTTCGTAATAAATAGGCAAGAAGAAAGTTCGTTCTGCGTTATCGCGGCGGACGTGAACTTGAGTCGGAACCTGTATCGTCACGGTGGACACCCGGACGATCAAATGCGCCGAGACTGCTGTCCATACGGCACACAAGCTTATCGCAGACGGCCGAGCCGACAAGATCAGAACCGTGAACACAGTGCCGGGGGCGCAGGCGCGACGAAAGGGTCGGGGTGTTATCCCGACCATCAACCGTACAGCTTCGCGCAGAAGGAACGGACTTTGACGAAAGCGGAGATTAATTAAGTCTGTTTTCGCTCCGATCAAATGGTTCGTGGGATGACTGCGGTGAGTCTAACAAATCAAAGGACGTGAAGCGGAAACTGCGACTTTAGTAATCAAAAAGGTCTTTTGAACTCGAACGGGTCCGGTTACCGTTTCGACCCACGCCATCTCAAGCGTCAGGTGTTGGAAGCAGCGGATCGAAGTCCAAGGTGCTCGACAAATGGCAAAAAGTCTTTATCAGAAAACAAGAGCGGGAAGTTATTTTCAATACAAAACGAGGCAATGATCACATCAGCCGTTTTTCTAATAGTTATTCCTTTTTTGCGCAACGCCCGGTAATTTTCTGCGCATACATAAGCAGCACGCTCGCCGAGCAAGCTGTATATGGTCAACGCGCTTAATAGGTCTTTAGCCGTATTGTAGTCTTTGTCGCTTCTGAAGCCTTGCAGGATCTCAAGAGCAATAAGGTCTCCTATCGAAACAGCCTCCGCGCCGAGAGCCGCTTCAAGAATCAAGACTTCACTGGTTTCGTTACCATTGAAGAAATCGATCCAGACGCTTGTATCAACAAATATCACTCGCCTTGCCTCATTTTATCCAGATTGCCTTCCCATCGAAGTCGGCCACGGAAAGCCTTGATGCCCTCTTGCTTTTTTAACTTGATCAATGTCTTAAGTCCCAACTCAACGGCTTCACGCTTTGTTTCCAATCCTGTAGCCTTCAGGGCATCGCTCATTAATTTGTCGTCTATTACAATATTTGTTCTCATAGTGCACCTCACCGACGCAATACACACTATAGTGTATTCCTATACACACAACAAGTCTGGGCAGTCTCTTGGTCCGGTGCTTGAACTCGATCGTTAGATCACTTCTCCCATCGAGAGATTTCCCGCCCAGGAAGATCAGAGCCGTCGATCAGTGAGACGACGAACGCGAGCTATCGAAGAGCGTTCAAAAGCTTCTCGTGGATCCCGCCGAAGCCACCGTTCGACATTATCGCGAGGACATCGCCGTCATCCAGGTCAGGGACGAGATGTTCGACGATCGCGTCGGCATCGGGCAGAGTGATCGCCGGTTTTCCTGAAGCATTGATGTCGGCGACGAGTTTCGGCACATCTAGCACTTCGCCGTAGGTCTTCGCGTCCTCCGGATTGAACACTCCGGCGATGATCACCCGGTCGGCGTGCAAGAAGGCCTTTTTGTATTGAGCTTCAAATACCGAAAGCCGCGACGATCTCGACCGCGGCTCGAAGACCGCGATCAAACGGTTGTCCGCATACCGCTGCCGCAAGGCTTTGAGCGTTTCGTCTACCGCCGTCGGATGATGCGCGAAATCGTCGATGACCGTCACGCCGCGTTCGACACCGCGGATTTCCATCCGTCGCTTGACCGATTTGAACGTATCGAAAGCCTCCTGCATATTCGTTTGGGGGATTCCCCAGGCATCTGCGGCTATGATCACCGCAAGGCAGTTGCGGACGTTGAACTCGCCGATCAGATGCGTCGTGAAATCACCCCAATGCTCGCCTTCGCGCAAGATCGAGAACTTCGTCTTGGTGCCGACGAATTCGATGTTCGTCGCGCGCCATTTCGCGTTCTCGGACAAGCCGAACGTCTCGACGTTGGTGAACAATCTTCCCTTCATCCAGTCGAGAACGTCGCCGACGATCGGCGAATCGATACCGGCGATAAGCCGCCCGTTTCCGGGGACAAGGTTCATCAAACGCGAAAACTGCCATTTGATCGCTTCGATGTCCTTGTAGATGTCGGCGTGGTCGAACTCGATGTTGTTGACGATCGCGATCTCCGGCAGATAAGACATGAACTTCGGTTTCTTGTCGAAGAACGCCGTGTCGTATTCGTCTCCTTCGATGACGAAATGGTCGCTTTCTGTGACTCGAAAACTCTGCCCGAAGTTCTGCACGACGCCACCAACAAGAAACGTCGGATCGAGTCCGCCCACCTCGCAGACCCAAGCCGCGATGCTGGTCGTCGTCGTCTTGCCGTGCGTACCCGCGACGACCAGTGAGCGCCGCCCTCGGATGAACTCTTCGCGAACCGTTTCCGCCTGCGAACGATAGAGCATCTTGCGGTTGAGGACCTCCTCAAGTTCCGGATTGCCGCGCATAATCGTATTGCCGACGATCGTGATGTCTCGCGGCACGTCCGCGTTTTCGGCCTTGTAGCCCTCGATGATCTCGATCCCGAGGTCCGCGAGCTGCGTCGACATCGGGGGATAGACGTTCTGGTCCGATCCGGTCACCTTGTGTCCCCGCGCCAGCAGCATTCCGGCGAGCGACGCCATCGCCGTCCCGCAAATTCCGATCAAATGGTAGTGCATCTTCCGATTTTGGATTTCCGATTTTGGATTTTGGATCCGCCCGCGGCGGATTCAATTGAGTAATTTACCACTTCGGTTTTGGATTTTCGATTTTGGAAATTTGATTCCGCTTCTTTTGCAGAGGCATCATTGCCGGAGCGTACGACCTGACCGATCGAAGACGAGAAGAGGTGACCGGGCCGGCCCCTCAAAGCTGCCTTTCACATCGCCCGGTTTGCTTTCGCAACACTACGGCCCGGTCCGCACGTAGCGGGCTTCAAAGATGTAGTAACCTGCACTCGGAGCTCCCTCGATGAAAATCTTCGCCCGAATCACGGCCCGGTCGCCCTTCGAACGCCAGCTCGGTGAAGAATCGGTGAATATGTATTTGCCGGTGGTGCTTAACTGGCTTTTCATTGCCGCATACGGCGATAGTGAGTCGGGATCCTCGCTTATCCCACCCTCTTCCTGAAACGCGAATGTCATTGAGGCCCTTTCGTCCGTCCCTTCGAACCCGAGCCTGACGTTGACGGTGTACTTTTCGCCGTCCTTTATGAACTCAGGAAGTTCGTCGATCGAAACCGTGAACTTGGCGTCGCGAAATCTCGCGGCGAAACTGGTCTTTGTGGCTTCGATGTCGGTAACGGCCACTCCGTAACGCTTTTCGGGATTTGGCGTCACGGATTCGAGCTTCCAGCCGGGCGCGTTCGTCAAGGCGTTCTTCTCCGGCTTGATCCAAACGGTGAAGACCCTCGGCTCTTTGGACGGGACGAGAAGCGCGGATGAGATATCGCTCCAAGTTTCGGCGTATCCCTCCTTCACAACGACCGCCCGGAATTCGTTCGATGTTGCAAGTTCTACTGGTATCGATTTCCCGGTCGCGTCGGTGAAGCGCGCATACCCGGCCGCGTCGCTATGTTCGGCACTCCAGACCGTCTTCGTTTGACCGTCGACCTTGACGGGTTTCAACAGTTGAATCGTGACGAGCGCCATCCCGACGGGCTTCTTGCTCTCCCAATCGAGAACAAGTACCTCGAGCGGAACCGTCTCATACGGGACTGCAGGCAACAGGAACTCGACCGTATCCGGCTCATAGACTGCCTTTGAGCCAACCATCACGCTTTCTTGCTTGGTCACGTAACCTTCCGCCGAAGCGGCAAAGTAGATCATGTCGGTCGGCTTATAGCCATGCCTGTATTTGGCCTTTCCGTCCCCGTCGGTCGCGAGCGTCCCGTCCGGCGTATCGACAATGGCATCTTTCAACGGGGCGACGTTGCCCTCATTGTCCTTGCCCCGGACGGTGATCAGGACCTCGCGCTTGAAACTGTTCGGACTCGGGCGCGGAGTCAGCGTGTAGCAGGTTTGCTTCAGCACAACGGATTCCTCGAAGACCGTCTGATCGCCATACTTGTTGATGGTTATGACTTTTACGACCCGCTTGAAGCACTCCCGCGAGACCGTCAGTTCGTAAACTCCGCCGAATCGGCCCGCCAATTCCGCACGACCGTCCCCTTTGGTCCGTTTCAGATCGATATCGAAGAACTTCTCGTTGCTGGCGAGAAAGACGCGGGCATTTTCGAGCGGCACGCCCTTTTCGGACGTCACCGTCACGATGACCGTGAACTTCGGCGCCGCAGCCTGTGATCTGACGCGCTGTGCGGTCGCTCCGACGATCGCCAATACCGACACGATAACCATTACGTTCGTGAATAGCCGGACTCTCATAGCCGCTCCTTGCTGTCCGCTCCGTTGCGGACATATTCCAGCAACCATCCTGAGCAACACGCGTTCCATTCTGCGACGAAGGTTCGTCACGCAAGATCGCCCGTAGACATACGATCTTCAAGGCCCGGCCGCGAAATCTTCCCCGTTTCCTGGGGAAAATCTCTAACGCCGTTCAATTTTGGATTTTCGATCAATGCTGTCCAACGCTTCCCGAAGCTGTGAGTCGAACTTTCGATTCAATGATTGAAAGGCTTCCGCATCGCCGCGATTCGATATCAACAATCGGCCGACTTCTTCCGGATCAGAAAGCCCCGAAATGGCGCATTCCTTTCTTCGATTTCAACCGACCCTGAGGACAGGACTGATCTTCGATCCGGGACCTCGTTCGAGCTTTCAGTCGGCGAAAAAAGTGAAAGGAGAAGCCTGATGGGCTTCTCCTCAAGTAGGTAAGAAATCTGTTTGCCGGTCGCTACCGAGGCAGTGTCAAAAGCCGTACTTAGATCCATCGGCAATCGTTCAGGGCTGGGCTTCTGCCCAGCCCTGAACGACTAAACGCTATGATCCGGGCTACGCCCTTATGCGCTAAACTCAAGCACTGCGATCTAACTCGCTGTGCCGGTCGCGGCTGCTCGCCGCTCTCCGTTCACTGTCTACTTCTTTTCTTCATCCGCATCCTTGTCGGAATCGGCGTCAGGCTTGGCCGAGGTATCCGGAGTCGGAGCCGGAGTGCCCTTGACCGTGTAAGTGCCCGACTTCTTGTCGATCATTTTGCCGCTTTCGTCAGACATCGTCACATCGACCTTGTAGGTTCCTGGTATCGTGGCCGGAACGAACAGATACGGAGAGGTGCTGCCGTCGAAGTCGGTTTCTTTCGAGAACGGCGGGCTCGTGACCTTCGATCCGGCCGGAGCCTCGTAAGCGATATCGAACTTCATTTTGTGCTTGCCAATCGCTCCCGTTACTTCGGTGACGATGTAAACCTTATCGCCAACATCGAACGTGGTCGTCGAAGGCGACGCCTTTTCATTCTTGCCGAAATCGATCTTCGCGAGTTTCGCAGTCGTGAAACTGCATGCGGACGTAATCGCCAAAATCGCGCAGAACGTCATAACAATAATTGTCTTGGTCTTCATAGTTTTCCTCACTTGGATGTTGATTGAATTGCTTTCTGTCATCCAAAACGGAAATCCGATCAATTTTGGGTCAACTCGTCAGCTAATTTTTTTGCGTCGTACATCTTTCTCAATGCTTCGAGGATTCCGGCGCTATGAACGCCGAGAGCGCGCGAGCCTTCGGATTCCTCGATATACCAATAGCGGTTCGAGAGTTTTTGGACGTTGCTGTCGAAGTTGATCCCGACGAATTCGGCATTCCGGTTGATGATCGGCGAGCCGGACATTCCGCCGATAGTATCCGCGGAGTAAACGAAATTGAACGGAATCGACAGATCGAGTTTCGAACGCCCTTCGCGCCAACGCGGCGGAAGATCGAACGGCGGTTTCTCCGCAAAACTCGCCGCACGATCGTAGAGTCCGTAATAGGTGGTCTTGAACGGAACCAGCGTCGTGTCCTCGTCATATCCCTTGACGCGACCGTAAGTGATTCGAAGATTGAAGTTGGCATCGGGCGGAATCGTGCGTCCATAGACCGCGAAGCGGGCCTTGGCGATCATCTCGCCGTTGCGCGCTTCGACATTCTGGATCTTCTCTTCATTCCACGCGCGGATTTGGCGGATCACGGGTTCGACACGACGCGCCAGCGTGACCATCGGATCGGTCGAGGCGTCGATCGCAGCCTTGCCTCCCTCGATCAGCGCCTTCCGGGCCGCGGGATCATATAGCTTAGTTTCTTTCACGGCTCGCTGCACGACCTCCTCGACCTCGGCCTCTCCGAACGCCGCCTTCACGAACGGATCGTTCCGGCCGAGCGTTTTGACAACCTCATTGAGCCACGCGGTCAACGCCGCCTCTTCGAGTTCGGGATAGATCGGGGCCGATGAGAGCACGCCCGCCCTGAAACCGTTGAGGCGCGGATCGCGATACTCGTCATAACGCTGATCGCTCGGTTTTCCGATCTCGTCGCCGTAGCGCACGATCTGCGATGCGATCGTCCCGAGGCGCGACGGCGCCAGATTCGAGAACGCGATCCGGTTCGCCATCGCCGGAAGCTGCGCGTAAGCCGCCTGGATCTGCGTCCAAGCCGGCGCATATTGCCGCATCAGGTCCGGCTTTTTCGCGAGGCCGGCCTTGAGATCCTTCTCTTCTTTCTCTTTTTTCGCGAACATCCGCGGATTCGTCAGTCCCTCCTGTTGGCCGTAAAGCCGTTTCAGAGAATTGTTGAACGAACGGATGCCGCTTGAAGCCTGGCGCGCCTGCTCAGGTCCGCGCTTGGCGTAGTTTTCGAGAATATCGCGCCTAAGTTCCCAGATCTTCCTCTGCAGAGGATTGCCGACATCGCGTTGGTACTTGAGCTGAGCGACCGTCAGCAGACGCGCGGTCGAGCCCGGATTCCCGGCAGCGATCACGAAGTCGAGATCGTTCGGCCCGTTCGTCGACCATTTGAAAAAGTTCGGAGTCTTCGCCGGCTTTCCGTTCTCGTAAACGCGCAGGAACGCGACATCGAGGTTGTAGCGCGGGAACGTAAAATTGTCGTAGTCGCCGCCGAAGAAAGCGATTTGTTCCTCGGGCGCGAAAACGAGCCGGATGTCGGTGTAGCGTTTGAAACGGTAGAGCCAGTACTCACCGCCGCTGTAGAGCGAAATGACGTCGCTCCGAAGCCCGGTCGATTCGGTCGATTCCTTTTCGATCGCTGCGATGGCCGCCTTTCGCTGCTCCGCGGCCTGCTTGTCGGTCGCGCCCTTCTTCACCGCTCCCTGGACGCGCTCGGTGACGTTCTCGTACGAGACCAGCACGTTCGCCTCCATATCCGGCGTCTTCAATTCCTCGGCCTGCGTGCGCGCATAATACCCGTTTTTGACGAGATCGCGTTCGGGAGTCGAAAGCTTCGTGATCTGCCCGAGCGCGACGTGATGGTTCGTGATCAGCAATCCATCCGGCGACACGAAACTCGCGGATCCGCCATCGTTCAGGCGGACGCAGGCAAGACGCACCTTCTCAAGCCATTCGGCCGAAGGCTCGAAATTGTAGCGTTCCTTCCATTGCTTCAATGGCGGATTATCGAACGTCCACATTCCCTCGTCGGCGCGAGCGAGCGGAATATTGATCACGAAACTGAAAAGGAGCAAAAAGACCGACAACTTCTTCATAGTTCAGCGTACTTCCCGTTTTTGGTGTTTAGATCAGGTTCTAATGTAACATTTAGCGGCGGTGCGTGAAAAATGACCCAAAAACTGAAAATCGCGGCGATTGTGATTCTTCTCGCCATCGTTTCGGCGCCGGCTCAGCTTTCCGACCGGGCCGAATGGACGGTCGAGGTCTTTGTCGATTACGGCTTCATCGAACCGAACGTCACTTACGCCAGGGCCGACGGAGTTGATCTGAGGCTCGACGTCTATCGTCCGAAGGTCAAGAACCCAAAAAAACTCCCGACGTTGATTTGGATCCATGGCGGCGGATGGCGCGGCGGATCTAAAGAGAGTTATTCGTTGCGCGTGCTCCCGTGGCTCGAAATGGGTTGGAACGTCGTCAACGTCGAATACAGGCTGACCGGCGTGGCGCGCGCTCCGGCGGCCGTCGAAGACTGCCGTTGCGCGCTTCGTTGGGTCTTCGAGAACGCGGAAAAATACTCATTCGACACGGAACGGATCGTCGTCAGCGGCCAATCCGCCGGCGGTCACTTGGCGCTGTTGACCGGGATGGCGACCGGCGAGACGTCTTTCGACAATAACTGTCCGGGAAAACCGGTGAAGGTCGCGGCGATCGTAAATTGGTTCGGGATAACGGACGTCGGCGATCTGTTGCAGGGCAAGAACAAGACCGAGTTCGCGTCCAATTGGATCGGTCAGGATCGCTTCGGGGATGCCGATCTGATCCGCCGCGTCTCGCCGATAAGCTACGTCCGCCCGGGATCGCCGCCGATCATAACGATTCACGGTGACAAGGATCCGCTCGTGCCGTACGACCACGCCGTTCGGCTCCACAAGGCCCTTACGAACGCCGGAGTCGCGAACGAACTCGTTACAATCAGGAACGGCGATCACGGTGATTTTTCAAAGGAAGACAGCAAGAGAGCGTATCGGGCCGTCAGAAAGTTCCTAAGAAAGCACTTGATCCGCTGACCCGTTGGAAAGAACAGAAGACCGAGGTCATTTGAATGCCCTGTTCCGCAGGAATCCGTGGATTCCCGATCCGCGGATAGTGGATTCATCGCTCCAGCGCGACGCTCAGCAGACGTTCGGGATAATCGGTCATGATGCCGTCAACGCCGATCGCGATCAGGCGCTTCATTTCCTCCGGATCGTTGATCGTCCAAACGTGTACCTGAACGTTGAGCTTGTGGGCTTCTTGGATGTAGCTCGGGGTCACAAGGTCGAAGCCCCGCAACCGCGTCGGCGTCTGGATCGCGTTCATCGACGGCGAGAATGATCCCGTCAGCCCCGAACTCTCGTACACGAGGAACTTCATCACTTCCGAGAAGCTCCCGGACGTTGCGACCTCGGGACATTCGGTTCGGAGACGCGCAAGATTTGTTTCGTTCGCCGATGCGACGATCGCGCGGGTCGCGAGCGATCGTGTCCGGAGGAGCGAACAGAGCGCGGCGGGCATCGTCTCAGACTCGTGTTTCATTTCGATGTTGAAACGAGATCCCGGAACCGCATCAAAAACCTCATCTAGTGTCGGTATCACGATTCCCTTGCCGCGAAGCGGATACGTCGCGCCGCCGTCGGTCGAAAAATCATATGCGGCATCGAGTTTGCGAGCGGCGGCAAGCGTCATCGCGCGGATCTCGCCCGATCCGTCCGTCGTCCGATCGACGGTACGATCGTGAAGGACCACGATCGCGCCGTCCGATGTTTGGTGGATATCGAGTTCAAGAACATCGACGCCGAGTTTCGCCGACTCGCGAAACGCATAAACCGTGTTTTCGGGGAACTGTCCGCCGCCGCCGCGGTGCGCGATCAAGAGCGGACGCTTCGGCAGATCGGCAAAGAACGCCTTCTCCGGAGCCGGCGAACCGGTCTGGAGCGCGACGAAACCGTACAGCCCGCCGAGCAGAAGCACGACGAGACCGGCCGAATAACCGATGATACGAAACAGTAAAGCGAACATCGCGATCGGGATCGATCCCATTCGGACCTTGAGATGCCGATTCTTGATTCCAGGATTCCAGGTTCCAGGATTCCAGATTCCAGATTTCAGATTCCGGGTTCCGGGTTTTAGCTACGTTGGAATTTTACGAGCAAGAAGTCACCACAAACTGGAATCTTGAAATCTGGAATTATGGAATCCGCGTCCTTTTTTGGCGGACCGCTCACGCCAGAACCGCCCGAAGCTTTTCCATCGCGCCTTCAAGGATCGAGTCCTCGCGCGCGATGCAGATCCGTACGAACGAATCCCAGCGATCCGAATCCGCAAACGCGCTTCCCGGAACCATACCAACGCCCGCCTTCTCCATCAGCATCTCATTGAATCTCAGCGCATCATCGAAACGCTCCGGTATCCGCGACCAGAGATAAAACGAAGAACCGGTGTCGCTTATGTCGAATCCCAGTTCCGTCAGCGTTGCCGTCACAAAATCGCGTTTTGCCTCGAACTTCGTCCGCAGCGTCCCGTAGTAGTCCGGATCGGCCATCAGGACGTTCGCCAGCGCCGCCTGCAACGGCGTCGCCGGACAGACATAAACAACGTTCGCGGCGTTGTTCACCGGCTGCACCAGTTCGCCTTTTCCGTAGCAATAACCCAGACGCCAACCGGAGATATTCCACGATTTTGAGAACGAATTGACGGTAATGGTCCGGTCCCACATTCCGGGCATCGTCGCGATCGGAATATGCGGATGCGCTTCCGATACGTAATGTTCGTAGACCTCGTCCGAGATCACCAACAGGTCGAGTTCCTGCGCCACCGAGGCGATCGATTCCAGTTCCGCGCGCGACATCACCTTGCCCGACGGATTCGCCGGCGAACAAACGATGACCGCTTTCAAGGGGAAGTCGTTGCGGTTCTTCAATTCGCGGCAGCGCGCCAGCAACGCGTCGCGTTCGAACGAAAGGTCCGGCGCAAGCTCGAACGTTTCGGTCTTGCCGCCGAACTCTTCGAGGATTCTTCGGTGGTACGGGTAGTACGGTTCGAAAACAAGCGCCGCGAATCCGCGCAGATAACTCATCGCAATCCCGATCAGCGCGCCGGTCCCGCCGTTCGTGACCATCACTTCGATCGGTTTGGCATCGACATCGACCGTCACGCCGTTGTATTTCAAGATCTTATCGGCGACGGCTCGGCGCAGATTCGCGTCTCCCTCGCTGGCGCCGTAATGATTCCGACTGGCTGCGATGATCTCCGCCGCCTCGCGCGCGAGACGCGGATCGATCGGAAGCTCCGATTGTCCCTGAACAAGATTGCCGCTCGGCGGCACGAGCCGCGTGATCGCACGAATATCCGGTTTCACCTTTTTCGGTTTAACTTCAGTCATATTCCCAAAATAACAGGTTCGACAAGAAAAGTCAGAACCGGGAGCGGTAGCGACCGGCAAACCGCAACAGTGATCGGCAATCTCGAAAAAGTCAGAACCGGGAGCGGTAGCGACCGGCAAACACCCAACAGTGATCGGCA
>CAZARD010000054.1:6334-28362 GCA_964487505.1 uncultured Blastocatellaceae bacterium | reverse complement strand
GCACTATGCACTATGCACTATGCACTATGCACTATGCACTATGCACTATGCACTGCGCAGCATTCTGTAGGCAAAGAATCCCATCAGCGCGATCGCGATGATCAAGACGGGCCAGATCCATAAAGGGCTCTTCAAAAGCGGACTTGCCGCCGGAGCCGAATCGCCGCTCGCCTCTTCCGGGCCGAGCGTCAACACCGCGATCTGTTCCGGGATCCTGTCCGCGAAATTCGCGACGTCATACTGCGGTTTCGGGGTTTCGGGCTTCGAATAAACGAGAAAATAGCGCGCCTTTTCCGGGAACTGAGCGACGATCTCATAGGGCGTGCCGGCGATCTCGACCGCTTCGAACTGCAACGGCGGACTGTCCTGGTTGCTGATGCTGATCCGGATCTTGTCCGCGACGAAAACCGGAAAGCGGAGCCCCTCGCGGTCGAACGATGAGAGGATATCGGCCGCGCCACGGCGGTAGACGGACTGATTGTCCGGATTCGTGCCCGCGACGTATTCGATTGAGATCGGGCGGTAATAGTCTGTCGCGCCGGCAACACGCAGCTTGAGCGTAGTGATCGGAACCCGGTTTGCCAGATCGATGTCGATGACCGACGAACGGTAGGGCTTATCCTCGGAGACCCGGAACGACTTCACCTCATACGATCGCAATGCCGCCTCGTTCGATGTCCGCCGCACGAGCGACGCGCGAACGAATTCGGGATCGTCCGCGGACGGAACGAACAAACGAAAATACCGGAACTCGGAATCTGCGAACCGCAGCGTCGTGAAATTGTAGTTGGTGAAGTTGTTGCGGAAACCGACGATCCGGTAACCGTCGAGAACGGTGAACCACGATCTTTGGTCGTTCGACCCTTCGAGCCGGACGCGCCAATCGAAGTTCTCCTTTGAAAAACTCAGGTCGATCAGGTTCAGCGTTCCGCCCGACTCGTTCTGGAACGTCACGAAATGCCCGCCGTCGCCGCGCGCCTTGTTGAGGACCTTGAATGCGACCTCGCGCTCGCTGTACTCGGCGGTCTGGCGCAGCAGGTACGGTACCTCGAAACGCTCGCCGCCCTCGCGGACGCCGACGACGCGGATGTCGGTCATCGCCGGCGAGAGCCTCGCGAAGATCTCGTCCGGAAGCGCGATCTTCGCCCAGCCTGGTTCGGCGCCGATGATCTCGCGGCGGAGCGCAAAATTGTCGATCTGCGCAAAGGATGCGGCAGCCGAGATCAGGATCAACACCGGCAATAAACTAATTCGCATCGGATTTGAAGATTCGCTCGTCGAACTTGTTGTAGAAATACCCGGCGATCAGCAGCAACACGCCGAGCGCGACGAAGACGACAGTTTTCGAGATCGTGCCGAGATCGGCCAGATCGTAAAAGAAGAGCTTCAGCAAGGTGCCGGCGAAAAGCACGAGCGCGCCGATCCGCAGATGTTTCTTAGACCGCCAGATGCCGAACGCGATCAGGCACAGCGCATAGATTCCCCACAGTATGCTGAGCAGTAGCTTTTCGCTGTCGCGGACGCCGAACACGTCCGTCAGGCTCAAAAGCTCGCTGCTCAGGCAGGCGAGCGCGACGACGTGGAGAACGGCGTCGGCGCCGATGACGCGCACCGGACCGGTCGGCTGTACCGGCATCGATTCGTCGCGCGCCGATATGCCGAGCGCGGCGACGAGAACGCCGGCGACGGCGTACGAGATGTAACGCACGCCGATCGCCATCGGACCCGTGATGAAATCCCCGGTTACGGGGCGCAGATAAAGGTCGCGGAGCTCGCTCATCACCGCGAACCCGGCCGAGATGAATATGAACAGGAACAATCCGGCGAACAGGATTCCGGCCAGCGCCAACGCCTGGCTGCGCAGGAACCGCCGGTTGAGAAAC
This sequence comes from uncultured Blastocatellaceae bacterium, assembly GCA_964487505.1. GTDB lineage: Bacteria > Acidobacteriota > Blastocatellia > Pyrinomonadales > Pyrinomonadaceae > JAFDVJ01. Next base: position 26,479 of record CAZARD010000054.1, on the reverse strand, counting down.
AGCGCCGCGGCAACGAAAAGCATCGCATAGTCGATCTGCGAGATCGCGTTCCAGTAACCGAACGCACGGTCCGTCACGCGATCGTAGGATTCGGGGCCGGTGACGATCGCCGTCGAAAACTCCCGATGCGTCCAGAAGTTGGAGATCTCGATCCTGAGGCAATTGAAGACGACGACGGCGAGCGCGGCTCCGGCGAAGAACCGGAAAACCGGAGCGAGCGATTCGGGAAGCGCCGCGTCGTCGCGAAATCGTTTGTCGAACCAAAGGATGGCGACAGTCGCGGCGATGAAGACGACGTTGACGACGAAGATCCCGCTGACGAACGGACGGGTGCTCTCGCCAGTGTGCGAAAACGAGTCGAACGCGACGCGCAGCCAGTCGGTCAACAGGCTCATCGCCCCGAGCGCCATCAGAGGATAGGAAAACCACTCGTAAAGCGCGATCCGTTTGGCGCGCCCGACGGCGAAGAGCGCAGTTGCCTCGGCCGTCCACAAGAGCGTGATCCAGCGGCCCTCGAGCTGGACGGGAACGGCGATCGTTATGAACGCGATGACCAGCGCAACGATCAGGTTGACGACCGACGGCGGCGTCGAAGCGAAACGATGGATCGCCGCGGCGACCAGGAAATGGACGAACGCGTTGCCGACCGTGAACATCCCGAGATAGCTTTTCCACGCCTCGTTGCCGTCGATGATCGCATAGCCCAAACCGAAATAAATGAACGAGTTGGCAAGTACGAGCGCGACGTTTTCCGGCCCGAAAGGCTCGCGCGCGACGAGCTTCCAGGCGATGAACGTCGCGTAAAAGATCGCGAAGAACACGGTCGCGAACGCAAGGGCCAGCTGAAAATCGTTCTGGACGCTGTACGCGCCGTTGTACCAGGCGAAAAACAGAAGCCACGTTATGACAAACGACGAGTAGAAGATCGAACGCCAGTATCGCGCGACCGAGACCGCGAGGATGCCGGCGTTGATGATCGCCATATAGCTGAAAAGGATCGCGGCGCGGCCCTCGTTCTCGCTCAAGAGAAACGGCACGGCGTACGCCCCGACAAGCCCTATGTGCGCGATGATGACGCGGTCGAACCTGATCGCGGCGATCACCGTGAAGACCGTGAAAGCGACCATCAGAACGAATGCCGCGGTCTGCGGCATCAGGCCGTAGAACGAGTAAGCGGCGTACGTTATGAAATAGAAGACGGCCATCGCGCCGCTCAGCGTGAGGGCGCTGAACGCGGGATACTTTTCGCGCAGCCGGAACGCCGGCACGAGCAGTCCGATCCCGATCAGGTAACCGAAGACGATCCGCATCACGGGCGTTATCCAGCCGTTGTCGATCGCGTATTTCGCGCCGATGGCGACGCCGATGACAGTGATCACGACGCCGACCATCGCGATCAGATGCTCGCCGACGAAGCGTTCGAGATTCTTCGGGCTCGGCTCCGGTCGATCATTGGCATACGCGGCACGCGGCGGTTCAACAGGCTCCGGTCGACGGATCTGCGGAGGTTGCGCCGTTATCGGCGGTGGAACGGCGCCCTCGGGCGGGGCGACCGGCGATGCCTCACCCGCGGACGCCGAGGCGAGGCTGTCGATCGTCCGGCGGATCTCGACGATCTCGCGCGCGAAGTGCTCGTGATAACGGGCAAGATCATCAAGCCGCTTTCGAAGTTCCGCGATTCGCTGTTCGTTCTCCTGCATCGGCGTTTCCTCCATCGATCACAACTTAACCCAAATTACGCGATCGGATGACTTAACGGCTTTTCGCCACGGATTGCACGAATTCTCACATATTATTCTGTGTTATGTTCGCGCAATTCGTGAAATCCGTGGCAGGATTCCTCAAATGCGTAATCCCGGGCTTAATTCAACTATTCAACCTTCAAGAACCGGTTGCACCGGGATCGGAGTAATCGGCACAACGGTTTCAGCGCTTGCTCGCCTTGTTCGCGGTTACCGGTTTCTGTCCCGAACGCTTCCTTCAATTCCGCTTTCCGAGCAGGAAAACGAGCGGAACGTCGAGGCGTTTCGCCCAGCTTTTCTCGCTGTGGTCGTCGCCCTCGAACTTTTTCGTGATCCAGTTCTTATCGGTAAAGCCCTTCGATCGCATAACTTCGTCGGCCCTGGTCTGGAACGGCTCGTACGTCGCGTCGAGCGTCGCCGTGCCGAAATCGAAATAGATCCGGTGCTTTTTAGGCGACGGGAGATTAGATCTCATATACTCGACCACCACGCCGTTGCCGGCCGGGAAATGCGTCGAAAGGCATCCGGCACCGCCGAAAACATCGGGGTATTCGCTGATCGCGTAGAGCGAGATCAGCCCGCCCATGCTGGATCCCATCACGAACGTGTTGCCGCGATCCACTTTCACAGGAAATGTCCTATCGATGAACGGTTTCAGTTCCTCGACAATGAACTTCAGATATCTGTCCGAAAAGACCGAGGTGATGCCGAACGTCGCCGCTTCCTTTTTTTGCTCGGCCGAGGCCATTTCGAACGCCTTCTGCGGCATATACTCTTCGCGCCGTTTGGGGGTGTTCCAGATCCCGACGATTACCGTATCGCGTATCTTGCCCTCGCTCATCAGCTTCGCCATCGTCTCGTCGGCGTGCCATTCCTGCTTGTTCCAGGTCGTCGAAGCGTCGAACAGCATCTGGCCGTCGTGCATATAGAGAACCGAATACTTGCGTTTCGGCGAGTAATTCGGCGGGAACCAGACATCGACGTTGCGCGAATCGACGTACTTTGACGGGAAATTCTCGAACCGCTGGATGCTCCCGGTCACGTTAGGCCCCGTCACCGGCTTGGAAGTTTGCGCGAAAGACAGGGTCGCGAACAGCAAAATAATTGACAAGAATGTGATCGGTCTCATAGTTTTCAGGAACGTAACTTGCGAAGATTATAGCTGTTGAGTTCGAAATGGCTAAATTTGACGAACCGATCCTCGAGACAACGAGCTTTCAAAAGCAGCAGACCGCTTTGGTCCTGATCAACATCGGCGTGCTCGCGGCGCTGTTTGCCGTCCATATCGTGTTTCTGTTTGAGATCGGGCCGCCGTCGAAACTGCTGCTTTCGACGCTCGTCGCGCGGTTCGTGATCCTGATCTTCGAACTTGCGTGGATCCAGCGGCTCACAGCCGAGACGCGGGGCGCCGCGAGAAACGGGTATACCATCTTCGCGATCTGGCTCAACATAATCTTCGCGTTCATAGCCTCGAGCCTCGGGGGAACGGCCGACAGTCATTACTCGGTGCTGATGATAATTCCGATCGTGCAGGCGGCCTACAACTTCAGTCTCCCGAAAACGCTCGGCGTCGTAACCGTCGCCGTGATCCTCAACGTTCTGGAGGTTTGGATCTATTTTCAACGGAAGCCGCCCGTTGATTTCGGCGAATTCTTCGAGGCCGCGACGGTCGGTTTGATCTTCTACGTCGTTGGTGTCGTTGTTTGGCTTTTGGTCGGCAATCTTCGTTCCGAGGAATCGAAACTGAGCGAAAGCCTGATCCAGCTTGAACGGACCCAGGCCAAACTCGTCGCCGAGGAAAAACTCGCGGCTGTCGGCCAGCTTTCGGGCGCGATCGCGCACGAGATCCGAAATCCCGTGGCGATGATCTCGAGCAGTCTGGAGATGGCGTCGCGGCAGCCGGAATCGTCACCGCTGAAGACCGAGATGTTTGAGATCGCGATGCAGGAGTTGAAGCGCCTCGAGATCCTGACGGGCGACTTCCTGGCGTTCGCACGGACGAGGCCGCCCGAGATCGCCGAGTCGGACGCGCGCGAGATTCTCGAATATGTTGCCGGGCTGGTGCGCGCGCGGCTGGCGGAACTTGGCATCGAACTGCACATCGACGAATTCGAACAAACCGCGATACTTGCCGACGCGGCACAGATCCGGCAGGCGCTCCTCAATCTTGTCCTGAATGCCGCCGATGCGACCCCGACCGGAGGAAAGATCGTGCTCGGGTTTGCGAAACCGGCGACGTTCTTCGTCGGGAACGACGGCGACGCGGTCGATGCCGGGATCGCCGACAGATTGTTCGAGCCATTCTTTACGACGAAACCGAAGGGGACGGGGCTCGGGCTTTCGATCGTCAAGAGCATCGCTCGGGCGCACGGCGGCGACGCGGTGCTGGCGTGCAACGAAAACGGCCGGGTCAGGTTCGAGATCCGGCTCGATCCGGAGAAAAGCGTATATGGCAAAGGTTCTGATCGTCGATGACGAGGCCAGCATGCGGCGCATCCTGTCGCTGATACTTGCCGAGGACGGCCACGAAGTGGTCGAGGCCGAGGGCGTCGCGGCGGCGCTTGCACGGCTGGCCGAGGGAGCGCTTGACCTCGTGATCACCGACAAGAAACTCGTCGACGGCGACGGCTTTGACGTGCTTGCGGCCTGCCGCGAGGCGGACCAATCGCTGCCGGTCGTGATGCTGACCGCCTTCGGGACCATCGAGGTCGCGGTCGAAGCGATGCATCGCGGGGCCTTCGATTTCATCTCGAAGCCCTTTGTTGCCGAAGTCGTCAAGGCCGTCGCGAGGCGCGCGACGGAACGCGCAAAGCTTGTCCGGGACAACGAGATACTTCGGGAAGAGGCCCGCCGGTTTGCTTTCGCCGACGAGATACTTGGCGAAAGTGAACAGATCCTGCAATTGAAGGCGAAGATCGCGCGCGTCGCGCCGACCAACGCCACCGTCCTGATCACCGGAGAAACCGGGACCGGGAAGGAGCTCGTCGCCAGGGCGATCCACCAGGGCAGTTTGCGAAAGGACGAGAATTTTCTGGCCGTAAATTGCGCGGCCGTCGCCGAACAGCTTTTGGAGTCGGAGCTGTTCGGCCACGAGAAAGGATCATTCACCGGCGCGGACCGCTCGAAACAGGGACTTTTCGAAGCGGCGCACCGCGGGACGCTGTTTCTGGACGAGGCCGGCGAAATGTCGCTCAATCTGCAGGCCAAACTGCTCCGCGTGCTGACCGAGGGCCAATTGACGCGCGTCGGCGCGACGACGCCGCGCAAGGTCGATGTCCGGATCATCGTCGCGACCCACCGCGATCTGCTCGGACGGGTCCGGTCGGGCGACTTCCGCGAAGATCTGTATTACCGTCTGGCAGTCGTGCCGATCGCCGTCCCGCCGTTGCGCGACCGCCGCGAGGATATTCCGTCGCTCGTGCGGTATTTGCTTCGCGTCACGGCGCGCGAACTCAAGGTCGGCGAACGCGGCATAAGCGCCGAAGCGATCGAGAAGCTCCGCCAATACGACTTTCCGGGGAACGTGCGTGAGCTCAGGAATCTGATCGAACGAGCGAACATCCTCGCGACCGGGAACGAGATCTCGGCGCATGATCTCTTCCTGCAGGAGCCGTCACCGGCCGTGACGCCGTTCGAACAGATCGATCTGCCAAGGGCCGTCGAAGCCTATGAGCGGTCCTTGATCGCGCGTGCGCTCGACGCGGCCGGCGGCGTCCAGGCCGAGGCTGCGCGCCGCCTCGGCGTTTCACGAAGCGATCTCGCCTATAAGATCAAAAAGCACCGGTTCTGATTCTGTCAAAAGATTTGTACGCCGACCCGTCCGGTTGTACAAATCTTTATACGATCCCCGTCAACCGTCCCTTTCAACTCGACGAAAAGCAAGGAAAATCAACGACTTGCGCCTAGGCACGCGAATTGTATCCACACAGAGCGGACAACAATCCAGGAGGATTTTCTTATGCAACCACTACGCATTGTTGCGATTCTTTCTATCGCTCTGCTTTCGATGACGCTGATCGCCGGCTGCGGATCCGCTCCGACGGCCACGAACGGCGCTTATCAATCGCCCGTTCCGAATCAGGACGCGAAGACGCTCGCGAATCTTCAGGAAGCATACAACGGCGAGAGCAATGCCGCCGCCAAGTATCTCGAATACGCGAAAAAGGCCGATGCCGAGGGCTATGGGAAGGTAGCGAGCCTTTTCCGCGCGGCGTCGCGGGCCGAGAGCATCCATATGAAGAACCACGCGGACGTCATCACCAAGATGGGCGGGACGCCCAAGAACGAGATCAAACTGCCCGAGATCAAATCGACCGAAGAGAACCTGAAAGCGTCGGTCGGGGGCGAAACGTATGAGCGCGACACGATGTACACCGACTTTATGATCGAAGCGCGCCGTGTCGGCAACAAGGATGCGCTCCGGACGTTCAATTTCGCGAAGATCGCCGAGGGCGAGCACGCGCAGCTTTATGCCGAAGCCTTGAACAATCTCGACAAATGGAAGGGTGAGAAACAGGATTTCTACGTCTGCCCCGTCTGCGGATACACGACGACAAAAGCCGATCTCCCGAAATGCCCGGTCGATTTCACGCCCAGGGAAAAGTTTGAAACCGTGAACTGAGATCCGCCGGCGACAGCCGCGGAAAGCGCTGCGGCGGCCGGATCCGAGGGTAAATCCGGTCCGCCGCAGCGCAGAAAAGGAGAAATGATATGTTACCGCCGATTCCAAGCTGGGACGCGCTGCATCCGCTGATCGTCCATTTTCCGATCGCGCTGCTTCTGATCGTGCCTTTGATTATCGTTCTGGGGCTGATCTTCTACGGCCACAACCGGGCCTTTATGATCTCGGCATTCGTTTTGATGCTGATCGGAACCGTCGCGGCCTTTGTCGCGGTCGCGACCGGCAGCGCCGCGGGCGAACTCGCCGAACGCGTCGCGAACGTCGATTCGGTTCTCGAGCGCCACGAAGAGCTCGCCGAAACCGCCCGCAACGTGTTCTTGGCGCTGACCGTGATCTTCGGCGCGATCGTTTTCGTGCCGATGGTCTTGAAACGCGATTTCGGCCGCAAGATCACCCTTCCGGTGACTCTCGCGTTCCTTCTGTTTTACGCCGGCGGCACCGTCGTGCTGATCAACGCGGCGCACGAAGGCGGCCGGCTCGTCCACGAATTCGGCGTCCGCGCGATGGTCGCGTCGCAAACTGCGCCGGCCGAGAACCGGAAATCGAGAAAATCGGATGACGATGACGATTGAAAATTGAAAAGGGAGATGAACCAATGAAACGAACGATACTTTTGATTGCCGCGGCGGTCGCGCTGGCCGCCTGCGGCGGAACGGAAACGAAGAAGGCTGAGACCGAAACCAAACCGACACCGGCCGCGAGCGCCCAGCCGAGTCCGAGCGCGACGAACACTAACGTCAATACTGCGTCGAACGTGAATCAGGAGATGAAGAAGACCGACGCCGATGATCAAAAGAAGGCCTCGAATTCAACCCGCAAGGACGCTGATGACGACCATCGAGGCAAGGGCGACAAGGACGACAAGGACGACCGGTAACGGACGCGCGTACGCAACCGATTGAAGGGCAGGATCCGACGGCGGGCGGCAAAACACGATCATTACGGCGTCGGGACGAGCAATGAACCTACTGGGACGGAGTTCGCGGCGCCGTACTGAAAGCTCCCGCCGTAGATCGAGGTCGACCAGCTTGACGAAGCCGCATCATAGCCTCCGATCTCCGCGACCGAATCGCCGTTGAAGTCGCCGGCGAACGGAATCATCGTCGTCGTGCCTACGATCATTCCGTAATAAGCGCCGTTCGAGCTGCGAAGCATATGAAACGTCCGGGTCGGGCTTCGGTATACGGCAATGTCGTCGGTTCCGTCACCGTCGAAGTCGGCGGGCAGCAGATGATCGCCTTCGAGGCCGAACCGCACTGCCGAAAAACCGCTGCCGTTCGAATTCAGCACGTACCAGATCCCCGTCGAGGGGCGGAAAACCGCGATGTCGGTCTTCCCGTCGCCGTCGTAGTCGGCCGGCACCGGCTTGTCTCCGGCGAGTCCCCAGTGCTGGGCAACGAACTGCTGCGGTCCGGTCAGCCAGATGTACCAATTTCCGTCCGACGGGCGCCAGACCGCGATATCGGCCTTCTTGTCGCCGTCGTAATCGCCGACCGTCGGGCGGTCGTTCTGAAGGCCGAAATTGAACGCGAACCATCCGTTATCGGAACTTTTGTAGATCCACCAGGTCCCGGTCGACGTTCGGAATACCGATCTGTCGGTCTTTCCGTCACCATCGAAGTCGCCCGGTGCGGGTATGTCGCCGAGATTGCCCAGCCCCCACGGAAAAGCGTATAGCAACGGACTCGACGTGATCGACGAATGCGAGGTCCAATAACCATCGACCGGGTTCCAGGATGTAAAATCGGTGAAGCCCGACGCGTTGAAATCGACATAACGCGTTTGTCCGGTCGCGGTGCACGAGTTCTTGAGGAACGTCGTGTTGATCTCGGGGAACGTCTTTCCGGTAAATCCGACGGTCGATCGGCCGTTGCTCGCGATCATCAGATCCGATTTCCCGTCGGCGTCAAAGTCGTCGGCGAAGACCGCCGCCGATGCAAAGTTCAGAACTTCGGCCGAGAACGTTCCAGTCCCGTTGTTGAGGAGCGAAAACGTGCGGCCCGATTTCGGCGAGACGATCATCACGTCAGTGGATGAATTCGCGTCGAATTTCCCGGTAAAAACCTGCGAATTACCGGTCTCGAGATAGGAACTCGGCGTGTAGACCGTTCGGTCGAAGGCGTTTGTCCCGTTCCAACGCAAGATGCCGACGTAGACCGGCTGGTTGAGCATCAGGGTTATGACGTCGGTCTTGCCGTCGGCGTTGAGGTCCGCCGCCGCGAACGGGTTTTCACCGAATCCATTGTTCAGCGCACTTGGAAATGAGGCAAAGGTCCCGTTTCCGTTGTTCAGTGCGACTCCGTTTCCGGTAACGAAATCCGGCCGGCCGTCTCCGTTGAAGTCTCCGGTTAGAACGAAGAATCCGAAACCAAGGTCAACCGGTGCCTGAAATGTCCCATCGCCGATTCCGAAATAGATGCGATAGCCGGCACCGAAACCGAGGACAAGGTCGCCCTTGCCGTCGGCGTTGGCATCGAGCAAAAACTCCAATGTCGTCGAACTGAACGCTCCGGACGCGTTCGCGGCGGGCGCAAACGTGAAGTTGCCGGTATTCCGGTAGATCTGATGGTCGCGTGTCGGCGAGTTGAAGCGAACCATCACGTCCTTCAGACTGTCGTTGTCGAAATCGCCGAGGATCAAATCGTCCATCCGCCAGCCCGGACGCGCGTTGATCAGGACCGGCGTCCCGAAGTCCCCGTTTCCGTTCCCCGGAAGGATGAAGAATCTCTGCCGGTTGTTGGAATCGAACGGATCTTCTTCGAGGCCGACGATGTCCGCGTGCCCGTCAGCATTCATATCCGCCTTTTCAAAGATCTTGCCGTTGACCGGCGAGATCCTCGGTTTTGATCTTGCGAAAAACAATCCGCACTGCGGGTAGTTCTGGTTGGTTATGAAAACAAGGATGGCAATGACCGAGATCAGAAAGAACGGTCGCGGTCGATTGAAAACGGTCATTCGAGATTCTCCCTTAAGCCAATGAAAAACGGTCGAATATCTGGAGTATGGGCGCATCGCATCCCTCCGTCAAGAAATCCGGCGCCGCGCCGAAACGGCGCGGGCGATCTTCGCGTCCCGGACCCGATAAGTTAGAATAGGCTCAAATACGGTTTTGAAGGTCGTGAAGAAGATTCAATGAAGCGAATTGTGAAAGCCCCGACGGGCAACGAACTGCACTGCAAGAACTGGCTGATCGAGGCCGCGTACCGGATGATCCAGAACAATCTCGACCCCGACGTCGCTTTCGATCCCGACCACCTGATCGTTTACGGCGGCCGCGGGCGGGCGGCGCGAAACTGGGAATGCTTCGACGCGATCCTCAGGTCTCTTCGTGATCTGAACGAGGACGAGACGCTGCTGGTCCAGTCGGGCAAGCCAGTCGGCGTGTTCCGTTCGCACCCGGACGCGCCGCGCGTGCTGCTCGCGAACTCGAACATCGTCCCGCATTGGGCGACGCAGGAACAGTTCGACAAATACGAGCGCGAAGGCCTGATGATGTACGGCCAAATGACGGCGGGTTCGTGGATCTACATCGGAACGCAGGGCATCTTGCAGGGAACGTACGAGACGTTCGGATCGCTCGCGCGGCAGAACGGCTGGGGCACTCTGGCCGGGAAGTTCGTGCTGACGGCCGGATTGGGAGAGATGGGCGGAGCGCAGGCACAGGCGATCACGTTCAACGGCGGCGTTGGCTTGCTGGTTGAGGTCGATCCGTGGCGCATCGAGCGCCGGTTGCAGCTCAAACAGGTCGATCTTGCGACTGAGAGCCTTGGCGAGGCATTGGCTTGGGTCACCGAGTTTACGGCGAAAGGCGAGGCGAAATCGATCGCGCTGCTCGGCAATGCCGCCGAGGTCCATTGGCAAATCCTTGAAAAGGGAATAGTGCCCGACGCGGTCACCGACCAGACATCCGCGCACGACGTGCTTTACGGCTACATTCCGGCCGGGCTTTCGATCGACGAAGCCGCGGAACTTAGGAAATCAGATCAGGCCGCGTACGAGAAACGAGCGATGGACTCGATGGCTCGCCACGTCGAAGCGATGCTCGAGTTCCAGCGTCGCGGCTCGGTGGTGTTCGATTACGGCAACAATCTTCGGCAGCGCGCGCTCGACAACGGAGTTGCCGACGCGTTCGATTATCCGGGATTCGTTCCCGCATATATCCGGCCGCTCTTCTGCGAGGGCAAGGGCCCGTTCCGTTGGGTCGCTCTAAGTGGTGAAAAGGAGGATATTTACCGTACCGACGAGGCGATAATGAACCTCTTTCCGGAGAACGATCACCTCGCTCGCTGGCTGACGATGGCACAGTCCGAGGTCGAGTTCCAGGGGCTTCCGGCGCGGATCTGCTGGCTCGGGTACGGCGAACGCGCGAAGGCCGGGCTGAAGCTCAACGAGATGGTGGCGAGCGGTGAACTGAAAGCTCCGATCGTCATCGGCCGCGACCACCTCGACTGCGGATCGGTCGCAAGCCCGAATCGGGAGACCGAATCGATGAGGGACGGTTCGGACGCGATCGCGGATTGGGTCTATCTGAACGCGATGATCAACGTTGCCGGCGGCGCGACGTGGGTCTCGCTTCACCACGGCGGCGGGGTCGGGATCGGATACTCGCTCCACGCCGGTCAGGTGATCGTCGCGGACGGAACTCCCGAAGCCGCGAAACGCATCGAGCGGGTGCTGACTACCGACCCCGGTATGGGCGTCATCCGCCACGCCGACGCGGGATACACGGAGGCGATCGAGTTCGCGAAAGAAAAGGGTATCAAGGTGCCGATGGATCTTGATTAAGTGAGCACGATCCGGCGACCCGCCTTTGTTTGGACGGTCCTAGGCGGCGCCATATTCGCGCTCCGGCCAGCGAAGCGAACGCAGGATCAGGAAGAAAGATCATCGCCCGTGCGTCAGGTGCTGCCAAGAACGCGGACAAACGCCGAAAGGCAGACACGCGCGTGACTGCTCAAAGGCGACGTTCTAAATAGAAGGACGAACTAAACTTCGGAACCCAACGCTTCAATCTTGGTTCTGATCTGCCTGAGAATCTCGAGTTTCTCTTTGAGCCCCTGTTTATAGTCGAAGGAATCAGTGTGGTGCAATTCGTCGAGCAACGAATTGCATTCGCTTCTCAAAACTTCTTCCAATAAATCCCTTTCGTGTTCACTGAAGTCCAATGTCATAGTCATTTCACCTCGGGGTTAATGCTCCCCGCTTCGCATAAGTTTACAAGTTTACACCGCTAACAGGCAAACCAAAGATCGCATTCCGGGATTTCAGCGATTCAGCTGACAGCCGGCAACCACTTGCAGGCGGTCCCCGCTGTCTGTCTGCTGATCAGCTTCCGACGGCCGCGCAAATGTTTGCGTGACACTTCCGCAAACGTGCTGATTCGTGGCAAACTCCTTCTATGAACGAAGTCGACCGATATCTCTCGGGGATCCGGCCGGAGCAGCGCGAACAGCTTGAGCATTTGCGCACTGTCATCAAACGGCTTGTCCCGGAGGCCGATGAATGCATCAGCTACGGCGTTCCGACCTTCAAGTTCAAGGGGATGCTTTGCAGTTACGCGGCGTTCAAGAACCACTGCAGTTTCTTTCCCGGACGCGCGCCGATCGACGAGTTCTCGGAGGATCTGAAAGAGTTCAAGACCTCCGCCGGAACCGTTCAATTCACTCCCGACCATCCGTTGCCGGACGCGCTGATCGAAAAGATGGTCGGATTCTGCCGAGCGCGCAACGAAGCAAAAGAGAGCGGGAAACGGCGGGGATAGTGAAAAGTGCGAGACAGTGCAAAGCGCGAGACAGTGCAAAGCGCGAAACAGTGCAAAGTGAATAGTGCATAGTGCAAAGTGCTGATGTCCGCTGTTGATTCAACGAGGTGATGATCGACGAACAAAAACGGACGAATGACGACGGAGGATGGCGACCGGCGAATGACAACGGAGATTTGACGACCGGCAATTGACAACGGAGGAATGACAACGGTGAATGACAAGGGCGAATGACAACCGGGAGCTGACAGTAATTTTTGACTATAGACTACTGCCTACTGTCTACTGCCTACTGCCTACTGTCTACTGTGTACCGCCTATCGCCTACCGTCTTCCGCCTGCTAGCGATGCACGAACTTTCGATCGCGATGAGCATTGTTGAGACCGTCGAGGAAAGCCTGCCGGCTTGCGGGGTGAAGGTTATCGGGGTCAATCTTCGGGTCGGCGCGATGTCGGGCGTCTTTCGCGACGCGTTGCTTTTTGGTTTTGAGGTGGCGGCCGACGGCACGCGCTGCGCCGGCGCCCGTATCGATATCGAAGATGTTCCCGCGATCGTCCATTGCGCGGCCTGCGATCTCGATACGGTGCTCGATACTCCTCCTGTATTTCGCTGCTCCGGTTGCGGCGAACTGACCGGCAAATTGCTGCAGGGAAAAGAGTTGGAAGTTGTTTCGATCGAGGTGGAAGATGGAGAACCCCAGGATTCTTGAGGTCCGAAAGGGCATTCTGAAAAAGAACGACCAGCTTGCCGAAGCGTTGCGCGATCGCTTTCGTGCCGCCGGCGTGCGCGTCATCGATCTCGTTTCATCGCCCGGCGCCGGAAAGACCGCGTTTCTCGAAGAGACCTTGCGCCGTTTGATCGAACGGGGAATGCGCGTCGCGGCAATCGTCGGCGATCTCGCGACCGAGAACGACGCGCTGCGGCTGGCGCGGAGCGGCGCGCCGGTGCGGCAGATCGAAACGCACGGGATCTGCCACCTCGAAGCCGAAATGATCGAACGCAGGCTCGAAGGCTGGGACCTCGCCGAGCTCGATTTCCTCTTCATCGAAAACGTCGGCAACCTTGTCTGCCCGTCGAGTTACGATCTCGGCGAAAACTCGCGCGCCGTGCTCCACGCCGTCACCGAAGGCGAGGACAAGCCCTTGAAGTATCCGACGATCTTCAACAGCTCGGACGTCGCCGTCATTACCAAGATCGATCTCGCCGAGGTTTGCGAGTTCGATCGCGATGCCTGTTATGAGAACATCCGATCGGTCCGGCCGGGAATCGAGATCATCGAGACTTCGGCAAAGCGCGGAACGGGCTTCGACGAATGGTTCGGTTATCTCGAGGAAGTCAGCCGCGGGGCATCGGGACCCCGCCGAGCGTGAGAAGTGAGCGGGTCGATGGGTAAACGGATCAGGATCGAGATCGCCGGCGTCGTCCAAGGCGTCGGCTTCCGTCCGTTCGTTTTCGGAGCCGCAAAACGGTTCGGCATCGGCGGGTTCGTCGGAAACGAGAGCAAGGGCGTGTTCATCGAGGCCGAGGGCGAGCGTGTTCGCGAGTTTGCCGAAACTTTGCGGACAAGCGCTCCCCCGCTGGCCCACATCGCATCGTTCTCTGTCGCCGAGATCGCGCCGCTCGGCGAGACAGATTTCCGCATTATCGGCAGCGAGTCGCGCGCCGGCGAGTTCACGCTGGTGTCGCCCGATGTCTCGATTTGCGACGATTGCCTGCGCGAGATGTTCGATCGCGGCGACCGCCGCTATCTTTACCCGTTCATCAATTGCACCAACTGCGGTCCGCGGTTCACGATCACCCGGACCGTTCCGTACGACCGTCCGAACACGACGATGGACCGGTTCGAGATGTGCCCCGATTGCGCCCGCGAATACCACGATCCGTTGGACAGGCGATTCCACGCGCAGCCGATATCCTGTTGGGAGTGCGGGGTTCGGATTTTGGATTTTGGATTTTCGGCTTTGGATTCTGGACCCGCTTGCGGCGATCGCCGATCCGGGCAACTCGAGAATCTAAAATCCAAAATCCAAAAACTAAAATCGGGTGCGATCCTCGCCGTCAAGGGAATCGGCGGGTTTCACCTCGCGTGCGATGCGCGCAACGCGTCGGCGGTGGCCGCGTTGCGAAGACGCAAAGGTCGCGCCGACAAGCCGTTCGCGGTGATGTGCCGCGATCTGGAATCGGCCCGGGAATTCGCCGAGGTCCGCGAGTCCGAGGCCGAACTGCTCATCAGCCGCGAAAGGCCGATCGTACTGCTCAAAAAACGTCCCGGCACATTACCCGAATCGATCGCGCCGAACAACCTGTTTGTCGGGATAATGCTGCCATACGCTCCGCTCCATCATCTTCTTTTCACCGACGGCCTTGACGTGCTGGTGATGACATCGGGCAATTTCTCGAACGAGCCGATAATCAAGGACAACGACGAAGCGATCGAGAAACTGCGCCTGCTCGCGGACGATATCCTGCTCCACGACCGGGATATCTTCGTGCAATGCGACGACAGCGTAGTGCGGATTTTGGATTTTGGATTTCGGGTTTTGGATTGTCGGAACGATCTCGACCCGTTCGAAGATCCTGGTTTGAAGACCGATGGAAATCCAAGATCCAAAATCCGAAATCCAAAATCCAAAATCCTCCCGATTCGCCGGTCGCGCGGATACGCGCCGTTCCCGGTCGAACTGCCGTTCAGACTGCCGCCGCTGCTTGCGGTCGGCGGGGAATTGAAGGCGACGTTCTGCCTGACCCGGGACAACTTCGCGTTCATGTCGCAGCATATCGGCGATATGGAGAATCTCGAAACGCTTCGCGCCTTCGAAAACGCGGCCGGTCAGATGAAGCGCTTGTTCCGCGTCGAACCGGTCGCGGTTGCCGGCGATCTTCATCCGGGGTACCTTTCGAGTTCCTGGGCTCGCCGTAATCATCCCGAATTTGTCGGCATACAGCATCACGAAGCGCACGTCGCGTCTTTGATGGCCGAGAACGGACTCGGGCTCGACGACCGGATCATAGGATTCGCGTTCGACGGCACGGGGTTCGGGACCGACGGCAAGATCTGGGGCGGCGAGGTCTTCGTCGGCGGCTACCGAAAGCTCGAACGGGCGGCGCATCTGAGGTATTTTCCGCTGGCCGGCGGCGACGCGTCGGTGCGGAACGTTTACCGGATTGCCCTCGGGCTGCTGCGCGAGGCTGGGATCGACTGGACAGAAGACCAGCCGCCGTACGCATATTGTCCGCCGACCGAAAGCGGGGTTTTGCGGAAACAGTTCGAACGGGAACTGAACGTCGTCGCGACGAGCAGCTTCGGCCGCCTTTTCGACGGCGTCGCCGCGATCGCCGGCGTCCGCCAGATCGCGACCTACGAGGCGCAGGCGGCGATTGAATTCGAAGCGGTTTTGGATGACAATGAGGCGGATTCGTACGAATTCGCGATCGAGGGCGATGAGTTCGATCATCGCGAGATGATCCGTCAGATCGTGGTCGATGTCCGGAATCGCGTCGGCGCTCCGCGGATCTCGGCGAAGTTCCACAATGCGGTCGCGCGGCTGATCGTCGGGACGAGCCGTCGCCTTCGCCGCCAAACCGGCGTCGGCCGCGTCGGATTGACCGGCGGCTGCTTTCAGAACGCCGCGCTCGTCAGGAGAGTGGTCGCGATGCTCGAACGCGACGGGTTCGAGGTCCTGACGCATCGGATAGTCCCGCCGAACGACGGCGGACTCGCTTTAGGACAAGGAGTTATTGCTGGAGTCAGGATATTGGATTTTGGATTTTAGATTTTGGATTTCGATCCTCGAACTGTCGTTCTTGGCTTGAACCGGTCAACATATCCAAATCAAAAATCCCAAATCGCGAATCGCAAATCGCTATGTGTTTAGCCGTACCCGGAAAGATCAAGGAAATCTACGACGCCGATGGGGCGCGGATGGGAAAGATCGACTTTGACGGTATCTCGAAAGAAGTTTGCCTCGAGTATCTGCCGGACATTGCGGTCGGGGACTATGCGATCGTTCACGTCGGGTTCGCCATCCAAAAGCTTGACGAACAATCGGCGCTCGAGACCTTGCGCATCTTCCGCGAAATGGGAGTTCTGGAGGAAGAGCTCGGGGAGGAACCGCCGCCGGGAAAGTACTCGTTTGAAACGAATTGACTGGAGCGCAAGCGTCCCTCTTGCATTACGTCGCGAAGCAGCGTACGAATTCCGCAATCCGGTCGCCGTTTTCGCACATCGTGCACAATGCAAGCGGGACGCTTGCGCTCCAGTCTGAGATCCCAAATCAAGATGAAGTACCAAAACGAATTCCGAGATCCCGAATTGGCGAGGAAGCTGTTTGACGAGATCCGCGCCGCGACGAACGGGCCGTGGGCGATAATGGAGGTCTGCGGCGGACAGACGCATTCGATAATCCGAAACGGCATCGACCAACTGCTGCCGCCCGAGATCGAACTGATCCACGGGCCGGGCTGTCCCGTTTGCGTCACGCCGTTGGAACTCATCGACAAGGCGCTCGCGATCGCTGAGCGGCCCGATGTGATCTTTTGTTCGTTCGGCGATATGCTCCGCGTTCCGGGGACCGACAAGGACCTGTTCCGGATCAAGAGCGAGGGCGGCGATGTGCGGTCGGTCTATTCGCCGCTCGACGCGGTCCGGTTCGCGGTCGAGAATCCTGAAAAGGACGTCGTCTTTTTCGGAGTCGGATTCGAAACGACGGCCCCGCCGAACGCGATGGCGGTCGTTCAGGCCAGACGTCTGGGACTGAGGAACTTTTCGATGCTCGTCTCGCACGTGCTCGTGCCGCCGGCGATCGAGGCGATAATGGAATCGCCGACGAACCGCGTTCAGGGATTTCTCGCCGCCGGCCACGTCTGTTCGGTGATGGGGTATTCTCAGTATCCGCCGCTCGCCGAACGCTACAAGGTTCCGATCGTCGTTACGGGATTTGAGCCGCTCGATGTGCTCGAAGGGATCCGCCGCGTCGTCATACAGCTCGAATCGGGCCGTCACGAGGTCGAGAACGCGTACGAACGGATCGTCACGTTCGAAGGCAACAAGGCGGCGCAGGCGATGCTCGCCGACGTTTTTGAAGAATCCGACCGCGCGTGGCGCGGGATCGGGGTGATCCCGCGAAGCGGCTGGTCGCTCGCGCCGAAGTATCGCGACTTCGACGCCGAATCGAGGTTCGACGTGTCCGGCATCAAAACGGTCGAATCCCCGCTCTGCCGTGCCGGCGAGGTCCTGCAGGGAACGATCAAGCCGCACGAATGCCAGGCGTTCGCAAAGGAATGCACGCCGCGCCGACCGCTCGGGGCGACGATGGTTTCGTCCGAAGGCGCCTGCGCGGCGTACTACAACTATGGACGATTCGCAACGGGCGGAAGATGAGTATCCGGCTTTTGTTATTCGATCTCGATGGGACTCTGATCGATTCGCGGGAAGATCTTGCGGATTCGGTCAATCTGGCGCTCGCGGAGATGCGGTTTCGCCAGATACCGATCGAGTCGGCTTTCGGATTCATCGGCGAGGGCGTTTGGAATCTAATGCTTCGCTCGTTGCGGGCGAGCCTCGGTCGCGAACCCGAGACTACGCTTGTTAACGAAGCGGTCGAGGTTTTCCGTGGACACTACGGTCGCAACTGTCTTGTCAAGACTCGGCTATACGACGGTGTCGCCGGGACTTTGGACCTTCTTGGCGAGTATAGAAAGGCAGTGATCACGAACAAGCCGCGTGATTTCAGTGTCAAGATCATCGAGGCGTTAGGGATCGCAAATCGTTTCGAAGTTGTGGCCGGCGGCGACAGTTTTCCAAAGCGCAAGCCTGATCCGATGCCGCTTGTCGAAACCGCGAGATTGCTCGGGATCGCGATCAGCGACTGCGTCATGATCGGCGACAGCCGCATCGACATCGAATCCGGAAAGAATGCCGGAGTCAGAACGATCGGCTGCACCTACGGATTCCGCGGCCGGGAAGAATTGGCTAAAGCGGGCGCGGACGTGTTGGTCAACGACTTTTCAGGCATTGCTACGCTTTGCGAAGCTGCAAGCGGGACGCTTGCGCTCCAGTCGGAGAATTGATAGTGACGGATCTTGATTTCAATTCCTGGACCTGCCCGCTGCCGCTGCGGGATTATCCGCGGATCGTGCTCGGGCACGGCGGCGGCGGAAAACTGTCAAACGAATTGGTCGAGAGCCTCTTTCTGCCCGTTTTCTCGAATGAGAGCCTCGACAAACTCGGCGATTCGGCGCAGATCGATGTTTTCGAATTGCTGAAAGACGGCGGGAGGCTCGCATACTCGACCGATTCCTTCGTCGTCAAGCCGCTCTTTTTCCGCGGCGGCGATATCGGGCATCTCGCGGTCTGCGGAACCGTGAACGATGTCGCGATGAGCGGCGCGAAACCGCTCTTCCTGAGCGCGGGCTTCATTATCGAGGAAGGCCTCGAGGTCGAATCGCTCGGGCGCATCGTCAGTTCGATGGGCGCCTCGGCGGGCCGCGCGGGAGTTCAGATCGTGACCGGCGACACAAAGGTCGTCGACAAGGGAAAAGGCGACGGGCTTTTCATCAACACGAGCGGCATCGGCGTCATTCCGCCCGGGATCAACATCGCTCCCCATCTTGCGCGGCCCGGCGATTCGGTCATACTTTCGGGCAAGATAGGCCTTCACGGAATCGCGATAATGTCCGAGCGCGAGGGGTTGGAGTTCGACGCGCCGATCGAGTCCGATTGCGCGAACCTGAACTACCTCGTGGACGATATTCTGGCGGTTTGCGGGAACGTCCGCGTCCTGCGCGATCCGACCCGCGGCGGCATCGCGTCGGCGCTGAACGAGATCGCCAAGGCGTCGGGCACCGGCATCCGGATCTATGACGACCGCGTCCCGGTCCCGGGAATCGTCCGCGGCGCCTGCGAGATGCTCGGGCTCGATCCGTATTACGTCGCGAACGAGGGCAAACTGCTGGCGATCGTTCCCGGCGAACTTGCCGACGCGACGGTCGAAGCGATGCGGCGCAACGAATTCGGCAGGGAATCGGTCGTCATCGGCGAGGTCGTCGACGAGCATCACGGGATGGTCGTCGCCAAAACGCCTTTCGGCTCGACCCGCGTCGTCGATATGCAGCTCGGCGAGCAACTGCCGAGGATCTGTTAGCTTGGAGTCCCGCCTTCAGGCGGCCTTGCTTCAACACAGATTACTCGATAAAGCGGCCCAACACCTTTGGCCACGGACAGCGCGGATCCTCCAGACTGTTCCGGGTCTTCTTCACTCCATTCGTTAAACCCAGATCAAACGATGAAGCGGCCGAACCCCTTTTCGCCACGGATAGCACGAACGCTCACAAATTATTCTGTATTTTTTTTCGCGCAATCGGTTAGATACGTGGCAGAATCCTTCCAATGCGCAATCGGGGTCATATCCGGTGCAGAACCTTTCAACGCGTATTCACCAAAGCTTTGAACGCTTCGTCGGTAAGTTTGAAGTGAAGATCGTCGGGGTCGTGAACGGCACCGAGCTTTTTGTAGAACGCGATCGCCGGCTCGTTCCAGTCGAGAACGTTGAAATCGATACGTTCGTAACCGCGAGATCGCCCGATGTGGGCGATCTCGCTGAGGAATGATTCGCCAAGACCACGTCCCCGGTATTCGGGACGCACATAAAGATCTTCGAGATAGAACCCGCGCTGGCCCCTGAAAGTTGCGAAGTTCGGGTAGAACACTGCATATCCCGCGAATTCACTCCCCTCGACGGCGACGAGCGCTTCGGCGACGCTCGATTCTCCGAAAAGCGCCGCCGCGAGGCGGTCCTGTGTGGCTTCGAATTGTCGATCCAGCTTCTCGAACTCCGCGAATTCGCGCATCATCCGCAGGATTGCCGGAATATGCTCAATGGTTGCTCGCAGGATGTTCATCGAAATCGGGGTCCGGTCAAAGATTAGAGATTCAAGATCAGGCTTGAAGATTCAAGATTCA
>CAZARD010000054.1:0-6234 GCA_964487505.1 uncultured Blastocatellaceae bacterium | reverse complement strand
ATCCAAAATCTAAAATCGTTTCGGACAGATTCCTTCGAGAACGCATTCGCCGCATTTCGGGTTGCGCGCTTTGCAGATACCGCGTCCGTGCGTGATCAGCCAGTGAGGAAACATCACCCATTGCTTCTTCGGCACGACCGACGCGAGATCGGTCTCGATCTTCACGGCATCGGTCTCATCGGTAAGCCCGAGGCGCTGTGAAAGCCGCGCGACGTGCGTGTCGACGACGACTCCCGACGCGATCCCAAAAGCGTTTCCGAGAACGACATTCGCCGTTTTTCGGGCGACGCCGTTCAAGGTCAGAAGCTCGCCCATCGTCCGCGGAACCTCGCCGCCGAACTCGTCCAGTATCTTCCTCGCCGCGCCGCGGATCGCTTTCGCCTTGTTGTTGAAGAAATTCACCGATTTGATGTCGTTCGCCAGTTCTTCTTGCGAAACGTCCGCATAGTCGCGGGCCGAACGGTATTTCCGGAACAGTTCCGCCGTCACGATGTTCACGCGTTCGTCGGTGCATTGGGCCGAAAGTATCGTCGCCACCAGAAGTTCGAGCGCGTTCGAGTGATTGAGCGCGCAGCGGGCGTCGGGATAGGCCTTTTTCAGCTTCTTGATGATCTCCGCGGCATACGCGGATTTGTCGGCGTTCATTTGCGGTAAGACTAAAAAAGAATCCCTCAAAATGCAAATTTGCCGGTTGGCGGGTAAAATTGAGTTTCTTGTTGAATGGCGGATCGCGCTGCGGCGGATTCGCGGAACGATTACGACCGATGAAAGTCCCTTTGCTTGACCTTTCAGAGCAGAACGCGAAATTGCGACCCGAAATAGAGGCGGCGCTCGGGCGCGTTCTCGACACCAACGGTTTCATTCTCGGCGCCGAGGTCGCCGCGCTTGAAAAGGAACTCGCCGCATATTGCGGAACGAAGCACGCCGTCGCCTGCGCCTCGGGCACCGATGCCTTGCTGCTCGCGCTGATGGCGTTCGATATCGGGCCGGGCGACGAGGTCATCACGACGGCCTACAGCTTTTTCGCGACCGTTTCCGCCGTTACCCGCCTCGGCGCGACGCCGGTCTTCGTCGATATCGATCCGAGGACGTTCAATCTCGACGTCTCGCAGGTCGAAGCGAAGATCACTCCGCGGACGAAAGCGATCCAACCGGTCCATCTTTACGGACAGTGCGCCGATATGTCCGCGCTCCGCGAGATCGCCGCGCGTCACGGGGTTCCGCTGGTCGAGGACGCGGCGCAGGCGATCGGCGCCGAAGAGAACGGCGTTCGCGCCGGAGCGATGAGCGAGATCGGGTGCTTCAGTTTCTATCCTTCAAAGAATCTCGGCGGAATGGGCGACGGAGGATTCATGACGACCTCGGACGACGCGTTGGCACACAAGCTGAACGCGCTTCGAGTCCACGGATCCTTCGAGCGCTATTATCACAAATGGGTCGGGTTGAACTCGCGTCTCGACGGATTCCAGGGTGCGGTCCTGCGGGTGAAGTTTCCGCACCTCGACGATTGGTCCGATCGCCGCAAGGCAAACGCGGACCGCTACCGGAAGATGTTCACCGATGCCGGATTGACCGAACGCATCGTGCTTCCGTTCGAACGCGCGAACGTCCGGCACATATACAACCAATATGTGTTACGCGTCCCCGAACGGCGCGACGAGCTGCGCGCGTTTCTGACGGAAAACGGCGTCGGGACCGATATCTACTACCCCGTGTCGCTTCATCTTCAGGAGTGTTTCGCGTACCTTGGCGGACGCGTGGGCGATCTGCCGGAGAGCGAGCGCGCATCGCGCGAATCGCTCGCGATACCGGTGTTTCCCGAACTCAAGCCAGAGCAGCAGGAATACGTCGTCGAAACCGTCGCGCGATTTTTCGCTTGATAAAATCAGGCAAATCGAATAAGTTTCATACATCGTGAAGCAGCCGTTCAAAGTCATTGAAACAAAAGGTCTTACGGGGCGCGTAACGTTGGTCTGCGTGGCGCTGGCGGCGATCGTTTTCGGCTGGTTCTCGGTGCGTTGGCAGATCGGCAACATGTTCGGGGCCTTGACGCAGGCGAACGCCCCAAATGCCGAGGCCATCGCCGAGGCCGCTTACGGTTTCAGCCCGAACGATCCGATGACGAACTGGTTGCGGGCCAGCGTTTATCGCGAGCAGTTCACCCCCGAAGCGACGGCGAAGGCGGTCGCCGCGTTTGAGGAAATGGTCCGCAAGGGCCCCTATGACTTCCGCGCGTGGATCGAGCTCGCCCGGGCGCTCGAACAGGTCGAACAATACGAACGCGCCGACCGATCGTTCCGGCGCGCGATCGAACTCGCTCCGAACTACAGTTATTCGCATTGGCACTTCGCGAATTTCCTGCTCAGGCAGGGCCGTTCGGAAGAAGCCTTGAACGAGTTCAGGACGGCGGCTGAAAGCAGCAGCGAGTATCGCGAGCAGGTTTTCTCGATCGTTTGGGAGAATTTCGATAAGGACACGGCGAAGCTCGAGGAGCTCGTCGGGCTGAACCCTGAGGTCCGCGCGGGGCTCGCAAAATTCTACGCCGCCAAGGAACTCGCGCCCGAGTCGCTGCGGGTCTGGAACACCCTGACGCCGGAGCAGAAGCAGGATCACCAGCCCATCGCCAAGATCATCGCGCAGGCGCTGTATGAAAAGCGCTATTACCGTTCGGCCGTCGCGTTCGTCCATCAGACGGCGCTTGAGTCTCAGGCCAAGGCCGAGACGATCCAAAACGGCGGGTTTGAAACACCCATCCCCGAAGACGCTTCGTCCGTCTATTTTGGCTGGAAGGTGATCAAGCTCGACAAGGTCGATATCCGTTCCGACCAGATCAAGAAGCGCGAGGGCGGACGTAGCTTGAAGGTCAGCTTGTCGGGATTTTCGGCGATCGAGATCAAGAACCTCTGGCAAGTGGTCGCGGTCGAGCCCGGCATCCGCTATCGGCTCGTCTTCTGGCTCCGCACCGAGGACCTGAAGTCCGCCGGAACGCCTCTGATCGAGGTCGTCAACGCCGCTGACAACAAGATCGTGACGACCAGCGGCGCATTTCCGACTGGGACGAACGAATGGAGCGAGGTCAAAATGGATTTCACGGCGCCCGCCGACGCCGAGGGATTGCTTGTCCGGCTCGACCGGTCCTATTGCGGCGACGCCTGTCCGATCGTCGGATCGTTCTGGATCGATGATTTCCGGCTCGAGCGGCTTAAGTGAAGAGATACTGAACGATGAAGATCGAATCGACGATTCCCGGCAAGATGGTATTTTTCGTGCTCTGCGCGCTGTTCGTCCTGACGACGATCGCGTACGGGGCCGTCCATCAGCCTGTCATTGCGCTCGCATATTTTTTCATCGCCGTTGCCGTGGTGCTTTGGGCCGTCGATTCGTTCCGTTCCGGCATATTCAAGTTCAGCCCGTCCCAACTGCAGATACCCATCGCGCTGGCGGCGCTTTACGCGGTGATCCAATTCATCCCGTTCGGAACGGTCGCCGAGATGGCCGGTCTTTCCGGGATCCCGCGGACGATCTCGATCGAGCCCTTTTGGACGCAGATGTTCGCGCTCCATTTCGTGGCGCTGCTGCTTTTCTTTGCGATGGCCTTGAGCTATCTCGACAGCGCGGCCCGGATCCGGAAACTGACGACGCTGATCGTTGTCTTCGGATTCGTGTTCGCGTTTTACGCGATCCTTCAGTACGTCCTGAGCCCGACGAAGATCTACGGGATTTACGAGGCCCCAAGCAACGCGCAGCCGTTCGGGTCGTTCGTCAACCGCCACAACTTCGCGGCGTTCATGGAGATGGCGATCGCGCTCCCGCTGGGGATGCTGTTTGCCGGCGCCATTTCGCGCGACAAGCGACTGATCACGCTCACGGCGATCGGCCTGATGGGCGTTTCGCTGGTGATGAGCGGTTCGCGCGGCGGACTTTTCTCGATCATCGCGGCGACCGTTCTGCTCGTGCTGCTGACCGCAAAGGCAAAAAGCGGCAATCAGGTTGCGATGAAGGTCGCGCTCGCCCTGCTGCTTCTGGTGGTCGTCGTTTTTGGTTCGATCTTCGTCGGCGGGGAATCGACGCTGACGCGGATCGCCGAGACCGCCCGATCGAACGACTTCTCGACCAATCGGTTCCAGATCTGGCAGGTCACGTGGCAGATCGTTACGCACTATTTCCCGTTCGGCGCCGGGATCGGCGCCTATGCGGCGGCCTATACGCAGTTCGATCCGATGAACGGCCTGGCACGCGTCGAACAGGCCCACAACGATTATCTGCAGGTTTTGGCCGACGCCGGTCTGATCGGCCTCGCGCTGACGGTCTTCTTCATCTACAAGCTTTTCCGGACCGGGCTCGCCAGCTCTCGTACCGAGAATATCTATCGGCGCGGCGTGGCGCTCGGAGCGCTCGCCGGGTGCTTCTCGATCCTCGTCCATTCCATCTTCGATTTCGTGCTGCACACGACGTCTTTGACGATGATGTTCCTGATGCTGTGTGCTTTGATGGTGGCGAGCGGGTTCGATTACGCGGATGACGATCCGGTCTTTGAGCGAAAGAAGAAAAAGAAGGCGAGCGTGACCCCGATCGAGGCCAAACGCCGGCGCGAAGAACTCACTGACTGACGGGCTCGGTCTCGGCGATCTCTCCTGCCGCTTTTTTCCGCGGGCTGAAGATCCCGAGGACGTACCAGATCACGCCGTGCGAGACGTAGAGGCCGCTCAGCGCCAATAGCGCATATTCGGAATAAAACCAGATGAGCATCGCGCTGGCGGCGATGAGCAGCACGATGTAGATGTTAGTGCGGCCCGTGGCGACCGTTTTGAAGCTCGTGTAGCGGATCGTGCTGACCATCAAAAGCCCTAGCAGTCCGAGCAGGACGAGCACCATTATCCCGTAGAAGCGCGCGTAATCGGCTCCGTAGGTGCTGAGCGGCATCGGCGCGAAATGGATGATCGAGGCCATCAGGCCGGCCGCCGGCGGGATGGGCAGTCCGACGAAGTTCTTCTTGTCGATCTTTGTCGTGCCTTCGATCAGGACGTGGGGCCGCGTCGCCTGCAGATTGAACCTCGCCAGCCGGAACGCGCCGCACATCAGATACATGAACAGGAGAAAGACACCGAGATTATGCATCGCCGTCTGTTCCTGAAAAACAGCGCCGATGCCCCACGCGTAGACAAGAGCGATCGGGCCGATCCCGAACGTGACGACGTCGGCAAGCGAATCGAGCTGGACGCCGATCTCGGTCGCCGTCCGGGTCGCGCGCGCGACGCGCCCGTCGAGCGTGTCGAACAGGATCGCGAGGCCGATGGCCAGCGCCGCATAATTGAAGTATGAAGCAGCGTGCGCCGGATTCGAGGCGACGCTTTGAAATCCGCGAACCGAATATATGACCGTCAGGAATCCCATTCCGACGTTCGCCGCCGTGAAGGCGGTCGGGATCAGGTAGAGTCCTTTTTTCAGGCCCTTATGCGGGGGTAGATTCTCTTCGGTTTCCATAATTGGCCGGTGACGCCGGGATCACTTCAGGCGCGCGATGATCGTTTCGCCTCCGACGACGCGATCACCGACCTTCACCATCAGATCGACCGCCTTTGGCATCAGAAGATCCGTGCGCGAACTGAATTTGATAAGGCCGAACCTCTCGCCGAGTTCAAGATTATCGCCTTTTTTACTGTGACAGACAATGCGGCGCGCGACGATGCCGGCGATCTGCGTGCAGACGACGGTCATCTTCGGATTCTCGATCGTCAGTGAATTGCGCTCGTTTATCAGGCTCGCCTCGTCGCTCGTCGCCGGGTTCTTCTTCCCCTTGATGTAGTCCACGGCGGTCACGACCCCGGCGATCGGCGATCGGTTGACGTGAACGTCGAGCGGCGACAGGAAGACGCTCACGAATGTCGAATCGGCGCGATCCTCGACGCGCGTCACGCGGCCGTCGGCGGCTGAGACGATGATGTCGTCGCCTGCCGGCGTATGCCGTTCGGGGTCGCGGAAGAAATAGGCCATAAACGCCGCGAGCATTATGAAGACGATCCCGGCGACGAGATAGACGATGCCGCCGAGAACGACGAAAAGCGCCGCGAACACGATCGCGGGCAACGCGGCACCTAGCACAAACGGGATTCCTTCACGAACCATAATCGACCGCCGCAACCCGCTCCGGGACCCGCCCAACGCCGGCTCCGAAGGTTTGTTGCGAAAAAAACCAAAGTTGATTCTACGTTAAACGAAACGGAATTGTAAAAA
>CAZARD010000053.1:0-28522 GCA_964487505.1 uncultured Blastocatellaceae bacterium | reverse complement strand
AGCGGGGACTGGAAACGCGACCTAACAAATCAGCGCGCCAGTCTTCGACTCTACTCAAGCCGTTCGATCACGCGTCGGACGATATCGGACCCGGCGACGCTCCGCTCATATTCCGGCGGGCTGAGAGAGCCGCCCATACGAACGCGATCGTTACGGAAACGCATCCGGCTCGGGACGGATTCGAATGCCGTGAAATGGACCTCCGAAACGCCGGTTTGCGCAACGAACCGCGCGATGTTCCGTTCGTTCAGCCCGCCGCAGCCTAGAATCGTGATCGAATCGCCGGCGCGACGAACGAGTTCGCAAATGAGTTCGGCACCTTCGATCCCCGAATCTTCCTGGCCCGAGGTCAGGACCCGGTCGATGCCGAGCGCGATCAGCGCGTCGAGCGCCGCGAACGGGTCGCGGGCGACGTCAAACGCGCGGTGGAACGTGACCGACATCGGCCGTGCGAGATCGACGAGCCGCTTCGTGCGTTCAACATCAATATCGCCGTCGGCGGTCAGGATCCCGATCACGACGCCGTCGGCTCCAAGCCGCTTCGCAGTTTCGATATCGCGGCGCATCGTTTCGAACTCGATATCGGAATAAAGGAAATCACCGCCGCGCGGCCGGATTATGACCTGCAGACCGATGTCCAGAAGCTCGCGCGCAACGCTTATCGCGCCGGCGCTCGGCGTCGTTCCGCCTTCGAGAAGGTTGTCGCAAAGCTCGACCCGGTTGGCCCCGCCCGCCTGAGCGGCCACGGCAGATTCGACCGAATCGACGCAAATTTCGGTAATTATGTTCACGGTGACTTAAGATTCAAGAGTCAAGAGTCAAGAAGTTCAAGAGTCAAGATAGTCAAGATATCAGGATTCCAAATTCCGGGCATTCCAGATTCCGGGATTTCGGATTCCGAACATCCGTTCTATGACTTGCCACCAGCTTCAGAGACCGTGTCAAAAGCCGCTCTTTGATCGGTCGGAAATCGTTCAGGGCTGCGCTCCGGCCCAGCCGGCGAAGGAATGAACGGTATCATCGGGGCGACGCCCGGAGGCGTTAAACTCAAGCAATGCAGGGCGTTCACTCAACATTCGCCAAAGCAGCGATCTTTTTTCCGACTGGTGTTCGTTCGTTGAAAAGAACGGAAATTCAAGTGATCCGTTCAGCGGCTCATTCGACGAGCGGCCGAAACATCCGTCGCGACGCCGTTGGCCTCGGTGATGCTGGAAGTTCGCGTCCGGTTGCGGCGCGCGGCCGAAACGTCTGTCGCGACGCCGTTGGCTTCCGTGATGTTCGAGGTTCGCGTCGTCCGTGTCGTGACCGTCGCCGGCGAGCCCC
This sequence comes from uncultured Blastocatellaceae bacterium, assembly GCA_964487505.1. Classification (GTDB taxonomy): domain Bacteria; phylum Acidobacteriota; class Blastocatellia; order Pyrinomonadales; family Pyrinomonadaceae; genus JAFDVJ01. The sequence continues at coordinate 27,199 of CAZARD010000053.1, read as the reverse complement.
CCGACCTGCGGGGTTTGGGATCCGAGGCCGAAACGTTCGCGGCAAACGCGAAAAGCGCGATCGAAAGGGCGGCGGTTGCTTTTTTGAATCCACTCGTCATTCTTGTCATCCTCCAAAATCAATTGACAGACGAGAGCGACGCTGGCTTTTGCGTAAACGACCCGTTTACGCCCTCGCTAGATCTAAAATTCAAATCGAAAATCAATGCTGTCCTGAACGTTGCAGCGGATCGACCTCCGGATTTCACTGATCGCAACGGATGTGTTTCGCCTCGATTCGCGATGAGCCCCCGGGTGTTCCTCGTCCGATCAGCTTTACCCGGTCAGGATCTGAAAGCCCCGAAAGGGCGAGGGAGCGGTAACCCCGGGCGCGAACCCAGGGACACGCACACAGACAACGAGAAGAGCCCCGAAGGGGCGCAGCCGCGCCGTCGAATGTCGAAGCGTGCGGACCTGCCTGAATTCCGGGGCGAGCTGCGCCCCTTTCGGGGCTCACGGTCCCGCACGCTCCGGTCGAAACCGGGCCCGGCACACCACGTTCCGCTTCGCTCCATGCTATCGATACGTCGCGCGCTCCACACGCTCAACGAGCCGTGTCAAAGCCTTCAGAAGTTTGAATTCAAATATCACAATCAAGCGGCTTTTCTTCTTTTGAATTGCCACTAGCTTCAGAGACTGTGTCAAAACTCGTATCTAGGGGGATTAATAATGTGAATTGCCGTTCGTTTCAACGAACGGACACCGGTCAGAGCAATAATCGCGGCTTTAGCCGAAACTTAAGCTAAAGCCCTGCAGTGCTTGAGTGAAGCGCATCCGGGCGTAGCCCGGATCTAAGCGTTCAACGGCTGGGCAGGAGCCCAGCCCTGAACGACTGCCGATAGATCTAAGTACGGCTTTTCGTCCTCTGAAGCTAGGGGTAAGTCGTAAAGCCGATAACAAATCGCAGTTTTGACACAACCTCTCAAGGAGCCGGGATCCGCTTGTCCCCACGGAAGCCGCTGTTTCGTTCGCTTTGCATAACGATCTTCAACGTCTTGGACGGGATTGATCCGAAATCCAAAATCCAAAATCCAAAATCCCAAATCCCAAATCCCAAATCCCACTCCCCTACCCACCATTGGTGTCTTCGCGGACGCGCTCTTCGAAAAGCTTGACCGAAACGGTCAGGAAATCGTGCGCCGTGATCAGTCCGACGAGCTTGTTCTTGTGGATCACCGGAAGACAGCCTATGTCGTGGTCGCGCATTGTCTTCAACGCGTCGAGCGACGACATTTCGGGCGTCGCGCAGACGAGGTCCGTCTTCATCACGTCGCGAACGATGATCTCTTCGCCGCAATGTTCGGTCATCAGCTTCAGGATGTCGCGATGCGACAGGATGCCGACGAGATTTCCTGAATCGTCCTCGACCGGAACGTGACGGATGTGCTTCCACTTCATCAGGCTCGCGGCGAGATCGACCACATCCTGCGGCCGGACCGTGAACAGGTCCTTCGACATGAACTGCTCGACAGTTCGGTAGTTGTCGATCCAGTCGCTCTTTTCCGAAATCGCTGCCGCGGGCCATTTGTGGAGCGGCTGGCCGGTCTTCTGGTTCTCGAGCATCGCCGCCGTCAGGGTTCGCATCCGGACGTTGATCTTCGCCTGCTTGTCCATCGCCGCCAGCGAGTCGAGCACCCATAGCGATCCGGTCTTTTCGGCGCGGACGCGTTCCTCGATGATGCCGATATACCGATCGATGTCCTCACTATCGATCCCGACCTTTTTCAGACCCTCGCGCGCCCGCGGCGCGAGGTCCTCGAGGATCAAGCGCGCCGTCCGGAACGACTGGCCGCGGAACCAGATCAGCTGCGACTTCAGCCCGTAGCGGGCGGAGCTGAAAAAATTGTTCTTCGCGTCGTCGAACGACATCAGCTTCGTGACGTCGCCGAACTCGTCGGGTAAGGCCATCATCAAACCCAGGAAGAACGCCGCGTTCGCGGTTTCGTCGGCGACGGTCGGGCCCGATGGGAGATATCGGACCTCGATGCGCAGGCTCGGCCGATCGTTCATCACGCCGTAGCAAGCGCGGTTCCAGCGCCAGATCGTGCCATTGTGCATCCGCCACGCGTCGAGCCGCGGTACCCGTCCGTTCTTGAGCGCATCGAGCGAGTCTTCTTCGAGCTCGCGGGTCAGAAGGATCCGGAACCGCGCGACGTCCTCGCGGAAGACGTCAAGGATCGAATCTTCGACCCACGACCGGCCGAACGTCACGCGCGCCGGATGGCTCCGCTCCTGCTGAATCGGCGAACGCGAATCGACGGCGTGTTGGAACAATGCGAGCCGCGTTTCGTGCCACAAGCGGTGGCCCATGATGACGGGCGAATTCACCGCACAGCCGAGGACCGGAGCGCTCAGAGCCTGCGCCCAGTTGTAGTATTCGACGAAGCGTTTGATCGGCACCTGGAGATGAACCTGGAAACTGGTGTTGCAGAATTCCACGAACGTGTTCTGGACGTGCAGACGGAGTTCGTCGAGCCCCTTGATATGCACGATCCGTTCTTCGCCGTGAAGCGCCGTCAGGATCCGGTTAAGTTCGTGATAACGCGGGCTCGGCGTAAGATTGCGCTCGACAAGGTCGGAGGCCTGGATCGTCGGCAGAATGCCGGTCAGCAGCACGTCGGAGTTGTATTTGACCGCTGCGCTGCGGACGATCCCGACCATCTCGTGAATCTCGGACTCGAGTTCGCTGAGACAGTTCCCGGTGAAATCGAGCGGTGTCAGGTTGGCTTCGAGGTTGAACCTTCCGATCTCGGTCGTCAGTCGTTTATCTTTCGCGTCCTCGATTATCTCCATCGCGAGCGGCGTCGGATGCATTGACGAGTCGACAAGGAACATTTCTTGTTCGGCGCCGATACGCAGCGCGTCATCCTCGAGATCCCCGGACCGGATCATCATTTCGAGCGCCTGCAGATCGTCAAGCACTGCACGGGTGAACTGCCTGAGTTGAGCTTCGTCGGTTTCAGTTGTGACTCGTTTATCACCCATTGTCGGGCACCTCGCGTTTCAATTATGCAAAAACTACAACGATCAGGCTCGCGGTCCCGATCAGGCGGCGGCGCTGCACGGTTCGATACAGCATTTCAATAACCGGAAGGTATAAATTTGACTTAATTTTAGCGCAAAAATGTCAATTGGAGAACTAATTTTTTCGCGAACATGACCACAATCATTTTTCCCGCTCCGGAAAGCTAATAGTCTGATCCCGACGCAGTTATCAAAACAAGAGTTTTCGAGGGAAATTTATGAAAAAGTTATGGATATTGTTCGGCGCGATCTTCGTGATGTCGTTCGCCGTTTTGTTATGGGTCGGGACGGAGATCTTTCGCGAGGCGCCGCCGATCCCGGTCGCGGTCGTCACCGCCGACGGCCGGACGCTTGTCGGCGAAGGCGAGATATCGAACGGCCAGAACGTCTGGCAGGCGATGGGCGGGATGCAGGTCGGCTCGATCTGGGGGCACGGCAGCTATGTCGCGCCCGACTGGACAGCGGATTATCTGCACCGCGAAGCGGAGTTCATCCTGAAGAAGATCTCGAACAAGGAATTCGGGCGCGAGTACGCCGCGCTGAACTCCGAGCAGCAGGCGACGATGCGACAGAGGCTGACCGATCTCGTACGAAAGAACGGATACGATCCGGCGACGAACCGGATCACGGTCGATCCGTTGCGCGCCGAAGCCTTCGACGAGAATCTTAAGTACTACGCAACGGTCTTCACCGACGGCAGCAAGGAATACGCGATCCAGCGAAACGCGCAGCCCGATGCGGCAAAACAGCGGCAGCTTACGGCATTCTTTTTCTGGACGGCGTGGGCGTCGGCGGCTAACCGGCCGGGCAAGAACATCTCTTACACTTCGAATTTTCCGGCCGAACCTCTGGTCGGAAACACGGCGACCAGTTCGACGATCGTTTGGACCGGCGTCAGCGTCATCGCGCTCATCGCCGGCATCGGCGGGATGATCTGGTATTTCGTCGGCAAGCGCGACGAAGAGTCGTTCGACGGGGCGCCGGACAGCGATCCGCTGATCGGCGGCGAACTCACGCCATCGCAAAAGGCGACGGTCAAGTACTTTCTCGTCGTCTCGCTGCTGTTTCTGCTGCAGATCATAATGGGCGTCATAAGCGCGCACTACGGCGTCGAGGGCCACGGCTTTTACGGGATCCCGCTGGCCGAGTTCCTGCCGTACGTCGTGACGCGCACGTGGCACGTCCAGCTCGGGATCTTTTGGATCGCGACCGCGTGGCTCGCCGCCGGCCTGTTCATCGGGCCGATCATTTGCGGTTACGAGCCGAAAATGCAGAAGCTCGGCGTCGATGCCCTTTTCGGGGCGCTGCTCGTGGTCGTTCTCGGTTCGATGGGCGGCCAATGGATGTCGGTGATGCACAAACTCTCGGGCGACGCGTGGTTCTGGTTTGGACACCAGGGATACGAATACGTCGATCTCGGGCGCGTCTGGCAAGCCGCTCTTTTCGTCGGACTGCTGTTGTGGCTGTTTCTGGTGACGCGGACCGCGCTGCCCGCCTTCCGCCAGAACGATAGCCGTCGATCGCTGCTGCTGCTCTATATGATCTCGACCGCCGGGATCGCTTTGTTTTACGCGCCCGGGCTGTTCTGGGGAATGAAATCCCACATCTCGGTCGTCGAGTACTGGCGCTGGTGGGTCGTCCATCTCTGGGTCGAGGGCTTTTTCGAGGTCTTCGCGACGGTCGTGATCGCGTTCCTGTTCGCGCGGCTCGGCGTCATCAAACCCGAATCGGCGGCGCGCGCATCGCTTCTGACCGGCGCGATCTATCTCAGCGGCGGCATAATCGGCACGCTCCATCATCTATATTTCGCGGGAACGCCGACCGTCGCGCTCGCCTTCGGAGCGGTCTTCTCGGCGCTTGAGATAGTGCCGCTGACCCTCGTCGGATTCGAGGCTTGGGAGAATATCCGCAGATCACGTGCGCGGAACTGGCTGAAGCAGTACAAATGGGTAATCTGGTTCTTCATCGCGGTCGCTTTCTGGAACCTTGTCGGGGCCGGGATCTTCGGGTTCATGATCAATCCGCCGATCGCGCTGTACTATATGCAGGGTTTGAACACGACGGCCGTTCACGCGCACGGCGCGCTGTACGGAGTGTACGGCACGCTCGGGCTGGCGCTGACGCTGTTCTGCCTGCGGGCGATGGATCCGGAACGGCGCTGGAACGAGAAGCTGATCAAGTTCGCGTTCTGGGCGATAAACGGCGGGCTGCTGATGATGATGGTCCTGAGTCTGCTTCCGATCGGGTTGCTGCAGACCGTCGAGTCGGTGTCGAACGGTTATTGGTCGGCTCGCTCGGCGGCCTTTATGCAGACCGATCTGATGCAGTTCCTGCGCTGGATGCGCGTCCTCGGCGACACCGTCTTCGCGATCGGCGCGTTCGCGTTCGTTTGGTTCGCGCTCGAACTGATCTTCTCGAAAGGGAAGCGCGAGGAATAGAGAGCGCAAGCGTCACGCTTGCATTTGAGGCTGTGTCAAAAGCCGTCCGTTGATCTATCGGCAATCGTTCAGGGCTGGGCTCCTGCCCAGCCGTTGAACGACTGAGCGCTAGCGTTCGGGCTGCGCCCGGATGCGCTAAACCTAAGCACTGCAGGGCGTTAGCTTAAATTTCGGCTAAAGCCGCGATCATTGCTCTGACCGCTGTCCGTTCGTTGTAACGAACGGCAATTCACATTGATGCGCGTTTTTGACACAGCCTCTATTTGAGCGCGCAGCGCCAACTGAGGTGGCCCGAAACGGATCGTTCCGATTGCGGGGAACGATCGGGTTGGCCCAAAATGCCGATAATGAAGAAAGATATCGAATCCCGCCCCGACATCGAAAGGCTGATGAAAGCGTTCTATAAATTCGCGCTCACCGACGAGACGATCGGCTATATCTTCACCGATGTCGCGCGGCTCGATCTCGATCAACACCTGCCGATCATCGTCGATTTTTGGGAGAGTCTGCTGCTCGGCGGAAAGAACTACCCGAGCCGCGGCCGGAATCCGCTGCAAGTTCACGCCGAACTGAATTTGAAATCGAAGCTCGAGGCGCCTCATTTTCGCCGATGGCTGGAGGTTTTCAACGGAACCGTCGATGATATGTTCGAAGGCGAGAGGGCGGATTTTGCGAAGCTCAGGGCCGAGAACATCGCAAATCGGATGCAAAACTACATTCGAGGCGTTCCGGAATTGTCGCGGTACTGATCAGTCGAGGAATTTTCGCAACGCGCCAAGATCGTCGACAAAGATCTTGCCGTGCACGATGCGGACAAGATTGCGCTCGGCGAGCTTGCGGACGGACCGGATCGTCGTCTCGGTCGTCAGTCCGGCCATTTCGGCTATGTCCTGGCGCCGAAGGGGAATCCTTATCGGACCGTTTCCGACCATCTCTTTTGAAGCGATCCGCAACAGTATGTTTCCGACCCGCTGCTCGGGCGAGGCGATCGCGAGATTTTTGATGACCGAGGTCTTCTCGCGCAACATTCCGCACATCCAGTTGATTACCGTTATCGAGAACTCCGGATTCTCACGCACGACGGCGAGAAAATCGTCGCGGTGCACCAACAGCAGTTCGGTCGCTTCCATCGCGATCGCGGATGCCGGATACGGTCCGCCGTCGAAGACCGGAGGCACGGCGAAAATCTGCCGATCGACGAACATACCGATGATGATCTCCTTCCCGACCTCGGGATAACGAACCATTTTGACCTTGCCCGAGATCACTATCGGCAAATAAAGGGCTCGTTCGCCTTCGGCAAAGATCTCCTCGTTCGGCTCGAAATGCCTTATCCGACCGCGTTTTCGGAGCTCGTCCAGATGAATTTGGTTGGTTTCGTCGAGTTTCATTGCGCGAAATGTAACTTATATCACATTTTCGGGACCGGTTTTGGTGTAAATTATCAAAAATCGAGAGTTGAAATATGGATAAATTCGATCAGATCAGACAGATGCTTGTGGAGCGCAAGTCCCGGCTCGAGGAATTGCTCGGCCGCGTCGAGATCAGTGCGCGCCGCCAGTTTGACAAGAGCCTCGAGGAGCAGGCGATCCAGCGCGAGAACGAAGCGATCTTGACCAAGATCGACGACAACCTGAATCTTGAGTATCTTGAGGTCAACCGCGCTCTTGAGCGGCTCTCGTCGGGCGAGTACGGGATTTGCGAGAACTGCGGCTCGGAGATCGCGCTCAAGCGGCTCGAAGCGGTCCCCCAAGCGAGCGTCTGCCTCGCCTGCGCGAACTGAAGCCGCATTTTGGATTCTCGATTTGTTAACGTAGGTCGATGGATCCGAGGCCAAGCCCTGCCAACGCGGAATCCGAAGTGCAAAGCTAAGAACGTCTGAAATCCAAGATCGCAGATCCAATCCGAGCGGCTCCGCCGACCCCTTGTTTCCAAAAATTCGCGAATCCCTTGCCGCCGCCGGCTACGAACGCGAGCACGGCTCCGTAGCAGATGATGTTCATCAGCGGCAGGATCAGAAGCGTTTTGACGATGCCGGCTTTTTTCAGGTCGGGTTGGCGGAAGCTTGTTTCGGCCCAGCTCGTGACAAGATGGAACGCGGTCGTCCAGCCGAGCGCCGCCAGCGCGTAATTCGATGCGATCCCGAAAATGGAAGCAACGATGACGACGACGATCGACGCCGTCGGGAGGAAGTACGGCGCGAGCGTGATCCAGGTCTGGCCCGTCGATCCTCGGCCGATATGTTTGACCTCGCCGCCGGAGTGGGCGCTGACACGAAAACTGACCGGGATCTTCAAAAAGAATAGTCCGACGACGAGGTGCGTCAGTTCGTGCTCGAACGTTTCGATCCAACTCCACAGTGATCCGAAGAGCCGCCTGGCGATGAAAAGAAAGGGAACAAAGACGGCCGCGCCGATCGCGAACGCGCGCCAACGCGGATCCGCCAAACCGATCGTGCCGGCGATCCGCCAAAGCTCGACGCCGAAACCATACGCGAGGAACGGCGACGCCAAAAGAAAAACCGCCATCGAAATCGACGAGACCGCCTTCATAGTTCAAAGCCCGAATAGTGCATTTCAGCGCAAAGCGTATGGTGCAAAGTGCGATTCAGTGCAAAACGCATAGTGCAAAACGGTGAATAGCGCGCTCAAAGTTGTGTCCGAACTTTGCACTTTGCACTATGCACTATGCACTGAAACGCGCTTTGCACTGAAACGCGCTTTGCGCTGATCCGCGTTTCTCAGTCGATAGTGAACGTTTCGGGTTCGAGCTTCTGATTGATGTAGTACTGGCTGAATGCGAAATTCCAGATCGACGTTTCGGCACCGCTCATCGCGTCGGTCAAAAGCGTCAGCTTCATCGCGTGCGGGAGGTCGAGCCCGTCCTCTTTCTTGAAATCCGAATAGTCCTCGGTCAGTACATAGCGCGCTTCGCGCTGGCGCGCAGAAGAATCGACGGTCCGGCCCTGTTGGGCCGAGATGACCTTGATGTATTCGGTCCGAACGTGGCGAAAGGTCTCTTTGTCGATGAACATCTTGATCAGGACGTCCGATCCGCCTTTCGGAAAATAGTCGAGAACGAACGTTTCGCGGCCGTCGACCTTTTTCGTTCCGTCGGCTTCGACCTTCGCTTTGCGGGCCGCCAGATCGGCGAGCGGCCATCCGGTCGAAAGCACGCTCCCGAACAGTCCCTCGGAAAAAGCGTCGTCGAAGCTGACGATGAAGCGTCCGAGCGGGGAACGTTCGCCGGGAAGGATGTATCCGACCGCGACCTTTTTGCCGTCAAAGCCCATTTTGTCCTGCGGATACCGCGGATTCTGGAACGCCATCGCGAAAGCCGACTTTTCGCCTTCGTACGCCAGAACGCTTTGTCCCGAGATCTTCCCGGTTTGCGCCTCGAGCCGGTAATCGACGGTGCCGATGACGACGCGGTTCTTCACGGCGCGCTTGTCGGCCGGACCGATGGCCTCAAGATGCCTGGCGACTATCTCGTCGGCCTTGAGCTTTTGCGCGGGAGCGACCGACGCGAACGCGATCAAAACAACAGCCGCGGCGGCTGCGAAAACACGATTTTTGAACAATGAAATACACCTCATCAACATTATTGAGCGACCATCGGTAACGATACCGCAGATACTGCCTCGAGTACAACAGGACGGCTGTTGGAACCGCGGCCGATATCAACCGCGACGCGGTACGGCAAATGATCCGGGGATTCAACCCTAACTACGCGATAAGATGACTTAACAGCGTTTCGCCACGGATTGCACGAATCTCACATATTATTCTGTGTTTTGTTCGCGAAATTCGTGAAATCCGTGGCAGAAGTTTTCAAATGCGCAACCCGGGTTCAATCGGCGCACTCTGCACCGTCGGCGTTGCGGCCGCTATCGCACGCAAGGAAATGTCTTGTTTCCGGCCATCCTATCGGAGACGGCTGGTCCCGTGCAACTGCCCGTTTGATCCCGCAGATCCACCCCGCGGTGTCCGATTCGGGGTTGGGCGCTGAACGTTCGACGCCGCACCGTTTGGTGGGTTCGCAAGGCCCCCTCCCGCGGCATTTCGCAAATCGCGCGATTTCCATTATTCTCATCTCGTGCCGACCGAGATAATCATCGTTTTGACCCTTCTGGCGATCGCGCTGATATTGTTCGGGACCGAGAAACTCCCGGTCGATGTCGTCGGCATCCTGCTCGTCATCGGGCTTGTGCTGAGCGGCGTGCTCAACGTCAATCAGGCGCTTTCCGGATTCGGCGACAACGTCATCATAACGATCGGAGGGCTTTTCGTTCTTACCGGCGGGCTGATCAAGACGGGACTCGTCGATCTGGTCGGGCGCCGGCTGTACAAGATCGCCGGGAGCAACGAATTTATGCTGACGGCGCTGATCATGGGCGTCGCCGCCGTATCGGCATCCGTGTTGAAGAACACGACGACGACGGCGATGTTCCTTCCGGTCGTGATGGGCCTGGCCGAACGCGCCAAGATCCCGCCGTCGAAACTGCTGATGCCGCTCGCGTTCGGAGCCATCCTCGGCGGCAGTTGCACGCTTATCGGCACATCAACGAATCTCGCCGTGTCCGGTGCGATGCAGCGCTACGGCATGGCCGGCTATTCGATGTTCGAACTGACCGCCGTCGGGGTCATTACGGTCGCCGTCGGGATGGTCTATATGTTGGCCATCGGGCGCAAGATGCTTCCGACGCGTGGCGGCGAAGATTCGCTGACCGAGCAATATCACATTCGCGAATACATCTCCGAGTTGATCGTGCTGCCCGGATCGCACCTGATCGGAAAAACTCTCGCCGAGGCCGATTTTCACAACGAACTCGAGCTGAACGTACTCGGGATCATCCGCGGCAAGGACGCCGAACGCATTCTTCCGGGACCGCGCGACCGGATCCAGCTCAATGACCTTTTGGTCGTCGAAGGCAAGCTCGCGAACATTCTCAACGTGAAGACGCAGGCCGGGCTCGAGATCAAGGCCGATTTCACGGCGAGCGACGACGTTTTCGAAGGCGCCGGCGTTGAGTTGTTCGAGGTGCTCGTGATGCGCGATTCGAAGCTTGTCGGCCAGACACTTCGATCGCTCGATTTTCGCCGCAGCTACAATTTGACGGTTCTCGCCGTCAACCGTCACGGACAGAACTTTGTCGAAAAGCTATCGGACCTGATGCTCGAATTCGGTGACGTGCTGCTTGTTCAGGGAAGGCGCCGCCGCGTCGAGCCGTTGGTCGTCGACGGCGAGATACTGCTTCTCGAGGACCTCTCAAAAGGCGCGATGCGGACTGACAAGCGGCCGTGGGCGCTGGCGGCGTTCGGGCTGTTTCTCGTGCTATCGCTGTCGAAGGTCGTTATCGGGTACGATGTGCCTCTGGCGGTCGCCGTCCTGCTCGGCGTGATGCTGCTGCTGGCGACAAAGACGGTCCGTTACGCCGAGCTCTATTCGCTGATCGATTTCCGCCTGCTGGTCCTGATCGCCTGTATGATGAGTTTCGGGATCGCGATGGAGCAGACGAAGACCGACGTCTTCCTGGCCGATCTGATCGTCAGATACTTCGAGCAGTACGGTTCGATCGCCGTGCTCGCCGGCTTTTTCGCGTTGACCGTCGCGCTGACGCAGCCAATGTCGAATCAGGCGGCGGCGCTGGTCGTATTGCCCGTCGCGGTGAAAACTGCCGTGGCGCTCGGGCTCAACCCGCGGACCTTCGCCGTTGCCATAACGTACGCCGCGTCGTTCTCGTTCATCACACCGCTCGAGCCAGCCTGCATCCTCGTTTACACTCCGGGCCGATATACCTTCATGGATTTCGTCAAGATCGGCACGATCCTGACGATCGTCGTTTTCGCCGTCGCGATGCTCCTCGTGCCGGCGTTCTGGAAGCTCTAGCATTCGCCCGACCGTCTTGAACCGGGTCCCGGTCTGTGTTAATAGAAGACTCGCCAAAAAACACACGGAGGTCATCAATGGCTGAAAACAACAAGGAAACGAACGGTACCGATCATCTTCAAACGCCGCCGGACGTCCAGTCGAATTCCCGGATCAGTAATTTGCCGCCGACGCTGCAGCACCATTTCGAAACCGAACTGCGGACCGACCTTTCGAACGTTCGCATCCACGAAGGGCACGCGCCGACGCTGCTCGGCGCTCGATCTTTCAGTTCGGGCGAGAACATTTTCATTTCGCCGGGGCATTACCAGCCGCATACCGAGAGCGGCCGAAGGTTGCTGTCGCACGAACTGGCCCACGTCGTGCAACAGCGATCCGGCGGCAACAACGGCAAGTAGCCAGCGATTCGATTGCGGATTTACCGGACCACCTACATCCCTGCCGGCGTTTCGATTTATCCTAACAAGGCGTACGAAACTCCTGCCCGCGAAAGACGCGAAAGTACGCGAAAAGCCGGTTCAGGCTTGACCGGCGCCCGGCCGGTCGCCCGCCGCTTTGTTGCGAGCATCGTTCGCGGCCGGCAAGGCGTCCCGTCTTCATCGATCTCTGGTTGCCGGTCGTTCGAAGTGTTCCGTTGAAAAAAAGTGTAAGGAATCCGCCCTAAAAAGCATAACTTACTGAGGGGGATTTCAGATGGGAAAATTCAGGATACTGAGTCTCGACGGTGGCGGCATTCGAGGGTTGATGAGCGCGCGTTTGCTGCAGCGTTTGGCGGACGAGCCTTCGACCGGCGGCTGGCTGGAAGATGTCGATCTGATCGCCGGAACGTCGACCGGGGGCATCATCGCGCTCGGCCTCGCGCACGGGCTTTCGCCGGCGGAGATCTGCGATTTCTTTATCGAAAAAGGCCCGGCGATCTTTTCCGATTCGCTTTTCGACAACGTCGCAGATCTCGGAAATCTGATCGGGGCGCAATACTCGGCCGCGAACCTGACGAGGGAACTCGCCGGGGTCTTCGGAAAGACGAGGCTCGGGGATCTCAGGAAGAAGGTCGTGATCCCGACGTTCGATCTTGACAACGAGGGCGACAAGGACCGGTCCCGGCGTTGGAAACCGAAGATCTTCCACAATTGCCCGGGACCCGATTCCGATGCCCCAGAGCTTGCGGCGAACGTCGCGCGGTACACGAGCGCCGCTCCGACCTATTTTCCGACGGCCGACGGCTACATCGACGGCGGGGTTTTCGCGAACAATCCGAGCGTTGTTGCCATCGCGCAGGCGATCTCGTCCACGAACGGCAGGCCTGAACGCGTCGGGCTCGATGACATCGTGCTGATCTCGGTCGGCACGGGGATCAACTTGAAACACATTGCCGGCGGCGAGCTCGACTGGGGGCTGGCGCGCTGGGCGCGGCCGCTGGTCGATATCCTGATGGAGGGAGTTTCGGGGATCGCGGACTATCAATCGCGCCAGCTGCTTGCCGACCGATATCTGAGGATTCAGATCGAATTGCCGAAACGCGCCAGGTTCCCGCTGGACGCCGTGAACAAGATCCCGACATTGGACCGCATCGCCCGCGCCGCGCCGCTCGAAGAGGCGATCGGATTCATCGCCCGGGAATGGCGATGAAAAGGTTGGGATTTGCGATTTGCAATTTGCGATTTGCAATTTGCGATCGGAATCAACCCGGATCGCGGATTGGAAGGATTTTGCCACGGATCTCACAAATTACGCGAATAATGCACAGAAAAATTCGTGAGAGTTCGTGCCATCAGTGGCGAAAACACCTTGGGCCGCTTTAACGCGTAATCCGCGATCAAATGACCCAGATCGCAAATCGCAAATCAATGCTGTCCTGAATGTCGGTTGAAATCGAAGAACGGAATGCGTTCTTCAGATCGCCGGCTGTCCGCGATCTGCGATTCGCGTGATGAACTCAGCCCCGAAGGGAATCTGGTGTCGCCACGCACCTTCGGGGCTTAAGCGTACTTTTGCCGACATTCGCGCGTTTGGGGCATAGCGTCGAGCGAGCAACACCTGCTTCGACCGGATTACGCGATGGAGTGGCCTCACGACCTTTCGCCGCACGTGGCACGTATTCTAACGGAATGTTCTGCGTTCTCTTCGCGCGAATCGTGAAATCCGTGGCAGAATCCTCCGAATGCGTAATCGGGGTTCAATCGTCGCTGACGCGACGCAATCGCATCCCCGATTCCCGTGGGTTGAAACCCACGGCTAAGTTCGTTTTGTCGCTACGCGACCGGAAGCAAGATCGAGGTTTGCGACTTCGGATCTTGTTGCGTAGGTGTCGTGGCGATCTTCGCCCAGCGGGCTTCGCGCGTCCAAGACATCCAAAATCTAAAATCCAAAATCTAAAACCGTACCGCTTCCGTCACGAGCTTTTCCTGCTCGAGATTGTGGATCGCGTAGCTGCCGGTCGCCGGCGATGCCGACGCGATTCGGCCGACGTATGTCAGCGAAAGCGCGCCGCGGATCTCTTCAAGGCGGTCCTTGACGAACGTCCATCCGCCCATGTTCTTCGGCTCTTCCTGCGCCCAGACGAGCTCGGTCGCGTTGGGATACGACGCGAGGATCAACTCCAAGCCGGATTTCGGGAACGGATAGAACTGCTCGAGCCTGACGACCGCGACATCGGACGAATCGCCGCGGCCGGCGTCGAGATCGTAGAACACCTTTCCGGAACAGACGACGACGCGTTTCACCTTCGAGCGATCGGCGATCTTCGCGTCGTCGATCAACGGCCGGAAACCGCCGCTCGTCAGTTCCGCGACCGTCGATGAGGCGGCCGGCAGACGCAAGAGCGACTTCGGTGTCATCACGATCAGCGGCCGGACGATCTCCTGCTTCACCTGGCGCCGCAGCAGATGGAAATACTGCGCCGGCGTCGACGGATAGCAGACCTGCAGGTTGTTGTCCGCGCAGAGCTGGAGATAGCGCTCGAGCCGCGCCGACGAATGTTCCGGGCCCTGTCCTTCAAACCCGTGGGGGAGAAGCATTACGAGCCGGCATTTCTGGTTCCATTTGTCTTCCGACGACGAGATGTACTGGTCGATCATCACCTGCGCGCCGTTCGAGAAATCGCCGAACTGCGCCTCCCACATCACGAGATCGTCCTTCGCGATGACCGAGTAGCCGTATTCGAATCCGAGAACGCCCATTTCCGACAGGCTCGAATCGTAGACGTAGAACCTAGCCTTCGGGTTCGCGTCGGACCGCAACTCAGTCAGCGGCGACCAACGGGCGCCCGTCACGGCGTCGTACATCGACGCGTGGCGCTGCGAGAACGTCCCGCGGCCCGAATCCTGGCCCGAAAGCCTGACGGCCGTGCCGTCGAGCACGAGCGAGCCGATCGAGACCGCCTCGGCGAACCCCCAGTCCATCGGCACCTCGCCCGATCCCATCTTTGCGCGCCGCGCCAACTGGCCGACCATCTTCGGGTTGATCTGGAATCCTTCCGGAACCAGCGAGATCGCGTCCGAGACCGACCGCAGCGATTCGGTGCTGATCGCCGTTTCGAAAACGTCCGAGCCGTCCTCATCGTCAATATGTTCGGGCAATCGAGCCTTCGTCGGTTTGTCGGCGGCGATGGCCTTCGCCCGCGCGAGGATGCCCTCGTACTTTTCGACGATCGAATCGGTCATCGACCGCAGTTCGTCGGCCGTGATCACGCCCTCCCGGATCAGCTGCTCGGCATACAGGTGCCGGGTTCCCGGATGCGCCTTGACCCGCGCGTACATCAGCGGCTGCGTGTAGCTCGGCTCGTCACCCTCGTTGTGGCCAAGCCGGCGGAATCCGACAAGGTCGAGGACGACGTCCTTGTTGAATTTCTGGCGGTACGCGAGCGCGATCTGGATGACGCGGAACGCGGCCTCGGGATCGTCGCCGTTGATGTGGAAGATCGGCGTTTGCGTGATTTGCGCGGCGTCGGTCGAGTAGATCGACGAGCGCGACATCTCGGGCGAGGTCGTGAACCCGATCTGGTTGTTGATGACGAGATGGATCGTGCCGCCCGTCCGGTAGCCCGGAAGGTTCGCAAGCTGCAGCGTCTCCATCACGACTCCCTGACCGGCGAAAGCCGCGTCGCCGTGCATCAGCACCGGCAGGATCTTGTCGATCGCGTCCTCGCGCTGGAAGTCGTGCGCGTTCCGCAATTCGTCCTGACGGGCGCGGGCCATTCCCTCGACGACCGGATTGACGAACTCGAGATGCGACGGATTGCACGAAAGTTCGATGCGGACATCGCGGCCGGCCTTTGTCCGCCGGTTGCCGACGGCGCCCTGATGATACTTGACGTCGCCTTCGTCAGCCGGGAAATTCGGATGCGACGTGCCTTCGAAGATCGTAAAAATGCGTTCGGCCATCGTGTAATCGATGATGTTCGAGAGCACGTTGAGACGGCCGCGGTGGGCCATTCCCATATAGATCTCGTCGACGCCGTGGGCCGACGCGGCTTCGACGAGCTGGTCGAGCATCGGGATCACGGTCTCGCAGCCTTCGAGCGAGAAACGCTTCTGGCCGAGGTATTTCTTGTGCAGGAACTGCTCGAACTGTTCAGCCTCGATCAGTTTCATCAAAAGTTCCTTCTTCGTTTCCGCATCGAGCGGGACGGTATCGACGAACTGCTGGCGGACCTGAAGGCGGATCCAGTCCTTTTCGTCCTTCGACTGGATATGGCGGTATTCGATCCCGACCTTGCCGCAGTAGGCCTTCTGCATAATGTCGAGGATCCTCCGCAACGTCGCGGTCTTCTCGCCGTGAAGTCCGCCGGTGATGAACTCGCGGTCGAGGTCCCATATCGTCAGGCCGTAGTTCTCGAGCTCGAGTTCCGCCGCGCGATAGTTCGTCATATTCAACGGATCGATGTCGGCGAGCAGATGCCCGCGAATGCGATAGGCGTTGATCAGTTGCAAAACGTTCGCCTGCTTTTCGGCCTGTTCGCTGGCGCGGTCGCTGCCGAACAGCGACGGGTTGAAGTCCTCGGCCCAGCGCATCGGGGGATAATGGATCCCGAGATCGTCGAAGACCTCGTCGTAGAACGCGTGCTTGCCGACCAGAAACTCGTGGACGCGCGCGAGAAACATCCCGCTTTCGGCGCCCTGTATGACGCGGTGGTCATAGGTCGAGGTCAGCGTGATAGTCTTGCTGATGCCGAGCTGCGATAGCGCGGCCGGTGTCATTGCAGAGTATTCCGCCGGGTATTCGATCGCGCCGGTCGCGATGATCGCAGACTGGCCCGCCATCAGGCGCGGGTTCGAGGCGACGGTTCCGATCGTTCCCGGATTCGTCAGCGAAACGGTTGTGCCCTGGAAATCGGCGATTTCTAGCTGGCCTTCGCGGGCGCGGCGGACCTGCTCGTTGTAGGCCGCGAAGAACTGCGCGAAATCCATCGCCTCGCAGCCCTTGATGTTCGGCACGAGCAGGCTTCGAGAGCCGTCCTTTTTCTCGACGTCGATCGCGATGCCGAGATTGATCGACGGGTTTTCGATGCGCGATGCCTTGCCGTCGATGATCCCGAAGCCGTTGTTCATAGCCGGCATCGCTTTGATGGCCTTGACGATCGCCCAGGCGATGATATGCGTGAACGAGACCTTGCCGCGGCCCGAGGCTTTCAGATGGCCGTTGATCTGGATGCGGTTCTCCTCGAGGACCTTCACCGGGATGTTACGGACACTGGTCGCAGTCGGGACCGAAAGCGAGGTCTCCATATTCTCGACGATCTTCTTCGCCGGCCCGGTGATCGGTTTGACGGTCGATCCGGCGGCGACGGCGGTCTCCGACTTCGGCGCCGCGGCCTCGGCTTTCGGTTCGGCGGCAACCGGGACTTTCGGTTCGGCGGCAACCGCGGCTTTCGCCGGTGCGGCGGCAGCGGCCGAATGCCTTCCGGCACCCATCATCTCACCGAAAAACTCCTGCCACGATTCGTCGACCGAATTCCGGTCGGCGGTGTACCGGGCCAAAAGCCCTTCGACATAACTCGCATTTGCACCGAAGTTCTCGGCAATGTACTCGCTTACGTTGTTCACCTTGTCACCCATAAAACTGCTCTTCTCCCGAATTTGGATCAAACAATAATCTTATCGTAAAAGCGCAGAAAATATGAAAAGTGGGACGACAGACCTGTCGGGTCGCAAACGGCCGGAGTGAGAGTTCCGGGTCCGGACTCTTGCAGAAATCCCCGGTGCGCTGCGGTCGGTCACGGACTCGGACCGACCCGGCCGCTGTTTCTGAATCCTATGCGGCGCCACGAAAAAGGGCGACCGATCCCGATCGCCCTTTCTTTGATTGGTTCCCTGATCCGGATCACTCGGCGTAGGTGCCGATTTGCGACAGTGTGAGCAGCGACGGGAAACCGTGCGGGATCTCGGCGCTCTCGATCTCGTGTCCGCATACCGAATGACCGAGCCCCGACGTGCAGAAGTCGAGTTCGTCGAATCCGGCACGGAGGTCAAACCCGCCGAACAACGATGCGACGCCTTCCACCTTGCGCGGGAGTTTCTCGTCGCTCATCGCCGAGTTGTAGGCGAAACTCGCCATAATCACCGCCGAACGCTTCAGATCTTCCTCGATCGTCCGGTCCGAAACGTCCTGCGTCGTGTGCCAGGTTCGCCCGAAATACTCGACCGGGTCCTGGATGAACTGGAATCCCGGCAGGCCGACGGCATCGAACGCGAGATGATCGGTCCCGCCGGTCGAACTGACGGTCACCGTCGACGCGTTGATGTCCTTGAACGGCGCGAGCCAGTCCTTGAAGATCGGCCGCAGAGCTTCGTTGCCCTGCATGTAGATCCCTCGGATCTGACCTGTCCCGTTGTCAAGGTTATAGTAAGCAGCGAACTTGTCGTATCCGTCCTTCTTGTTGACCTTCGGGCGCTGTCCGCCGGCCATCGCGCCGAACGCCGCCGCGTCAGTTCCATCGCCGAGCGTCGCCAGATGCTTCGCGACGTAACCCCGCGATCCGAGAAGTCCCTGCTCCTCACCCGTCCAGAGCCCGACCTTGATCGTCCGGCGCGGCTTGAGTCCCGAGGCCTGCAGGATACGCATCGCCTCCATCACGACCGTGACGCCCGCGCCGTTGTCGGTCGCGCCGGTTCCGGCGTGCCACGAATCAAGATGCGCGCCGATCATCACGACCTCGTCCTTGAGGTCCGTTCCCGGGATCTCGGCGATGGTGTTGTAGCCCTTCGTGTCGTCGTCGTAAAAGCGCGCGTCGATGTTGACGTTCATCGTCATCGCGACGTTCTGCTTCGAGAGCCGCACGAGCCGGTTATACTGTTCCGTCTCAGCGACGAGCTGCGGCAGCGGCGTCGGCGCGTTCTTCGAGTAAACGCGCGGTCCGCCGCCGAACGGACCGCCGCCCGGGTTCTCCGCCGGCTTGAGGTTCGCGCCCATCACGCGGATCGTACCCGAATCGGTCCCCATGCTCGGTTCGACGAGCACCGCCGCGCCCTCGTCATAATAAAAGCGTGTCTTTCGTGCATTGAATTGCTGCGCCGCGCGTTGTTCGGCGGACGGCGTCATCGGCGGTTGCGGCGGTCCGGGCTTCGCGGATTCCATCTTCGCCAGAGCCTCGTCGGTGTTGCGCGTAGCAATCGGTTCGAATCCCGGCTTGACCGCGCGTTCGTCGGCGACGAGTATGATCGCCCCTTTCAGCTTTCCTTTGTATTTCTCGAGTCCCGCCTCGTCCTTGGCATCTACGAAAACGACGCTGCCGGAGGTCTTGATCGCCGGTGACCAGGCTTTCGGATACGACCGGAACGTCATAAACTCGTCGGGCGTAGTCACCGATGCCGAGAAATCCTTCAACTCCCACCCGCGTCCGAACTCGCCCCATTCCTCGACGACCGAGTTTTTCAGGCCCCAAGATTCCATCTGGTCGCGGGTCCATTTGTTGGCACGCCGCTGGGCCGGCGAGTTAGTCAGGCGCGGTCCGATGATGTCGGTCAGATAGCGCATCGTCTGCATCGCCTGCGAGCGGTTCATTCCCTCGTCGCGGATGCGCGCGGTTGCGTCGGTCATCGCCGGCGCGGTCTGTGCCAGCGCGGCCGACGGCACCAAAAGCGCCGTCAAAAGTGCGAGCGCGGTCAATTGTTTGCGAAACATCTAATTCTCCTCCTTGCATTCGAGTACCGCCCTGATTTCGATCGGCGGCGGATCTTGATTCTTGCCCCAACGGATCGATCGTGATCGATGGTACAGTATTCGACCCGAAACCTGCTGCCGGCGCTTTCTCCGCTGATCGAGCAGAACGGTTTGGATTCGACTAATACGCGAATTGCGCGTCGATGGTTTCGAAATCCGGCACCGTCCGTCAGTCAATCGGGCAGTTCATTGGCCGCAAAGCGCCGTTCATTGAAAACCGACGGCGGTCGGCGTTCGTAATTGTTATGCTCAGGGATTGGCGGCCGGATTGTGTCGGTCGCCTAAGGTTCGTCCGCAAACATACAAGTTCTTGATATTCTATATGAGATTCAAATCAATATTGTTCCCCATTTTGATCCTGGCCGGTGCGATCACCGCGTTCGCCCAGGACGGTCGCATCAGCGGGAAGGTTACTTTCAACGACAATGTCCTTCTCCACGACGCTTCTGTCCAGATCATCCAGCTTCGTCGTACCGTTCTGACGAACGACGACGGCATCTACGAATTCACCAACGTCCCGCCCGGACGCTACACACTACTCGTCCACATCGACGGGTTTTCCGACACGGCCAAGATAATCGACGTCGAAGCAGGAGCGCAGCTGACTGTCGATTTCGCGATGCAGGTCCGTGGGGTCAACGAACAGGTGACGGTGACCGCGAGCGGGTCGGAGCAGACCGTTTTCGACTCGTTCCAGTCGGTGACGACCGTCGGGTCGGCGGGAATAATGCAGCGCTCGGCGACATCGATCGGCGAAGTGCTCGATGGTGAGAGCGGGATCTCCAAGCGCTCATTCGGAGTCGGGTCGTCGCGGCCCGTGATCCGTGGATTCGACGGCGACCGCGTTCTCATCCTTCAGGACGGGCAGCGGACCGGATCGATCGGGTCGCAGTCGGGCGATCACGGCGAAACGAACGACACCACGACGGCCGAGCGCATCGAGGTCGTCAAAGGGCCCGGCACGTTGCTTTACGGCAGCAACGCGATCGGCGGGGTCGTGAACGTCATCGGCAATGACGAGAACAAACCGCACGACGGCATTCGGGGCTTTCTGACCGGCGTCGGCGGAACCGCGAATCGACAAGGCGGCCTTTCGGGCGGTCTTGACTACGGCTTCCGCAACTGGATCTTCCGCGGCGGCGCGAGCGCCCAGCGGACCGGCGATTATCAGTCGCCTATCGGCCGGATCCCGAACTCGGCATCGCGGTCGAACTCGGGCAACTTCAGCACCGGGTATTATTCCAATAGAATTTGGGCCGCGGCGAGCTTTGACGCCGACATCCGGCGGTACGGAATCCCGTACGCGGCCTTTTTCGAGGGCGGCGGCGGCATGAAGACGTTCGGTGAAATCCCGCCGACGCCGGACGAAGATGTCGATCTTCGCCAGCGAAGTTATGGTTACAGATTCAAGGGCGGATTCCGCGATCTGCGAAATCCCTTCGTGAGCGAAATTCAGTACAATGTCGGATACAGCGATTACAATCACAAGGAGATCGAGGTAATCGACGGCGAAGACGAGATCGGCACCGTTTTTTCGAACAAGACCTTCTCGTACCGGTCAATGTTCGAGCAAACCAAGTACAAGGCGCTTTCGGGGCGTTTCGGATTTGAGGGCTTCAGTCGCGATTATCTCGTAACTGGAGCCGAGCAACTCGTCGACGGAAAGATAAGGCAGAACTCGTTCTCGGTCTTTGGACTCGAGGAATTGGCGTTTGACCGAGTCAGATTCCAGTTCGGCGGACGGGTCGAGAACAACCGGTACGCTGCCGAAAATAGTGTCTACCGCGACCGTAACTTCACCGGGATCTCCGGCGCGGTTGGAATGAACGTGTCGCTTTGGAAGGGCGGGGCGTTCGTCGTCAATTATTCGAACTCGTTCCGCGCGCCGGCGCTCGAGGAACTTTACAACAACGGTCCGCACATCGGTACCGTTACCTTCGAGATCGGTAACGAGAATCTCAAGGGAGAGCGGTCGAACGGAATCGACGTTTCGCTTCGGCACGTGTCGGAGCGGTTCAACTTCACCGGCGACGTTTACTATTACCGCATCAAGAATTTCGTGTTTTTGGCTTTCCAGGATGAGGACGGCGACGGTGACGTCGATATCGAGGACGGATTGCCCGTCGCGCGATACGAACAGGAAGATGCTAGCTATCTGGGATTCGAAGTCGGAGCCGAAGGGCGGTTCAACAAGTACTTCGGCGCATATTTCAATGCCGACGCGGTCCGTGCGCGTTTGCCGGAGCTGAATCTCGATCTGCCGCGGATTCCGCAGGCGAGACTGAGGATCGGCGCGGATTTCCTTTACAAGGGGCTTAATGTCAGGCCGGAACTGTCGTTCGTCCGAAAGCAGAACAAAACGTATCCGCTTGAGACGCCGACCTCCGGATATTCGACGTTCGACATCAATGGTTCATACACGATCGCGACCGATCACTTCGCGCATATTTTCACCGTCAGCGCGTACAATTTGACCGACCGCCTGTATCGGAACCACCTGTCGTTTATCAAGGACCTCGCCCCCGAAATGGGCCGCGGCATCCGCGTCGGATACACATTCAGGTTCTTTTAAGATCAGTGCAAAGTGCGAACCAGTGCAAAGCGCGAATCAGTGCAAAGTTCATAGTGCATAGTGCATAGTTCCGAATGCGGCTCGTACGGAGGATTCGAATCGCTTGTACGATTCGAACTTTGCACTATGCACTTTTCACTTTGCACTGTCTAGCGTTTTGCACTATGCACTTTGCGCTTTGCACTGATTCGCGTTATTGCGCCGAGCCCTGGACCGGGATGTCGCCCGGAATGCCGAAGCCGATGACGTTGAAGGTACTGTAGTTCGTCGAGCTTTCGAGGTAGAACCAGCCCGTATTTGACGCGCGCCAGACAGCCGGATCCGTCTTGCCGTCCTTGTCGTAATCTCCGGGAACGGGCTTGTCCCCGACGGCGCCAAGGCTCACGAATGTATTCGCTCCGTTGCTCGAATTGTTGAAGATCCACTGTCCGGTCGACGGCCGCCAGATCGCGAAGTCGCTTCGTGAATCGCCGTCGAAATCGCCCTCGACGGGAATGTCGCCGTTGGTGCCGAAAGTCGTTCCGGTGAGCGTGTTAGAACCGCTTTGGAGAACGAACCACTGTCCGGTCGATGGTCTGAACATCGTTCGGTCCGACGTGCCGTCGCCGTCAAAATCCGACGCGTGCGCCTGTTCCGCGCGCGGCTCGCCGTAGATGAAATCGTCCATTGCGACGACATCCACGCTGTTGACGCCGTCGTTGTTCGAGGCGCTCAGCCCATCGGTTCCGCACTCGATGACGACACGGGAGATCCGCTCGCCGGCATTGAAAGAGATCCCGACGAACGAAAGTCCGGTGTCGGCGACGGGCGCCGACGCGGCCGAGAGCTGACGCCCGTCCTTGCCGTAGACGCGGATCAGGCTTCGGCCACCGCCCGTCGACGAATCGACATCCGTGAATACGACGCCGAAGCCGCTCACGGTCGCCGGGATACTCGTTCCCGGGATCAGGAAATTGATCTCCAGTATCTGGGTGTTCCTGGCGATGAACAGGCGTTGCGCGCTGAATGTCGTGAAAATGTTTGTGTAGTTGGCGTTGATATTGCCGAAACGGACAGGAACGCCCGACGACGTTTGCGAACTGACCCCAAACTGGTTCAGCGCGGCTCCGGTAGCGTCCTCGATGGCGTTGAAGATCACGCCGCGCGGGCTGTTGACGTTGAAAAAGTCGAGCGGCAGGTTATTCGGCTCGGCAAATCCGTCGGGAACGCCGTCCCAGTTGATCTCGCGTCGGCCGGAAACGAACGAGCCTCCGACGCCGTTGTTGACTCCGCCGAGATCTGCCCGGAACTGATCGACGATCGCTTGGATCGCGGCCGCGTTCGCGCCCGCGCCCTGCCGGACGACGGGCGCGCCGGTCGCCTGGATGATGAACAATGAAAACGCAAGCGTTGCGCCCGCGACGATGAACCTGAATTTTTTCATAACTTTTCTCCTTTTCTTTTTGTCCGAAACGGTTTCGTTTCTTCGATGATCCAACGATAACCCCGACGCTTGACGACAATCTTTAGGTTTTTCTGAAATAAAGCTGAATGTTCTCTGAACCCGGATCAGTCGCCGATCGCCGGAAGGGCGAGGCGCCTGCCTGATGCCGCCTGCAACGGCCCAACGAGCGACGCGATGCATACGAAGATCGTTCCCGCGGCGTCGGTCAGCACGTGACAACGGTGCGACGCGATGAAGGCCGTGAGCGTGTCGAGCGGCGTGTTGAACAGATCGACGGCCTCGGAAACGGCGACGAAATCGGCATCGGCGCCGCAGCGCTCGCAACGCACAACCTGCGTCAATGCACGCTTCTGCACCGTTTGGACCTTTTCGTACTCGACGACGATCTCTCTCGAACGGATGATCTTCATTCCATTTTTGCGGACGGCCGCGTTTGGGTTAGAATTGCCCAGATTCCGCAACCGGCGCACAAACAGTTCTACTTTGTCCGCCACGGTGGATTCTTTAGTAAGTTCTGAGGTTTTTCTGAAGAAATTCTGAACTCCGGCAATGAGCGACCCCGATAACCAAAAGTTTCGATTCGGCAGTTTCCGTCTTGACGGCGGCGAGCGGCTTCTCTTTGACGGCGATCGCCAGGTTTCGCTTGCTCCGAAGGTCTTTGACACGCTGCTACTGCTTGTCGGGAACGCCGGCCGCGTGCTCAGCAAGGAACGGATGATGAAGGAGATCTGGGAAGATTCCTTCGTCGAAGAGAACAACCTCGCGCAGAACGTCTCGTTCTTGCGGCGCGTGCTTCGCGATTCGTCGGAAAACAGAATGATCGAGACGGTTCCGAAGTTCGGTTACCGTTTTGTCGGGCGCGTCGAAACGGACGAGATCGGAACGGTCGCGGCAGAGCGGGCGTCGGCCCGGATCATCATTCGCGAGCTCGACTCGGACGAGCCTCCGATAAAGACACCGGTTTTCTCCGCCGCACCCGAGCCGGCGGCGCTCGCCCCGGCGGCCCCCGATACGCGCTATGTCCAGAACGGCGACGTCAACATCGCCTATCAGGTGATCGGCGAAGGCGATCTCGACATCGTTTTTGTGATGGGCTGGATCTCGCATCTCGAGTATTTCTGGAAGCATCATCTGTTCGCCTCGTTTCTCGGCCGGCTTGCGTCTTTCTCGCGGCTCATCCTTTTCGACAAGCGAGGGACCGGGCTTTCTGACCGCGTTCCTTTGTCGCAGCTTCCGACGCTCGAGCAGCGGATGGAAGACGTGCACGCCGTGATGGACGCCGTCGGGTCGAAACGGGCGGCGCTGATCGGTGTCTCGGAAGGCGGGCCGATGTGCGCGCTCTTCGCGGCGACCTATCCCGAACGGACGTCGGCCGTAGTGATGATCGGCACGTACGCGAAGCGGCTCAAGGATGTCGATTATCCCTGGGGCGCCGAACCAGAGGACCATCAGCGGTTCTACGATCTGATGCGCCGCGACTGGGGAAAAGCCGTCGGCATCGAGGCTCGCGCCCCGTCGATGGTCGATGACGAGGAATTCCGCGCCTGGTGGGCCGAATACCTGCGCAACGGGGCGAGTCCCGGCGCCGCCGTCGCGTTGACCGAAATGAACGCGCAGATCGACGTCCGCAACGTGCTGCCGCTGGTCCACGTCCCGACGCTCGTCATTCACCGGACGGGCGATCTGTGCCTCAAGGTCGAAGAGGGAAGATACGTCGCCGATTTGATCCCCGGCTGCAAATACGTCGAGTTCGACGGCATCGATCATTTGCCGTTCGTCGGCGATCAGGACGAGATACTCGACGAGATCGAGGAATTCCTGACCGGGATGCGCGGAGCCCAGGAGATCGACCGCGTTCTGGCGACGGTCGTCAACGTCCGGATTCCGGAATCGGCGAAGAATGCCGACGCCGAACTGCTGAAGCGCGCCGGCGTATTCGTGCGGCGGCAGATCGAACTTTTCAAGGGCCGGGAGATCAACATCAGCCGCGAGGCGGTCGTTGCCGCGTTCGACGGTCCGGCTCGAGCGATCCGCTGCGCGACCGCGATCGGCGAATCGGCCGCGCGCTTGAACATTGCCGTCCGGACGGGCATCCACACCGGCGAATGCGAGGTTCGCGGCGACGAGTATTCCGGCGTCGCCGTGGATCTGGCGGGCCTCATCGCCGACCAGGCCGCGCCCGGCGCGATCTTCCTCTCGCGGACGGTCAAGGACCTCGTCGCCGGCTCGGGGATCGGATTCGAAGAGATCGGCCTCCGAAAACTCGGCGCCTACCCCGACGACTGGCGCCTTTTCCGTATCAAGCAGTAGCGCCCGCTGCCGATCGGCAAACGGCAATGGCTTTGGAATCGCTGGATTCGCCAATCCGCAAGAGTTCCGCGTTCACGCGTGACGCCGAAACTGGATCTGGGCCAATGGCCGAGAGGACGGATTTCGCTCTCCGATTGCAGGACCGGTTCTCTCAATCTTGACCCGAAGTATGAAACATTAACTCTGAACTTTGGGGCCTATCCCCGAAGGAGCAACTATCGAAACGATTGAGCCGACAGAAGTTAGCAGATAAATGGGGCACTTTGAAGCGCCAAACTGCAAGAAATATGGAGATCAAGAGAATGCGCAATTTGTTGAGGTTTGTTACCGGACGAAATGCAATTACCAACCTCGTCCTGGTCGCGGCGTTCGTTATTGTCATTTGTCTCGGTTGCGGGGGTGAGGCATATACGGTACCCGGCGGCGAATATTTGGGTGTCTGGTCGGCGAACGGCGCAACATTGACATTGCGCCCCGACGGAATTGCGGAGTATTCTTCGGCGGATCTTTACCTGCGGGAAAACGATGTCAGGATCTATGAACGTGGGGGGACGCGTTTCGCGCTTTGGAGCTTTGAACATACATTCAAGATCGATTCGGTGCCAAGCGGCGGAAAGATGACACTCAACGGCGTTACTTACCAGAAAACCGGAAATAGCGAACCGCCCCCGCCCTCGGAAAAACTCAAGGTTCCTTCAGATGCCGAGATCGAAAAGGTCGTCAAGGAGACCATCGGCGAATACATCAGGGCCCTTGAGGCGGGAAACGCCGAAAAGTATATCGCCCAGTGGACCGGGCAGTTGGATGGCTACGACAAGGAGAGATTTCAAGAGGATTTTGCCAAGGCCCTGAAGAACAAAGACAATTCAATTGCCGCGCTGCGCGACGCTCAGACCAAAGCGATCCAGTTTGAACGACGCCGGCCCGATATGGAAGTTACGCCGCAGGGCAGCTCATTCAGTTTCAGAGACGTTACTTTTCCGTCGCAGCCCAGGAAGACCGTTGTTTCGTCAGGGTCGTACACTTTCAAGAACGGGAAATGGCAATTCTCTCAAGTCTGGATCGCTTTTGAGTGAATTCCGACCGATCATTTGAATGTTCCAGGCAAGACCTTGTCGGTAGATCGGGCCCCGAAAAGGGGACATCGTGGCCCTATGCTTCTGATGGGTCGTGAAACAGTCCGATTCGTAGCTCCGTTCGCCATTGACCGGATCCTGATGTGTCGCAATTCGAGCACCAGAATCCGCCGAAGCTTATGAAGCGGACTTTTCGGCGGAAAAGCAAAAGGGCAACCGTCGTGGTTGCCCTAAGTTGTTGGATTTGA
>CAZARD010000052.1:6471-28583 GCA_964487505.1 uncultured Blastocatellaceae bacterium | reverse complement strand
ACACGGATATTGCCGGTCTCCGCATCGTCCGGATTATGAGGTCCAGGCGAAGGCCGGCAAATGTCATCCGGGCCCGACGTGGACAGGTCACGAACGGTCCAGCCTCGAAACCCGCTTCGCTTCCGCCGCGCGCTTCGGCGGACACTCGCGCAGAACCTTGCCGACCGTGTTCCGCGAATATCCCGTCATCCGGCAGATCTGCTTTATCGACTGCCCCTGCCTTTTCAAGTCTTTGACCTCCATCCATTCCTCAAATCCAAGCATTCCCGATAACCTCCGTTCCACGAAAGTTACCAAAACTGCCGTTCAGGGGGATCAAAAACAAATGCTCGTTAGCGGGTCATTTTCCACGCATAATCCCGGATCGCACAGCAGACGCCAACTAATGTTACTCTCGCCGTTACGACCGTGGCAGGCCTTTCGCGCGGCACCGGCCTGCCTCACAAAACAGGCATTTTCCCACCCAAGGAACTTAAAGGGCGCCATGTCAGACAATCCGAAACTCGTCAAGAAACCGCGATCCAAATCCTAACGCGTAATATGGGATAATGACACTAACGAACGGATAACGGCGGGAAAGCGCTGAGACGATCAACCGGCACCGCGCCGGGTGAAAAATCCGCACATTGACAGGTGTGGGGTGGATCAGAAATTGACCCGTTCGACATCGATCACGCCCGGGACCTGCTCGATCGAACTGATGACCTTGTCGAGATGCTTCTTGTCGAAGACCTCGACGGTGACCTCGATCAGGCCGATATCGTCTTTCGAGACGTTCGCGCGCGCGTCTCGGATCCCGGTCTTGATCTCGGCGATGGCAGCCGTAATGCCTGCGAGCATCCCGGTGCGGTTCTCGGTCGTCGCCAGCAAGCGGACCGATTGGATCTCTTCCTTCTCGCTCTTCGCCCATTCGACCTCGACGACCCGGTCGCGGTTGACCATCAGCGACTTGACGTTCTTGCAGTTGCGATTATGGACGACGATTCCCTTTCCGAGCGAGATGTAGCCGACTATCGGCTCGCCCCGCAGAGGGTTGCAGCACCGCGCGCGTGTCGTCAGCAGGTTGTCGACGCCTTTGACGATGATCGCGTCCTCGCCGAGACCGATTAGCTTCTTGACGGCCTTGAAACCGGTTTGGATCGTTCCGTCCTTCTTCTTGTCCGGATCAAGTTCGGCGAAGCGCTCGGCGCCGAGATGCTTCATTAGGACGTTCCGCGGGAGCGTCTTTCCGTAGCCGACGGAAGCAAGGAGGTCCTCGCCCCGGCTGAGCCCGTATTCGTTGGCAATGCGCCGCAACTCATCGTCGTTGTTGAGGAGTTTCTTCGCCGCGACGCGGAATTTGTCGGATTCCTTTTCGAGCAGCCGCCTCCCGAGTTCGATCGATTCGGCCCGCTGCTGTTCGGAGATCCAATGCCGGATCCGGTTCCGCGCTTTCGATGTGACGACGTAGTTGAGCCAATCGCGCGACGGCTTGGAGTTAGACGTCGTCAGGATCTCGACGACGTCGCCGTTCTGGAGCTCGTAACGCAGCGGGACGATGCGTCCGTTCGCCTTCGCCCCGGTGCAGGTGTCGCCGACCTCGGAATGGATCGCGTAGGCGAAATCGATCGGCGTCGACCCGCGGGGCAACTGGATGACCTTTCCCATCGGCGTGAATGCGTAAACGTCCTTCGGGTAAAGGTCGAGCTTCAGCGACTCGATAAAATCCTCGGAGTCCTCGTTCTGCTCGGTGGTCTCGACGAGCGGCAAAAGCAGCTTTTCGACCGTCCGCCGGAGCTCGTCAAGGTTCTCGTCGTCCTCGTGCTTTCCGAGCTTGCTCTCCTTGTACTTCCAGTGCGCCGCGACGCCTTCCTCGGCGATATGGTGCATCTCCTCGGTGCGGATCTGCACCTCGAAAGGCTGGCCGCCGTCGCCGATCACGGACGTGTGGAGCGACTGGTACATATTGTCGCGCGGGATCGCGATCCAGTCCTTGAAACGCTCCGGAACGGGCGTCCAGATGTCGTGGATGACGCTCAGCGCCAGATAGCAGTTCTTCTTGTCGTTCGCGGTGATGACCCGGACGGCGATGAGATCGTAGATCTGTTCGATGGTAAGCTTGCGGCTCCGAAGCTTCTTCCAAAGCGAATAGAGCCGTTTGACGCGGCTTTGGATCTCGACGTACGGGACGTCGTTCTCGGCGAGCTTTTCGCGGATCGTTTCCTTGATCCGATGCAGCGTCGCCTCGAGCTCGGCGCGCCGCGCTTCGACCTCTTTCGCGAGTTTTTTGTACTCGTGCGGGTAGAGGTTCTGAAACGCGAGGTCCTCGAGCTCGCTGCGGATCTTACCCATTCCGAGACGGTGCGCGATCGGCGCGTAGATGTCCAGCGTCTCCTGCGAGATTCGCGCGCGCTTCTCCGGCTTTAGGAACTGCATCGTCCGCATATTGTGCAGACGGTCGGCGAGTTTGATGAGCACGACGCGGACATCGGTGATCATCGCAAGCACCATCTTGCGGACGTTCTCGGCCTGTTGCTTTTCCTTCGAGAGATTGCTGATGTTGGCGATCTTCGTGAGGCCGTCGACGAGCCTTGTTATCTCGTCACCAAAATACTTGCGGATAGTGTCGAGATCGACGAGCGTGTCCTCGACGACATCGTGAAGCAATCCCGTCGAAACGCTGACCTCATCGAGGCGCATCTCTGCAAGGATATCCGCAACCTCAAGCGGATGAATAAGATAGGGTTCACCGGACGCGCGCTTCTGGCCGCGATGATGCATCGCGGAAAAGAAGTACGACCGACGGATGAGGTCGATGTCGGCGTTCGGTCGATTCGCTTCGACCTTTTCGATGATGTCCTCGATACGGATCATTCTGAACTAGATCGAACGGTTCCGATGGTCCGAAGATACGGAAAGGGCGCGCCCAATTAAAATTCTAATCGAGTCACGCCCTGAAATTAAAGAGCCAAGAAACGTCGGAATTACTTTCTGGTGTTCGAAGCCTCTTCCTCGGCTTTCTTCTTGGCAGCCTCTTCCTCTTCCTTGCGTTTCTTTTCAGCCGCCAGCGTCGTGAACTTCTCCTTCGCCTTGTCGGCTTCCGCCTTGAATCTGTCCTTATCGGCCGTGTTCTTGTCCATTTCAGCGATGCGCATCTTCTGGATCAAAAGATTTGCCTTATAGGACCATACCGAATCGGTCTCGACACCGGCCTGCTTCTCAAGCGCGATCGCCTTGTCGATCAGTTCCATGCCCTTGTTCGCGCACGCGACCAACTTGTCGTAGTCCTCGGTCTTCTCGGGCTTGGTAAACTCAAAGACGTCTTTCCCGTCCTTCTTGACGGTCTTCTTGACCGGTTCGATGTCCGAGATGTCGTTCGCGCAGGAGTACTGCTTCGCCGCGAGCGACGTGAAGGCCTCTGCCCGGAACTCGGGCTTGACGCTTTGGTTCTCCGATCTTTCGACGATCCACTTCTGGGCCTCATCGGAACGGCCGAGACTATCGAGAAGGTTCGCGACCGCCTTGAACGCCGACTGCTCGTTGATGTCCGAGGCGAGGGACTTTTTATACTGCTGGATCGCCTCTTCCCCTTTCGGCGTGTCCTTTCGGTTCGAAATAAATTCCGAATGAAGCGTACGCGCCAGGAAGAGTTGGGCCGTCCGGCCTTCGAGAGTCTTGCCTTCCGGATCGATCGAAACGGCCTTGCGGAAGCGTTCCTCCGCCTGCGCGAACTTGCGTTCTTTGTAAGCGGTCGCACCGTCAACCAGATTCTTCCGCGCGATGATGCGATTATAGTAAGAGCAGTTCGCCCCTACCAGAACTGTAAAAACAATGATTACAAGTATCCCTAAACGAGACAATCTCATTTTCTGACTCCATTTGTACCCGCGCCGGCGCGGTCCGCGGTCGGACCACGCCGGCTCGGGCCTTAGTTCTCAAGATCGTCGATCTGCAACCCGATCGGATCAGCTCCGGCCATCTTCGCGGCATCGATCGCCTTCACGATATCGCCGTATTTGGTGCTTTTCGGCGCTTTCACGAAAACGGTCTTCTCGACTTCGCTGCTCCCTTCGCGCAAGATACCGTTGCTTTCACGATACTTGAAGGTTTCGGACAGGCTTCCGGTCAACGGCGCGGTGTCGGACACATCGCCGACGTCCTGCGTGTTGATGCGAAGCTTGCCGTCCTTCTGAACGAAGATGATGAGCGTGTTCGGGTTCTGCTTGAGTATGACGTTCTTGTCTTGCTCCTTCGGTTCGGCCGGGACCTTCGCCTCGAAACGGCTCGGCTTTGACGGCGTGATGACCATAAAGATGATCAAGAGCACCAGCAACACGTCGATCAACGGCGTAACGTTGATATTGGGCACCGCCCCGCCTTTGGATCCACCTGATGACATTCCCATAACAATCTACACTCCCGATGTTGAATTCCAGTCTTTCAAAACTACTGGCCCTGCTGCTGCTTCTTTTTCTTGTCGGCAACCAGACCAATCTTGTCGATATCCTGTCTCCGAATCTGGTCGACCGCTTTCACGACCGTCCCGTATTCGACCTCGATACTGCACTTGATATAGACAATCCGCTTTTCGGGAGTTTTGTCCTTCATCAGGGTCTTGATCTTTTCGCCGAGTTCCTCGAGCGGGTAAAGATTCTTGCCGATGTAGAAATTGTTGTTGTCCGGGATCGCCACGATCACCGACGTATCCTTCGCAATATCAGGATCCTCGGTCGGAGCGTTCATTTCACGCGGAAGATTTACCGAAACACCTTGCTGGAGCAATGGCGTGACGATCATGAAGATGATCAGAAGCACGAGCATTACGTCCACCATCGGGGTTACGTTGATTTCCGAGTTATATTCGTCGGAACCACCAACTGTCATTCCCATAATGATTTCTCCCTAAGAGCCCAAGACTAGTTCAACTGTTTCGAGCGCTGTTTGATGAAGTAGTCAACCAGTTCCGAAGCCGAATTTTCCATTTCGACGCCGAAGCTCGTCACCTTGTTCGTGAAGTAGTTGAAAAGCCACACCGCCGGAACCGCGACCGCGATACCGAAAGCCGTCGCGACCAACGCTTCGGCGATCGCGCCGCCGACCGCGCCGATACCGGCCGTCTCATTGGCACGCAACGCCTGGAACGCGCCGATGATACCGACGACCGTTCCGAACAGTCCGACGAACGGAGCCGTTGAGCCGACAGTCGCGAGACCCGCGAGACCGCGCTTGAGTTCGGCCGTCTTGACCGCGATGGCACGTTCGAGAGCGCGCTTCGAAGCTTCCATCTCATCAGCCGAGATGTTCGAATTGCCCTGGTGCGCCTGGAATTCCTTCAAGCCCGACGAAACGACCATCGCGAGGTGCGAATCCTTGTGCTTGTCGCTGATGTTGATCGCCTCGTCGATGTTGCTGTTCTTGAGCGCCTGCGCGACCTTCGGCGCGTATTGGCGCGACTGCTGCTTGGCCTTGTTGTAGGTCAGCCAGCGCTCGATGCCGACGGCGATCATATAAACAGCCTGAGCGAGAAGCGTAAAGATAACGACCCAGCCCGGAATCGTCAAACTCTTGGCGATATCGTACAGCCCGAACGAAACCGCTCCGCCTTCACTGAACATCAAGCCCAAAAGGCTCACTAAAAAAGTCATGATTTTTCCTCCAAAGAAATCAAAAAATTCTATTATTGCGAATCAAGCCGCGCCCTTCTGACTGAAGGGCGGCGGCCTGAGGATACTTGCCTTACGGCTGGAAGTTGTAAACGATAACGCCCGTGACCTTCACCGGCTGCCCCGAAAGAAGCGTCGGCGAAAACCTTGACGAACGGGCTGCCGAGACGGCCGCCGCACGAAGCAACGGATGCCCCGAAACAGCCGAGGCCGAGATGACGCTGCCGTTTTCATCGATCGTCACCTGGACATTGACCGCGCCGCTCGCGCGGACCGCGCGGGCCGCTGCCGGATAGGGCGGTTTGACGAGATTGGTGGCCTTGCCGTTGACGACGCCGCCCGAGATGATCTTCGGAACCGGCTTCGCGGTCGGGGTAGGCGACTTCTTAACTTCGATTTTGTCGAGATCATCGTCATCCGTCGTCTTCGTCGGTCCGGTCGGCTGATCGAGACCGCCGCCGCCGCCCTCAGACGTGCGTTGCGTCGCATTGGTCGGGATCGCGTTCTCGCTGCCCTTCTTGACACGCGTCAGGTCGAACTTCGAGGCATCGATAACGTCGCGTGCGCCCTTGTCGACCTGCTTGAGATCGACAACCTGATCGAGACGGGCGTAAGTTTCCTTCAGAATGATGTCGTCCGAGGTCGACTTCGTTGTCTTTTCAGGTTTGACCTCCGGCTCGGGCGGCGGCGGAGCTTCCTCCGGAAGCGCAACCGGCGCAACAAGACTCGAAATATCAAGGTCGCCCGACCCCATTCCGTAGTCCTTCGCGAAAAGGCTGTACGTCCAACCGCTGAGCAGGGCGATCACAAAGATCACGAACACGGCGAGGAGGAACTCCCCGCGGCGTGCGTTCTCAGCCGAGTTATTTTTCGATTCAACTAATTGATCCAACATCTTTTTATCCTTCCTTTTTCCGGTGCCAAACTTGCGTCAAAGGTTACGAATCTGATGATTGCGAATAAAAATGATCGAACTGCAAGCAATCGACACGGAAAGCACTCGATCGGATAAAACCTGTGATTCCTTTGAACTTCCTATTAACCTGTTCACAAATTGCGGGGTGATAAGAAAACTTGCCGGCCCGATCGCGCAGAACGATTTTGACCGCCTCCTCATACACCCGAACAGGATTGAAAAAGAAGCGCAGAAACAACCTAACTAATTGACCAGCAACGATTCGAAGTCTAAGGTTTCAAAGACGGAAAGTCAAGATTAATCCAGCGTTTTCCGTTGGTTTTTCGAATTTTATTTGCTGATTTCGCCAAGAAAACGGAACGGAAGGCGCGAACCGAAAACGAAGATATTCGTTATGATTCGCGCCATTCCATAATTCATCGAGTCACCGGGCGTCGTGACACCGGGCGTCGCGATGCGGACGCGAGACGCTCCGACTTAGGAACGTCGACCTCCTTGATCTGGGCCGCGCCGAGTTTGCCCTGCCACCAAATGGCGATCGGGCTGGCGATCGCGATCGTCGAATAGGTTCCGGTGATCGAACCGACGAACAGCGCGAGCGAGAATCCGCGCAAGACCTCGCCCCCGAACAGGACGAGCGCAAGCACCGACAGGAAGACCAGCCCGTTCGTGACGATCGTTCGCGACATCGTCTGGTTGATCGAATCGTTCGTCAATTTGTAGAGCGATTCGCCACGGTGCAGCGTCAGATTCTCACGGATACGGTCGAAGATGACGATCGAGTCGTTGACCGAGAAGCCGACCAGCGTCAGTAGCGCCGCGAGCACAGTCAGACTGACCTCCCACTGGAACACGGAAAAGAACGCGAGCGTGATCAGGACATCGTGGAAGACCGCGATGACGGCGCCCGCCGCGTAGGTCCAGTCGTAGCGGAACGCGATGAAGAAAAGGATCCCCGCCAGTCCGAGAAGCGTCGCGATGACCGCCTGGTTGCGGAGCTGCGCGCCGGCGACCGGTCCAACCGAATCCGTTCCGACGATCTTGTAGCCCGCCGCGGGATCGTCCTCGAGGCGCGTCGCGCCTTCGGCTTCCTTCCCGAGAGTGTCGAGCGCCCGCTTGACCATACAGCGTCCCGCCTCATCGATGTCCGCGCCGCATTCCTGCTCGCGCTTGCCGATGTTCGGAACCTTGATCAGCAACTCGTCGTTCTTGTCGGTCGAATCCTGAATGATCGACTCGCCGAGCCCGATGTTCTGAAGGGCGCCGCGGACGTCGTCGACATTCGGTTTCTGCCGGAACTTGGCCGTCACGACCGTTCCGCCGCGAAAATCGACGCCAAGATTGAACGCATCCGTCCCGCCGACGGTGAACTGACGTCCGATCGCCGACGACAGGCCGGTGATCAGGACGATGATGGAAAGCGCGATCAGGATCTTGCGCTTGCCCATCCAGTCAACATTGATTGTCTTAAAGATCTCAAACATTACTTTTTCAAAAAATCGTCAAATGCTCAGCGTCTTGGCTTCCGGATTCCGCTCGATCAACCACATAAAGATCGTGCGCGAAACGAAAACCGCCGAGAAGAGGTTGATCAGCAGGCCGAGAACCAGCGTCACCGCAAAACCGCGGATCGGCCCCGAGCCGTAAAGATAAAGGATGACCGACGAGATGATCGTCGTGACGTGCGTATCGATGATCGTGATGAACGCCTTGTCAAAACCAACGGCGACCGAGTTCGCCACCGTGTGGCCGGCGCGAAGTTCCTCGCGCATGCGTTCGAAGATCAGCACGTTCGAGTCGACGGCCATGCCGATCCCGAGGATCAGTCCCGCGATGCCGGGCAGCGTCAACGTCGAGTCCATCACGATCAGACCCGCCATCGTCAGAAGCATGTTCAGCACCAAAGCGACGACGGCATTGATGCCCGATCCGCGATAGTAGAACAGCATGAAGATGATGACGAACACCAGTCCGCCGACCGACGCACGGACGCCGGCCGCGATCGAGTCCGCGCCGAGGCTCGGCCCGACGGTCCGCTCTTCCTGGTATTCGATCTCCGCCGGAAGCGCCCCGGATTTAAGCGTCAGCGCAAGATCTTCTGCCGATGCTTTGGTGAACCGGCCGGTGATCTGGCCGCTGTCAAAGATCTGCCCCTGGATAACGGGCGCCGATTTGACCTCGTTGTTGAGCACGATCGCGAGATACTTGCCGATGTTCTTGCCGGTCCATTCGCCGAACTTCTGGGCACCGGCCGGCTTCAGGTTGAACTGGATCTCGTAGTCGCCATCGACGCCGGTCTGGGTCACCGCGCGCGCATCGCGCAATTCGCTTCCCTCGACGATCGCCGGGTATTCAACGACCATGAACTGCTTCGGCTTCGGCTGCGCCTGATTCGGCGTCGCCGACTCGTCGCGCTCGGAATACGGCAGGATCTTGCGGTTCGCCGGAACGGTGCCGCCGAGCGAGGCCTTGGCCGCCTCTTCGGTCGGATACGTCATGAACGAATCGCCGGCGAGTTTCATCAGAGCAAGGTTCGACTCCGCCCCGATCAGTTTCTTGATGCGTTCCGGATCATCGACTCCGGGCATCTGCAAAAGGATCTGGCCCGAGGTCTGGGCGCCGTGCCGCTGAAGCGTCGGCTCCTTGACGCCGAACGCATTGATGCGGCTTTCGATGATCTTCAGCGCCTGCTCGACGGCCTGCTCCTTGAAGACCTCCTGAACTCGTGTCGGCAGCGTCCACGAAACGGTCGATCCGCCCTTGGACTCGGTCCACTGGCTGAAGTCGACCTTTTTCTTGACCTCTTCGACGACCGCGTTCGCCTGCGCCGGGTCGGAAAGGTTCAGGATCACTTGATAGTTTCCGTTCTCGGCGACGACCGAATTGCCCGATACCGGAAGTTTCGCGTCGGTCGCGGCCGTCAACGCCGCCTGGGCGCTGTTCTCGGTCAGTTTCTTCAGGTAATCGTCCGACTTGACGCGCATCACGAGGTGCGATCCGCCCTTCAGGTCAAGTCCGAGATTGATGTTCTCCGCGAGGTTCTGTTTGATCCCGTTCCAGGTGAAATCGGCGCCGACCGGAGCCCGGCGCGGACCGAAAACGAGATAAATGCCGATCAGGGTGATGGCGATGATGATGACCGTACGCACGATCAGACTGTTGTTCTTCATAAGATCGAAAGCCGTCGACCGGACTTCAGCGCTTCGAGGCTGACTACCGACCGACGATCCACTGTAAATCTATTTGGTCTCTTCCGGCTTCTTCCCGATGACGGCCTGTTTGCCGATCTCGAGAAACGATTTTTCCGCGCTCTGGATGATGAAGCTCGTTTCCTTGACTTCCTTGATCTTGCCGATTATCCCGCCGTTGGTGACGACTTCGTCGTTGATCTTCAGTCCTGTGATCATCTCCTGCAGTTTCGCCTGCTGCTTCTGTTGCGGGCGAATGACCATGAAATAGAAGATACCGAAAATGATGACGATCATCGGCAGCAGCGAGATCAAACTGCTGCCACCGCCTTCGCCTTGAAAGAGCAAGAAATAACTGTTCATTGTTTTAACGGAAAAGAAAAACGCAATTATGACAAAGTAGTTTCAATTTATCAAAACACTCGACGCCCTTTTGCGCAAATGGCCGGGATCGATCTCCCGCTCAATCGCCGTCCTCGAGCCCGCCGAGGAACCCTCGCCGGAATTCTTCGAAGCGCGCTTCCGCGATCGCCAGCCGCGCGCGGCGCATCAGATCGAGATAGAACGCTACGTTGTGGTGCGAGATCAAGGTCGCGGCGAGCATCTCGCCGGCCTGGTAGAGATGCCGCAGATAGGCCCGCGAGTATCGCCGGCAGACGGAACACGGGCAATTCTCGTCGAGCGGTGCGCCGTCGAGCGCGAACTTAGCGTTCCGGATGTTCAACTTCCCGCGCGACGTGAATGCCCCGCCCGTGCGGCCGTTCCGGGTCGGCATCACGCAATCGAACATATCGACGCCGTGGCCGATGGCCTCGAGCAGGTCTTCCGGCGTGCCGACGCCCATCAGATAGCGCGGCGCGTCGTCAGGCATTTGCGGCGCCAGATCTTCGAGCACCGAGTACATCACCGATTTTTCCTCGCCGACGCTGAGCCCTCCGATCGCATACCCGTCAAAACCGATCTCGCGCGTCAGCTCGAGGCTTTGCCGCCGCAGATCGAGATGCCCCGCGCCCTGGATGATCCCGAACAGCGCTTGATTGCCCGAGACGGCCGGCGGCGGGTCGGCCACGAAACCCGTATCGAGTCGCGTCGCCTGCAGTTCGTCAAACCTGATTTTCGACCGGCGCGCCCAACGCGCGGTCATCTCAAGCGACTCGCGGGTCCGTTCGTAACCGGCATCGCCCGGCGGGCATTCATCGAAGACCATCACGATCTCGGACCCGAGCGCCGCCTGGACCTCCATCGAGATCTCGGGCGACAGAAACCGTTTGCTCCCGTCGATATGCGAACGAAACTCGACGCCTTCCTCGTTGAGCTTGCGAAGATCGGTCAGCGAAAAGACCTGGAACCCGCCCGAATCGGTGAGGTAGGACCTGCTCCACGTCGAAAACCGGTGCAATCCGCCGAGTTCCCTGATCGCCTCGGCCCCGGGGCGGAGAAAGAGATGATAAGTGTTGCCGAGGATGATCCGCGCGTCGAGCTCTTGCTCGAGCCACTCGAACCGCACGCCCTTCACGGTCCCTTGGGTGCCGACCGGCATGAACACCGGCGTTTCGATCACCGACCGCCGGGTCGTCAAAACGCCCGTTCGCGCGCTCCCGTCCGTCGCGGCAACTTTCCAGTCAAGCGGTCTCATCTATTTGCCCGCCGGCGGCTCGTATCCGACCAGCGACCAGATATTCGCCGCGCCGACCGCGATCTGCGACGCGATCTTGCCGTCCCCGTCGACAAGCACCGCCGACGGGGTGCCCGGAATGTCAAGCGCCTTCGAGGTCTTGCCTTCCTCTTCGATGATGATCGGCGAGCCGATCTTCAACGGTTCGTGTTCCTCGGCCTTCCCGCCGGAGAACACGAGGAGATCCGGCGCGTCCGAACCTTTCGATCCGGCCCACGCGACGAGATCGTCCATCATCGCCAGGCAATGCCCGCACGTCATGCTCCAGAACAGCAGCAGCGACGTCTTGCCGCGCAGGCCGGACGAATCGACCTTGGCGCCGCCGATATCGGTCAGCGAGAACTCCGGCACGTCGCTTCCGATTATCTTCGCCTCCGGCAGATCGACCGCGAGAGCGTTGGCCGGGTCCGACGCACGGACCTTTTCGATCAACTCTCGGATCGCGGCATCTCCGATCGCGGGGCCCGACGCGATGACGCCCCGGCGGTTGACGAAGATCGCGCCCGGTGTCCATTCGGCCCGGAACAACTGCGCGACCTCGCGGTCATTCTGGATAAGGATCTGCTTGAACGACTTGCCACCGAACTTCTCGGCATTCAGCGCCGGGTCGCCCGTGCTGAAAACGACGAAATCGACGGCATCCCGGAATTCCTTCTGCCACTCCTCGATCTCCGGAACGAGCGCCGTGCAGGGCGTGCAGGTCGGGCTCACGAAAAAGAACAGCATCGGCCGGCCGCGGTTCGCCAGATCTTCAGACGTAACGGAGCGCCCGATGATGTCCTTCAGTTCGAAGCGCGGCATCTGCGCGCCGATCGGGAGCCCGTCAAGCGGGGCGTTGACGTCGTCACGCTTGACCTCGCGCGTCCCGCCCTCGTGCGAGAGCACTTCAAGCAGTTCGATCCGCCTCATTATCTGTGTCTGCTGTTCCGAGATCTTTTTCAAGTAGAAGACCGCGAGCCCGAGAAGCGCGGCAAACGCGATGCCGAAGATCAATTGAATTGCCATTTCGATTGTAAGTTCCATCAGGCCCAAGCCCTGATTGTAGTAACCCTGCGCGACGAGCACGAATGCGAGCGCGGCGAAAACGACGTTGCGCGCAAGGCTCTTCCAACTCACCGGTTCGCTGTGGATCGCCCCGAAGCAGTGGCAGTCGGGCGCGTTGCCTTTGGCGATCTGCCACAACATCCCGCCGATGAAGACCGCGAGGAGCAGGAACGTGCCGATCGCGCCGAACCAAGCCGTGAAAAGCGGCAGCAGAAGGATCGCGAAACCGAATTCGACGATCGGCAGAGCGTAGGCGACGCCTTCCGCCAGATCGTCAGGCACGCCGAAATCCCGGACCGCGCGCTTCGCGCCGTCAAGATCTAGAAACTTCCCGACCGCGGCGACGACAAGCACCGAGAACAGGAAGATTCGGATCAGTAACAGGATCTCGTCCATAGCTCCGGGGGAAACGACACCGGATGATGCCGCGCAAAATTACAATTAACCATTTTCGGCGGATGCTTTTCAAACGCTCTTTCGCGTCTTGTGCCGTTCGACCAGCTTGATCGGGGTCGCGAAGAATTCAAACTCCTCGCGCAGACGGTTCTCGATATAGCGAAGATACGAGAAATGGAGGCCCGCCTTGCTGCCGCCCGACGTAAAGAGTATGAACACCGGCGGCCGCGTGCCGCCCTGCGTCAGGAACTGGACCTTGAGCCGCGAGAATCCGCCCTTTACCGGCGCCGGCGCGGTGCCGCCCTTCGGCTGCGAGATCGAACTTTCGAAAAATCGATTCAGCTTTGACGTCGTGACGCGCAGATTGCGGGCCTCGTTCGCCTGAACGACGAGCGGCAGGATCTTCGTCACGCGCTGGCCGGTAAGCGCCGAGATCGTAACCATCGGCGCCCAGTCGAGGAACTTCATATGGCGCCGCAGATCGCGCTCGAACTCATAGATCGTGTTCGTGCCCTTTTCCTCCACCGCATCCCATTTGTTGACCGCGATGATCACCGAACAGCCCGAATCGACGGCGTATCCGGCAATGTTCGCGTCAAGGTTTGTGACGCCTTCGACGGCGTCGATGACGAGGATCGCGACATCCGCCCGTTCGAGCGACTTCTTGGCCATTATGACCGAGAGTTTCTCGGCCATCTCGGTCGTCTTTCCCTTACGCCGGATGCCCGCGGTGTCGATCAGCAGGAATTTCTGCCCGTCAACTGTCAGATGCGTATCGACGGCGTCCCGCGTGGTGCCGGCGATGGGCGAGACGATGACGCGCTCTTCGCCGAGTATCTTGTTGAGAAGCGAGGATTTTCCGACGTTCGGCCGGCCGATGATCGCGAGTTTGATCTCGTCCGATGGTTCGACCTCGACCGCTTCCTCGAATTCGAGGACGTCGTAGACATCGTCAAGCAGATCGCCGACGGAGCTTCCGTGCTCGGCCGAGATCGCCGTCATCTTGAAGCCGAACCGGTAAAACTCGGCGGCCTCCTCCTCGATCTTTCGCGATTCGGCCTTGTTCGCCGCGATGAAGACGGGCTTTCCGATGTTCCTGAGGTAAACCGAGATCTCTTCGTCGAGCGGCGTCACTCCGGCGCGCGCATCGACGACCCAGATCACGGCCTGCGCTTCGGCTATGGCGTGTCCCGCCTGCTTGAAGATGTTCGCCGGGATGATCGCTTCGTCGTCGGGCACGATGCCGCCGGTATCGACAAGACGGAACCGGTGGGCTTTCCACTCGACCTCGCCGAACAGGCGGTCGCGCGTGATGCCGGGCTCGTCGCCGACGATCGATCGGCGCGATCCCGTGAGCCGGTTGAAAAGCGTCGATTTGCCGACGTTCGGACGGCCGATTATGGCTACAAGAGGCTGAATCATATGGTCGGAAAAGATTCTACCAAATCCGGCGTTCAAAAATCCGAAACGCGCTTGATTTTGAGAAACTTCCGACGAATGTGTTAGCTTGGGATATCTTGAGGTGGATCTTGAAAACGAATCTTTGTAGCATTTTCGCGGCGGTCGTGACCGTCCTATTCCTTTCGCTGTCGACGTCGGCGCAGAGCCCGGTGACGGTCTCGGCGTCCGTCTCTCCGACGACGGTCGCGCCGGGCGGCAAGGGGACCGCGAAGCTGACGGCGAACATCGCCGCGCCGTGGTATATGTATTCGATCACGCAGGGTTCGGGCGGACCGATTCCGACGCGGATCACGATCGATCCCGGACCGTTCACGATCGGCGCCGTCAGCGGCCCGAAACCGAAGGTCAAGTTCGACGAGAATTTCAAGATCAACACCGAATCGTATTCGGGCTCGGCGACATTCTCCGTCCCGTTCACCGTCGCTCCGGACGCGCCCGAAGGGGCGCAGACGCTGACCATCGGTATCCGTTTCCAGGTCTGCAACGACAACGTCTGCCTGCCGCCGCGCACGCTCAAGGCCTCGGCTGAAGTGACGATCGGGACCACCAAAACGGCCGCCAGCCCGTCGCCGTCTGAAACGCCGTCGCCGACGGTCAGCCCGACGCCGACTCCTGCGAACGCCAACGTCAACGCCAATCAGAACGTCGCGGCCAATTCGAACCTCAACGCAACGGCCCAAACGAACTCAAACGCCGAAGGACCAAAGCCGGAAGCGTCCCCGATCGTCAAATCGGCCGGCCGCGATCTTGAAGGCGACGGTTTCTGGGGATTCATCTGGCTCGCGATGACCTTCGGCGCGTTGTCGCTGCTGACGCCGTGCGTCTTCCCGATGATCCCGATCACGGTCTCGTATTTCACGAAGAACGCCGCCGAAAGCCATCTCGGATCAGTCCGCGACGCGCTCATTTACGCGGCCGGCATCATTCTGACGTTCACCGCTCTCGGCATCGCCCTGGCGCTGGTGTTCGGCGCCGCCGGGATCAACCAGTTCGCCGCGAACCCTTGGATCAACCTGCTGATAATGGGGATCTTCCTGGCGTTCGCGTTCAGCCTGCTCGGCGCGTACAACATCGGGATCCCGCCGTCGATCCTGAACCGGCTCGACAAACTGACGCGCACCAAGGAAGGCAGCAAGACGATCGGGCTGCTGCTGATGGGCCTGACGTTCTCGCTGACATCGTTCACCTGCACGGCGCCGCTCGTCGGAACGATCCTGGTCGCCGCCGCGAACGGCAAGCTGTTCTATCCGATTGTCGGGATGCTTGCCTTCTCGTCGGTCTTCGCGCTGCCGTTCTTCATCCTCGCCGTCGCCCCCCGACTGCTCCATTCGCTACCGAGCTCGGGCGGTTGGATGAACGCGCTCAAGGTCGTGATGGGCTTCCTCGAGATAGGCGCAGCGCTGAAGTTCCTGTCGAACGCGGACCTCGTCTGGGGCTGGGGGATCTTCACGCGCGAGGTCGTGATCGCCGGCTGGATCGGGCTTTCGATCCTGATCGTGCTGTATCTGCTCGGGGTCTACCGTCTCGTCCACGATTATGGCGAGGTCAAGATCGGGCTCGTCCGCGTGCTCAACGCGTTTCTGTTCATCACGCTCGCCTTCTATCTTTTGACGGGTCTGTTCGGCGGGCGCCTCGGCGAGATCGAATCGTTCCTGCCGCCGATGAAAGAGAACATGACGAGCTCGACGGGCGAGAAGAACGGCGAGCCCGGCTGGATCGTTAACGACTATCAAGCCGCGCTGAAGCAGGCCAAAGAGCAGCAGAAGAACATTCTGATCGATTTCACGGGCTACACCTGCACGAACTGCCGCTGGATGGAGGTCAATATGTTCCCGCAGCCGGCCGTTCGTACCGAACTTCAGCGATTCGTCCGTGTCCGGCTTTACACCGATGGCGAGGGCGAGCCATACGAAGGATTTCAGAAGATGCAGGAGACGCGATTCGGTACCGTCGCGCTGCCGCTCTACGCGATCGTCACGCCGAACGACGAGATCGTCGCCCGTTTCGAGGGCCTCACGCGCAGCGAATCAGAGTTCGCGGCGTTTCTGAAGAATGAACGGTGAGTGGGGTTTGGGATTTGCTATTTTCAATTTGCGATTTGCGATGTGGGATGTGGGATGTCGGATTTCGTGACTGATCTCGACTTCAAACAAATTGCAAATTGCAAATGCCCCGCCTCACTGAAACTCGTACATCACATAGACGTTCAGCGCGCCGGCCGTGATCTCGTGTCGGATGCCGACGGCCTGCATCCTCAGGCTGCCGGAATTCTGGATCGGCACCGTGAACGAAACGCGGTTCATTTCGAGGATGTTTATCGGGTTGATCTTGCGGTCGATCGACGATTGAACCATACGGGCCAGCAAGCCGCCGCCGATCCCGCCCGAACCGCTGAGATTGACCTGACGCACGTTCGCCCTTCCGATCAGCGCCTGTTTCGACCTGTCGAACTCGAGCGTGATCGCCGTGTCGGCAACTCCGGAAAAATCGACGCAGCCGATGAGCGGCGGATTGTAACTGCCGTTGAAGGCGATCGGCGCCAATATCTGGCCGTCGCGAAACTTTACCGCCGTCGCGACGCCGTCGACCTCGCGCTGAAGCCGGATCGATTCGTTGCAGAAGGCCGTCCCGCCCGACGGCCCGAAAATGCTCTGGACAATGCTCTCGGCCGATGTCGATTCCGTCTGTTTGATGGAAAGCGGAAACTCGGGCGGATTCGTGTTCTTGAAGATCGCCTCGAGCAACGCGTCGAAGAACTTCTCGTCGAGCCGGAGCGAGACCTCGGCCGATTGCGCGCGGGCCGAAGCGGAAAACACCGTCAGCAGGATCAGGATCGTCGGAAGCAGTCTTTTCATCAGATCTCCTCGAAAACCAATTTATCGCTTAATAGATAGGTTCGACAACCGCCGCGTTGTCCGCGATTTC
The DNA here is from genome assembly GCA_964487505.1 of uncultured Blastocatellaceae bacterium. Taxonomy (GTDB): domain Bacteria; phylum Acidobacteriota; class Blastocatellia; order Pyrinomonadales; family Pyrinomonadaceae; genus JAFDVJ01. The sequence continues at coordinate 11,336 of CAZARD010000052.1, read as the reverse complement.
GAAAGCCGTTGCCGACTACCCGCGTCCGGCCATTCGGGTGTAAACTTCCGGTATGCGAAGGTGTTTGTTCCGATTGTTGCCCGTTTTGCTGTTCGCAAGCGCCGTGACGGCGCAGAAAACTGCGACCGTCTCGATCGCGCCCGATCTCAGATCGCTCATCGCCACCGAAAAGGCATTCGCGTCCACGGCAGCCGAGAAGGGTACGAAATCCGCGTTCCTGACCTATCTCGCGGACGACGGCATCATCTTCAATCCGACCGAGGTCAACGGCAAACTCTCGTGGAAGAATCGCCCCGAGTCGCCGGCGCTTCTCGCTTGGAATCCGGTTTGGGCCGATGTCTCGTCTGATGGAAAGCTCGGCTATACGACCGGCGGCTGGGAGTACCGGCCAAAGGGCAAGACGGACAAGCCGTCGGCATTCGGCGAATACGTCACGATCTGGCAGCGCCAGGCCGACGGCGAATTTCGCGCGGTCCTCGATATCGGGATCTCGCACCCGACGAACAACCTCTCGAGCGGCGCCTGCAATTCCCCGTTCGACGCCAACCTCGGAAAATCGGACGGCGAAGGGATCGACAACGCGGTCTTTACCGACATCTTCTCGAACAAAAGCATCGCCAACGGCTACTTCAACTACCTGGCCGATGACGTTGTTCTTCTGCGCGACGGCAAACTTCCGTTCAAAGGAAAGAAGGCGGCTTTCCTCGGACTTGAATCTTTGGAAGGCGCGTTTCCGAATTCGAGCTTCCTGAAGTTCAATGTAAACACGTCGAAGGTCTTCGGCAATATGATGTACTCGTGGGGCGTCTATTCGCTCACACACAAGGACAAGACCGTTAGCCGCTGGAATTTCGTTCAGGTCTGGAAAAAACGATCGGGCCGTTGGCAGATCGTCCTCGACATCTTCAACAAGATCGAGAAGTAACGTCGAGCGAACTGTCGGGATCGGAATTCAGCCTCAACTCGCATCGTCAATCGCCCCTGCGGGTACGCCGCTTTCGTCGGCGCGCCCGAAGACCTGCTTGTACGCCATCGCCTCGGCGGCATAGAAGATAGGCGCCAGGAAGAACATCCCGATCAGAAAGAGCAGCGCGCCGGCGACCATCAATAGCGTCTGGAGCACGATCACGAGAATCACCCCGCCGGCGTTCTTCGAGAAGGCGCGGATGCTGATCACGATCGCGCTGCCGGCTCCAAGATTGTGCTCGGCGACGAGCGGAACGGCGAAGTATAGCAAGCCCTTGATCGCGAGTGAGACGATGAACGCCGCGCCATATGCGCCGATCAGCGGGGCGCCGATGTTCGAGACGATCTCGGTGATCTGTTCCGGCGTCAGGTTCTGGTCGGCGCCGGCGGTGAAGGATTCGGGCAACACGCCGGATTGGATCAGTACGGCGGCGACGATAACGAACGGAAGCGTCTCGAAGAGCATAAAGACGACGCACGGCACGAATCGGCTGAAGCCTTCGAACATCGTCGTGATCGCCGGCGTCGCGCCGCGAAAGGTCGCGAGCAATGCCATAAACATCCCGCAGACAAGCGTCACGCTCACCGCGCTGCTGAGAACCGCGCCGATGAACGGGACGAAATTCGCGATCGCGCTGACGATGAACTGGATGAGGATCATCGCCAGGAAGATCACGTAATGGGGCTTGATCGCCGCAAACCCGTCGCGGAAACAGGCGACCGCATCGATCGCCGAAGTCTTGGACTCAATCTCCGTTTTCATCAGAAAAACCTTGCCACAAATCGGAACGCGAAACAATCGGCGCACGCGAACCGATCCGCGGGCGAACTTGCGAAAAGGCGAAAAGATTCGCAAACTTGTGGCTGTGAGTTCAAGATTCGATCAAGTCGTTCACATTCTTAAACTTGAGGCCGACGCGATCGCGCGCGCCGCGGAGCGGATCGATGCCGCCGAGACAGAACGCGCGGTCGCTTCCCTGCTCGCCTGTTCGGGCAAAGTGATCGTCACCGGCGTCGGGAAATCCGGCGTGATCGCGCAGAAGATCGCGCAGACAATGACGTCGACCGGAACCGTTGCGGTCTTCGTCCATCCGTCCGACGCGCTGCACGGAAGCCTCGGCGTGATATCGCACGGCGATGTCGTCATCGCGCTTTCGAACTCGGGCGAGACGGACGAGATCCTGACGATCCTGCCGGCGGTCAGAAATCGCGGCGTGACGCTGATCTCGATCGTCGGCAACACGGATTCGACGCTGGCGCGGCGCTCGGACATCGCGCTCGACGCCTCGGTCAGCGAGGAAGCGTGCCCGCTAAATCTCGCGCCGACGGCGTCCACGACCGTCGCGCTCGCGGTCGGCGACGCGGTCGCGATGACGCTGATGGAGGCCAAGGGCCTGACGGAAAAGGACTTTGCCGAGAATCATCCGGCCGGTCGTTTGGGGAAACGATTGACGCTGACGGTCGCCGACCTGATGCACGACAGTCCGAACGTCGCGCCCGACGCGGGATGGCTCGAGGTGGTGAAAGCGATCTCGAAACACGCGCTCGGAGCGGTCAATGTCGTCGGCGCCGATGGGGACCTGCTCGGGATCGTCACCGACGGCGATCTGCGCCGGACGATCGAGCGGACCGAACCGGAATCGCTTTCAACGCTCACCGCCGCGCAGATGATGACCGCCGGCCCGATCACCGCCGCGCCCGAAATGCTCGCCTACGACGCGCTCCGGCTGATGGAGAACCGCCCGTCGCAGATCTCGGTCCTTCCCGTCGTCGAAGGCTCGAAATGCGTCGGCCTGCTCAGGCTCCACGACATCGTCAGAAGCGGACTGTGACCGTTTGGGATCTGGGATCTGGGAATTGGGAATTGGGATTTGGGATATCTTGAAACTGCAATCCACATTTCAGTATTCCAACGAAATCCACAAATCTTGGCCTCAAGCGTACTTCGTGTCACCTTGGTGCTGCTTCGTGGATGTCAGCGTTTTTCACCCACGAAGCAGCACGAACCGGACACGAACGGTCGGTGGCTCGGGTTTTTCAAAGGACCTGAATCTTGAATCACTAATGTCCAAGCAAAATTCGCTTTCCAACCATAAGTAGTCCTCGGTTGTCGACTTACGGATTGTTTTCAATTTTTCGACTTCAGTCCGGGGTGTAGATTTCGCATCAGCCCTCTTCGAGGCTGATCCAATTCAATAATCCCAACGCCATTTGCGATCGGATCGCGGATGAACCCAAGAAAAACGCGATAAGATGACCTAACTAACCGCTTTTCGCACCGGATCGCACGAATTCTCACATTTTATTCTGTGTTTTGTTCGCGGAATTCGTGAGATCCGTGGCAGCATCCTTCAAATGCGTAATCCGGCATGAAATCGTTGCCTTCACACGCGCCGTTACCGGTTTCCGTGCGAGATTCGACGGATTCCATCAATCTCGGCGTTGGGAAAAAACCCCGTTGTTTCAACGATTTGGAGAGTAAGCCCGGAAAGGTCGGTCACGGCGCCATTGGCAAATCGCGGGGACCTGTGCAGGGGAGCGGAACTCGGCGTTGCGCGGGAATCCGGTCCGGAGACGGTGAAACACGCATCCCGGGGGGACGCGTGTTTCACCGGTTCGGGATTCCCGAATGCCTGTTTACTCTACGTTGACGAAATCCGTGCCGGTTCTACCGAACGTTTCCGGATGGTACATCTCCTCGGCCTTGGCCGGCGGGACGACGAACTGGCCCGGAGTCGTTGCTCTCGCGACGTAGCTGTAGTTGTAGACGCCTTCCCACAGCAGCGAAGCAAAGGCCTCGGCGCGCTCGTCGCGGAAATTCTGGTGCTCGAACCAATACTGCCGCCACCAGTAGTATCCGCGGCCGTAACTCCGAGAACCGTATTCAACGACCGACGTGTTCCCGGAATCGCCCGGGATCGATTCGGTCGTCGCCAGCGCCGGGTTCAGGATCTCGAGCCCGGCCGGCAGATTGTCGACGAGCGCGACGTGATAACGCCTAGCCTGCGCGACCATCGTCAGCCGCACACGGACACGGGCGCCGGCCTTGATCGTCCAGCTTCCGTCCGGATTCTGTTTGACGTCCGTCGGATCGTCGACCGCCTCGTACTTGCGCAGAACCGTGAACCCGTAATCCGCCGGAGCGAGCTTCAGGTTTTTCGGCGCGTACTTCATGCCGATACGGTAGTAGATGCGTCCCGCTCCCTGTTTGTCGAGGATCAGGTTCGACGTTCCGCCCTGTTCGACGAGGTACGACATCGGGATGTTCACCAGGTTCGAATCGACCGAGCGCCCCTTGAAGACCTGCTCGCCCGCGTAGGCGTTGCCGAGCCAGACCTTGGCGACAAAGTCGGGCGTGACCTTCTCGTAGGTATTGAAGTACTTGTCGAGCGCGAGCAGGATGAAGACGTTCTCCTGCGTGTTCGACCAAGCGCCCTTGGTCCGGTGGTCGAGCAGGCCGCGGACGAGTTTCGGGATCAGGTCGAGCTTCGGATCGGCCTTCAGCAAGGCTTCGAGCAAGACTCCGTCGGCACGACGGTTCGAGTACATTATCAGCCACGCGCCGTCGCCGTAATCGGTGACGAAGTTCGCCGTCGCGGCCGTTTCGGTCGTGCGGTTCATCAGGAAACGCTTGATCGCCTCGATCTCCACCGCCGAGGTCTTGTCATTTGCCAGGACCGACAGTATCCAGCCGATCGCCTCGAACGGGAGTTTTTCGAGCGTCGCTTCCTTGAGCAACGCCTTCGCCTTCGCGACGTCCTTGTCGCCCATCAGATCGCGGACATACAGCGTGTAGGCCGAGATCGTCCATCGGACCTGCGGCGAACGTCGGTGCCATTCGTCAAAGTGCTTCTCGATATCCTTCAGGTACGGCTTGGTCTTGTCGAGCATTCCGTCCG
>CAZARD010000052.1:0-6371 GCA_964487505.1 uncultured Blastocatellaceae bacterium | reverse complement strand
AAGTGCTTCTCGATATCCTTCAGGTACGGCTTGGTCTTGTCGAGCATTCCGTCCGGAACCTTGTAGCCCTTGGCCTTTGCCAGCGCGAGCGCATGGGCGACGTGCACCGTCAGGAACGGATACTCGTAGCGTTCGCGACGCTGTGACCAGAGGCCGAAACTGCCGTCGCTGCGCTGACGGCCCTTGAGGATCTCGACATCCTTCGCGTAGCTCGCGTCCAGCGCTTCCTTGGTCGGGAAATCCTTCGACTTGAACGCCGAAAGCACGTCGCGCAACGCGGCGATCGAGATCATCCGCGACGAGATCTGCTCCGAGCATTCGAACTGATAGCGATACAGATAGATGAACGCGTCGGTCAGTTCCTGAAGCTGTGTCGAGCTCGTCGTCACTTCAAGCCCGCCGAACTGCGGGTAGACGTCACCCGGCGTCTGCACGGGCTGGAATATCGCACCGTTCTGATCCGTCGTGCCGTAGGTCGCGAAGGCCTCGGTTGTCGCCGGTGTCCAGACCGGAAGGTTGATCTCGGCGGCGTCGGACCATTTGCCCGAGGTCACCGCGATCTGGAACCTTGCGGTCCCGGCGGTTTCGGTCGAGACCGGGAATCGGACCTCGGCCCGGTCGTTGGCCTTGACGAGGACGCGCTTGCCGGAAGCCTCGGTCAGCGTCGCGTTCGTCGCGCGGACCGCGACGTCGACCGCCATGTCCTTGTCGGTCTGATTCTGGACGACGACCGGCAATTCGATCTTGTCACCGAAGTTCATGAACCGCGGCGCCGACGGACGGACCATCAGCGGCTGGCGGGCCGTCAGGTTCGATTCGCCCTTGCCGAAGCGCTTGCCGGTGTCGACCGAAACGGCCGTGATGCGGTAGCGCGTCAGGTTATCGGGCAGTTTTACATTGACTGTCGCCTTGCCGTTCGAATCGGTCTTGACGCGCGGCGCGAATACGGCGAGCGCGTCGAAGTTCGTCCTCAGGTTGATCGGAGAATTGGGTTCCGCCTCCTGTTCGGTTGCGGCGATGTCGGCCACCTCTTCCGATCGCTCCATTTTGGCCGCCGGCTTCGGGGCCATCTTTTTGTTCTCGTCGCGCCCGCCGCCGGCGCGGCTCATCGTTGCGTTGGCCGCGCCCGCCATTACCGGCGTCTGGGGCGGCTGCTGGGCCTTAACGTCGAGCGGGTTGGCGAGAAGTATGTCCTTCCGCAAATGGAAGTCCGCGACGCCGTCGCCGCGCTGGCCGTAGAAGGCGGCCAGCGGATCGGCGATCGTGTAGCCCGAAAGCGCGAGAACGCTCTCATCGACGACGACGACCGCGACCTCGGAATTGGCGACCGGCTCGCCGCGGAAATCGGTCACGGCGACGTTCACTTTCGTCTCGCCGCCCGGCTCGACCGTCGCCGATTCAGGCTCGGCCGAGACGTTGAGTTTCCGCGTTTCGGTCGAGATCTGCAGATTGATCTGTCCGCTCGCGAAAGCCGGCCGCTTGGCGAGCTTTTCATCGATCTCGCCCTTGTCGTTCGGCCGCGGCGCGGCTCCGACCAGGTCGACCTGCGCGATTATGTTCGGCAGATACTTTTCTTCGAGCGGGACGCGGAGCGTGATCGACGAATCCTTGATGGTGAACCGTTCGGTCTTCACCAAACCTCCGCGGCGCAGCGTCAGAACGCCCTCGGCCTGGGCGAACGGCGATATTACGAGCAGTTCGGCAGTTTCGCCGGCCTTGTAATCCTTCTTGTTCGGGATCAGCTGCGCCACTTCCTGTTCGACAGTGCGCTTCGGCGGGGTCTTGCCGCCCGGAACCCAAACCGTGAACTCGCTCTCGTTCCAGCGTTCTTTGTCGTCCATCACGCGGGCCGAGATCTTGTATTGACCGCCGGCCTTGGCGACGAATTCACAGGTCTGGCCCTTGTCTGCAAGCGATTTGGCCGCGCAGGTCTGCTCGTCGATCACCTTTTCGATCCAACTTCCCTTCTCGAAAGCCCAATCCTTGAGCACGGCCTTGAGCTCGACGTCGCGGTTCGCGACGAGGTTGCCGTCAAGATCGGTAACGATCGACTCGACCGACATCTTCTCGCCCTTCTGGACGAACGTTCGGGGCGTCTTGATGCCGACGTATAGATCGGCCGGATGGACCATCAGGCTCGTCGAACTCGACCAGGTCTGGCGGTTGACGTCCTGCACCGAGACCGATGCCGACACCGTGTACGGCCGCGGCGGGTTGACCGATTCGAAATCGATCTTTAGCAGATGCTTGCCGGCGCCGTCGGTGACCCCCTTGAAGTACTGGGTCGTCGATTGGCCGTACGGGCGGTAGCCGCCGTCGAAATCGTAGCTCGAATAGGACCGCCACCAAGGAATCCACGTGCCGAAAGTGTAGTCTCCGCGGTTAGGCGGCGTGTAGCTCGTCGGCGTTGCCGTCACGACCCAGTTCGTTTCGGCGTTGCCGAGTCCGCCGCCGGCGTAGTACTTCGCCTCGACGCCGAGCATCGCGTTCCCTTTGACGAAATGCGGGGCTTCGGATTCGACCTTTGCCTTGACCTCGAATTCCGGTCGCCGGAATTCTTGCACCTGGAACTGATGGTAATGACTGTACGCTCCGCCGGCCGTGCGCAATTCGATCGAGCCGGCGCCGAGGTTCATATTGTCGGTCAGCTTGAACTTGAAATCGAAGGCGCCGAACATATTCACTTCGGCCGATCCCTTCGTGATCTCGTTGCCTCGCGCGTCGCGCACGACGTACGTCACGCCGCCGCCCGCGCGGTCGCCGAGCGCCTGTATGTCGCCGAGTTTGCCGCCTTCGTAAAACCTTATGTAACCCTTGATCGAAACCTCTTCCTTGGGACGGTACATCTTGCGGTCGTCGAAAACGAACCACGTCAGCGTATCGGAATACGGCTTCTTGTACCAGCTTCCGTAATCGCTCCAATAGTACTCGGAGTTCTCGGGCATGAACGCGACGTCCCGGCCCCGTTTCGCGATCAGGATGTTTGCTGCCTTTTCGGAAGCTCCGTCAGGCAAAGGCAGTCGCAGGATCCCGTTCTCGCCGGTCTGGGGACCGGTCGCGGGAAGAATGGTCTCGGTCTCGGCGACGTTGCCGTTCTCATCGACCGACTCGACCTCTTTTGACTCGCTTTCGCTGCTTCCCCAGCTCCAGAGCCAATCCCACCAGCTCTTCGTCGAAGAGGATTCAGTCTGATTCTCGGACACTCCGGTCGGCGTCTTGCCGTTCGGCCAGATCGAAAGCTCGACCCCCGAAAGCGGCTTGCCCGACTTGAGGTCGGTCACGAACCCGACGAGTTCCTCATTGTCGACGAACGCGTCGAGGCCGATCTGCGTCGCCTGGACCCAGGCCGTGATCTTCGTCCGGTCGTATTTGTCGCGCCGGACGGTCGGCTCGATCTCGATGATCGCGCTCCCGAATCCACCGCTCAGCGCTTCGGATACGTCGATCCGCGTCTCGACCATCTCGTCCGCCTTGGTCTCGATCTGTTGGACCTTGTTGACCACCAGACGGCCCGGAACCTTCGGCCGCTTCTGCTCGTCGTAATACTGGTAGCGCATATACTGCCGGTACGCTTCCCAATCCTGGACCGAGACGGCCCAGATCCGGACGCGGACCGACGGCTGGTTCGTCGAGTAGATCGAATACGAGGGCTTCGCGGTCGGATCGAGAACGACGAACGGACCGCCCTGCGAATAGAGATTCGGCTCCGCCGATCCGACGGCGATCGTCGCGGCCGCGGCGCCCGTCAGATTCTGGCCGTAAATGTCCTTGATCGCGTTGTCGACCGCGACCTTGTAGCTCGTGCGTCCCTTTTTGTAGCCTTGAAAATAGATGTAGTTCCCGGCGGGATAGATGTTGAGGCCATCGACCGGGGGATCGACCTTGACCAGTTCCTTGCGGAAGCTCGACGGGTCGATCGGGTTCGTGAACTGGACGTACCAGGTCTCGAACGGCGAACAGTTCTTGTTTCCTTGCCAACCGCAGTAACCGCCGACGAACTTCATCGCGCCGTACGTGCGGAACGCGAACGTCTGGTCCTTGGCGCTCGTCAACGGCCCTTCGGCGGACGGCGTGCCCTTCTGAACGGTCACCGAGATCGCGGCGTCCGGCGGAAGTGCGTTCTCGGCAAGGCCCTCGTTCGTGATCGCGCGGAACGCGACCCATCGCTTCGGCTGCGCCGCTTTTGCGTAGTATGAAATGCCCGGGTCCTTAGCGATCTCGTCATCGCTCGCGAGCCTGATCGCGAGCGGTTTTCCGGCGCCGGTCACGCGGATCGTTTTCAGCACCGCCTCTGGATTGACCTCTTGATCAAAGACGACGAGCATCAGCGCGTCGCGCCTGGTCACCTGGTTCTGCGGGATCATCTGCTCGACCGTTGGCGGCGGCGTCGTGAACGTCCACGTCACGTCCTTCTGGAGCGTCTGGCCGGTCGCGGCCTTCGTTCCGGCGGCGACTCGGGCGGTGAACTTCGTCGCCATCGGAAAGCGCTTCGTCGTGTCGAACATCAGCGTCTTCGTGCCGAGCCAGCGCCAGTTGCCCTCGACATTCGGCGTCAGTTCGACGGGCACGGTCTTGGCCGCTTCTTCCTGCGAAGTGACGGCGACCATCGGATGCGAGAACGTGACCGACAGATCGGGCGCGAGCTCGACCTCGCCCTCGGGCGAGAATCTCAGCACTTCGAGCGCCTGTTTTGCCTTGTTCACGTCCGGCGCGATCTGTTCGGCCGCCGGAAACTTGACCTCGGTCTTGTTCCCGGTCTTCGGCGCCGGCAAGGTTCCGAGCCGCTTGTTGAACTCTTTCCGGTCATCGGGATCGGACTTGATGTCGGGCAGCCGTTTCAGGATCGAATCGCGATCGCCCGCAGCCAGCGGGTCGGTCGGCGGAAGCGTCTGCTTTTCCCGCTTCTCGGCGCCTTCGACGCCTTCCGAAAGCCGGAACTGCAGCCCGTCGGGTAGAACTTGATTCATATTGTTCGTGGTCTTGCCGCGGACACCCTGTGCGTTGACCGACAGGATCACCGGCGAAAAAAGGTTGAGAACGATTCCGTACAACAACAGCCAGGCGATTGTGTTTTTCATTTCAATTTCCCTCCCGCGAGACCGGGGCGAGCGTGATCTTCCGCGTTGGTTACATCCTAAATTATGCTCTCAAAACGGCTTTCGACAAAGCCAACTCTGAAAGTGGAACGAACGCGCCGGCGCAAACTTGCAGCTGGAGGCGGATTGTGGGTTAGGGAATCTCGAAAGTCTGTCGAGCGGAATTCCAGATTGCAGATTCCAGATTCCAGATTCAAGATTCCAGATTCCAGGACTCCAGATTCCAAGATTCAAGATAAGATTCAGGATTTCAAGATTAGGAGACGGTCGGATTTGAGGACCCAAGTCACCGCGATCTGGAATATGGAATCTTGGAATCTGGAATCCGGAAGCCGGAAGCCGGAATCCACATTTACAGGATTCCACCGAAATCCACGAATCGTGGCCTGAAGTGTTTTCTTCGTGTCACATTGGTGCTGCTTCGTGGATGTCAGCGTTTTTCATCCACGAAGCAGCACGAACCGGACACGAAGGTTCGGTGGTTCGGGTTTTTCAAAGGACCTGATTCCAGGATTGCAAATTCCAGGATTCAAAGATCCAGTTCCAACTGAGTTCCGATCCTGAAACGCCGGGAGCCTGTGGGAAATATGATCTCAAGCGCGATTGACCGCACCGTCTCGGATGTTGTTCCGTGCGGAATCGGCAAGATTTGCAGTGACGAATCCGCGTTGCGGAGTTCGGTGGCTAATGACCTGCCCTGGCTTCAGAGGCCGTGTCAAAACGCCGATTTGTATCCGGCTTTATGAATTGCCACTAGCTTCAGAGGCTGTGTCAAAACGGGTATCCAAGGCGATTTATTCTGAATTCCCGTTCGTTTCAACGAACGGACAGCGGCAAGAGCAAAGATCGCGGCTTTAGCCGAAAATTGAGCTAAAGCCCTGGATTGCTTAAGTTTGGCACGTCCGGGTTGGCCCGGATGATAACGTTCAGTCGTTTCAACGGCTGGGCAGGAGCCCAGCCCTTAACGATTGCCGATAGATCAACCGACGCCTTTTGACACAGCCTCTGAAGCTAGTGGCAATTCATTAGAAGAAAGGCCGCTTGGATCTTGAAGCATGAACTCAAACTCCTGAAGGATTTTGGCATAACCATTGAAGCCAGTGGCAAGTCATCGGGCCAGATATTCAAGATATGTTTGGAACCGTGGAAACATAGAAGCCCTGGAGGACCTGGAGTCCCTGGAATCCCTGGAATCGCTGCAATCCTGGAATCTGAAATCTTGGGAGGCTGTCGGAATAACCAGCAATTGCGGATTTGGTAAGGTTTCAGCGTGCG
>CAZARD010000051.1:0-28962 GCA_964487505.1 uncultured Blastocatellaceae bacterium | reverse complement strand
AAGGACGAGGTCGAGCGCTTTGTCGAGGCGCTTCACGAGGTCAAAGAGCGCATCGTCTTCTGCGGTGTTTGCAACAATCTTACCGACGTAAATCCCTGTCTCTATTGCACTTCGCCAACCCGCGACCGGTCCTCGATCTGTATCGTCGAGGAACCGTTCAATCTCGTGGCGATAGAGAAGACCCGCTCATTCAAGGGGTTGTACCACATCCTCCACGGCGCGCTTTCGCCGATCCGCGGCGTCGGACCCGACGAATTGATGCTTGCCAATCTTCTTCCGCGCCTCAATCCCGAAAACAATGAAGGCATCGAGGTCACGGAAGTCATCGTCGCCACCAACCCGACGACCGAAGGTGAAGCGACGGCGACCTACATCGCCCGTCTCTTGAAACCGCTCGGTGTCAAGGTCACGCGGATCGCAATGGGAATGCCCGTCGGCAGCGACCTCGAATTCGTCGACGAGGTCACGATGGACAAGGCCCTGACGAACCGCCACGAGATCTAGCCGAGAACAACTCGGGTGTTTGCCGGTCGCTACCGAGGCTGTGTCAAAACGCGTATCCAAGGGGATTTATGTGAATTGCCGTCCGTTTCAACGAACGGACAGCAGTAATAGCAAAGATGCAGCTTTAGCCGAAGTTTAAGCTAACGCCCTGCATTGCTTGGGTTTAGCGCATCCGGGCGTAGCCCGGATGATAGCGTTCAGTCGTTCAACGGCTGGGCAGGAGCCCAGCCCTGAACGACTGCCGAAAAATCAACGGACAGCTTTTGACACAGCCTCTGAAGCTAGTGGCAATTCATAAAGCCGAAGACAATTCGGAGTTTCGACAAAGCCTCTGCCGCTCCCGGCTCTGACACGATTTGCCGGTGGGTCTGGCAGGAACGATCCGCAATCCCCAGTCCCAAATCCGAAATGCCCATCTACCGCCAATCCTTGTTCTCGATGATCTGGATGTAATTGCTTCGCTCGTAGGCCGTCGGGTCGGGCACGTGGAGTTGGCTCATCAATCCCTTGAAAGACGCGACGTCATCGAACTGCTGGTCGAGCATGTAAAGTTCGAGATCGGTCAAGATGTCGCGTATCCAAGGGATTCCGTGTTTCAGAAGTGCCGAGGCGACCATTCCGACATCGGCACCGGCGAGGATGTACTTGATCAACTCGCGGGCGCCGTGGACGCCGGTCGTCGCCGCCAGCGAAACCGGGATCCGGCCGTAAAGAACGGCGATCCAGAGCAGCGGCAGACGAATCTCCGCCGGGACGCTCAGATTGAGGTTGGGCACGACCTTGAGTTCGTTGATGTCGAAATCGGGCTGGTAGAAACGGTTGAAGAACACGAGCGCGTCGGCACCACCGTCGGTCAGGCGCTGCGCCATGTTCGCGACCGATGAAAAGTACGGATTGAGTTTTACGGCGATCGGCAGATTCACCGCCTCGCGAATCATCTTTACGATCTCGAGATAGCGGCATTCGACTTCTTCGGACGTCAGACGCAGATCGGCCGGGATGAAATAAACGTTGATCTCGAGCCCGTCGGCGCCGGCCTGCTCGATCTCGCGCGCGTACTCGATCCAGCCCTCGGGCGTGATGCCGTTGAGGCTCGCGATGATCGGGATATCGACGCGTTGTTTCGCCTCGCGGATAAGTTCGAGGTAGCCGGCCGTTCCCGTCGGATACTCGTCGAGGTCGGGAAAGAAGTCGGACGATTCGGCGAACGTGCTCGACGCGGTCTGGTAAACGCGCTCGAAATTCGCCGCTTCCGCGCGTATCTGTTCCTCGAAAAGCGAGAAAAGGATCACCGCGCCGGCGCCGGCATCTTCCATCGCCACGATGTTGTCGATCTTCTGCGACAATGGATTCGAAGAGACGACCAATGGCGACCGCAGGCTCAAGCCCATGTAAGTTGTTGATAGATCAGACATTCGATTTCGGATGTTGGATTTCGGATTTCGGATTCTTCCGTCCGGCAGTCCGTCCAAATAATCAAGGCCTTTTGTCGGGGAACGGAACCCAATCCCAAATCCGAATTCCCCAATCCCAAATCAAAAGGTTGGCTGGAAGTGGCTTGCGCCGAATCCGGCCATCTCCTCGTACGTTTTCCAGCGCAGATCAACGATCTCCTGCGCCAGATTCATCAACCGCTCCGCATCCTGCGGCGCGGTCTGCGTCAAAACCTTGTACCGAAGCTCATTGTACGCGTAATCGCGAAGCTTGATGGTAGGCTTCGGCGAATCGAGCACGAAAGGATTCTGATCGGATTTGCGCAGTTCCGGGTTGTACCGGATCAGCGGGAAATATCCGCTCGATACCGCGAGTTTCTGCTGGCGAAGGCCTTTCTCCATATCGATCCCGTGCGCGATGCAATGACTGTACGCCAGCACGAGCGAAGGGCCGTTGTACGCTTCCGCCTGTCGCAGGGCCAGCAATGTCTGCTGCGGATTCGCTCCCATCGCGACCTGCGCGACGTAGACGTTACCGTAAGAGATCGCCTGCATCGCCAGATCCTTCTTGCCGACCCGTTTGCCGGCGGCGGCGAACTTCGCCGACGCCGCCGTCGGCGTCGCCTTCGACATCTGCCCGCCGGTGTTCGAATAGACCTCGGTGTCGAGAACCAAAACGTTGATGTTGCGGCCGCTCGCGAGCGCGTGGTCGAGCCCGCCGGAGCCGATGTCGTAGGCCCAGCCGTCGCCGCCGATCAGCCAGACGCTGCGGCGCACCAATTGATCGGCCACGGACAACAGGAGTTTGGCGTCGAGCGATCCGATCTCGACGAGCCGTTCCTTCAGCGCCGCGACCCGGCGTCGCTGCGCCTCTATCTCGCTCTCGAGAACCTGCGGCGCCTTCTGCAGTTCATTGACCGCCTCGTCGCCGAGCGCGGGCCTGAGTTTCTCAAGCAAATGGTGCGCCGTTTCGATCTGTTTGTCAGCCGTGAGACGCATTCCGAGCCCGAATTCGGCATTGTCTTCGAACAGCGAGTTCGACCACGCCGGGCCTTGCCCCTTCGAATTCGAGGTCCAGGGAGTGGTCGGCAAGTTGCCGCCGTAGATCGACGAACAGCCGGTCGCGTTCGCGACGATCAATCGATCGCCGAAAAGTTGCGTCAAGACCTTGATGTAAGGCGTCTCGCCGCATCCGGCGCAGGCGCCCGAAAATTCGAAATACGGTTCAAGGAACTGCACGCCGTGAACCGTCGAATAGTTGACGGTCGGCTTCTCGTTGACCGGCAGCGATTCGAAGAAGGCTATCTTGTCGCGTTCCGGCCCGAGATCCTTCGGTTTGTCGCCGAGGTTGATCGCGCGCCGGTTCGGATCCGATCGGTCCGTTACCGGGCACGCCTCGTGACATAGAGTGCAGCCGGTGCAGTCCTCGACGTAAACCTCGAGCGCAAACTTCGTCTCAGGGAAGCCACGGGCATTGATCGGCGCCGATTTGAATCCGTCGGGCGCATCCTTCAAATGGTCGCGATGGAAGAACTTCGCGCGGATAACGCTGTGCGGGCAGATGAAGCCGCAGTTTCCGCACTGGATGCACGCGTCTGGTTCCCATACCGCGATCCGGTCCGAAACGTTGCGCTTTTCCCATTTCGCCGTTCCGTTCGGATATGTTCCGTCGGTCGGCATCAGGCTCACCGGGATCTGATCGCCCCGGCCCTCGATCATCATCCGCGTGACGTTCTTGACGAAATCCGGCGCGCGTTCCGGGATCAGAACCGGAAGTTCGCGCCGCGAAGTGACCTGTTTCGGAATCTCGACCTCGAACAGATTCTCGATCGTTTGATCGACCGCCACGAAGTTCTTCTCGATAACGGCCCGTCCTTTCTTGAAATAGGTCTTCTCGATCGCGTGCTTGATCTCGGCGATCGCCTCTTCCGGCGGCAGAACGCCCGAAAGCTCGAAGAAGCAGGTCTGCATTATCGTGTTGATGCGGCCGGCCATGCCCGTCTTGCGGGCGACGTCCGTGGCATCGATCACGAAGAGCCTGATCTTCTTCTCAATGATCGCCTGCTGCACGCGGGAGGGCAGATGGTCCCAAACCTCGTCCTTGCCGAACGGCGAGTTTAGAAGGAACGTCGCGCCGTCCTTGGCGAACGCGAGCATCTCTTCCTTGTCGACGAAGTTGAACTGATGGCAGGCAATGAAATCGGCTTTTTCGATAAGATACGGCGCGCGGATCCGGTTCTTTCCGAACCGCAGGTGCGACACGGTCTTGGCGCCGGATTTCTTCGAGTCGTAAACGAAATAGCCTTGAGCGTACAGATCCGTGTTCTCGCCGATGATCTTGATCGAGTTCTTGTTCGCGCCGACCGTGCCGTCGGCCCCGAGCCCGAAGAACAGCGCCTGCGTCCAACCGGATTCGTCGAGTTTGAACGTCGGGTCGAAATCGAGGCTCGTGCCTGAAACGTCGTCGTTGATGCCGACCGTGAAGTGATTCTTCGGATCGTCGGCGGAAAGATTGTCGAAGACCGCCTTGACCATCGCCGGCGTGAACTCCTTCGAAGAGAGACCGTAACGTCCGCCGACGACCTTCGGCATTCCGTTGATCCGGCCGGACGACAACGCTTCGATGAATGTCACGAGGACGTCCTGATAAAGCGGCTCGCCGGTCGCGCCCGGTTCCTTCGTACGGTCGAGAACGGCGATCCGGCGCGTCGAGGCCGGCAGCGCGTCGATGAAATCCTCTTTCGGAAACGGCCTGAAAAGCGAGATCTGAATGACGCCCGTCCGTTCGCCGGCCCGCGCCAGGAATTCGGCCGTTTCCGACGCGGTCTCAACGCCGGACCCCATCAGAACGATCACCCGCTGCGCGTTGGGGTCGCCGAAATACCGTACCGGCGCGTAATTGCGCCCGGTAATCTCGCCAAACTTGCGCATCTCTTCGCGAACGATCCCGGGAACCGCCGCATAATACGGATTGACCGTCTCGCGGCCTTGAAAATAGACATCCGGATTCTGCGCCGTGCCGCGAATGAACGGCCTGTCAGGATTCAATCCGCGCATCCGGTGCGTGATCACGAGATTGTCGTCGATCATCGCGCGGATCTGGCCGTCGGAAAGAAAACTGATCTTGTTGACCTCGTGCGAGGTCCGGAATCCGTCAAAGAAATGCACGAACGGGATTCGCGCGCGGAGCGTCGCGGCCTGCGCGATCAGCGCCAAATCGTGCGCTTCCTGAACGCTTGCCGACGAGAGCATCGCAAAACCCGTCGTCCGGGCAGCCATCACATCCTGGTGATCCCCAAAAATGGAAAGCGCCTGCGCGGCGAGCGACCGGGCCGCGACGTGAAAGACGGCCGACGTCAGTTCGCCGGCGATCTTGTACATGTTCGGCAGCATCAGCATCAGGCCCTGCGAAGCCGTGAAGGTCGTCGTCAGCGAACCGGTCTGAAGCGCCCCGTGAACGGTTCCGGCGGCGCCGCCCTCGCTCTGCATCTCGATCACTTCGGGGACATTCCCCCAGATATTGGTCGTCCCTTTCGCCGACCATTCGTCGGCAAATTCCGCCATCGCCGAAGACGGCGTGATCGGGTAGATCGCGCAAACTTCGTTCACGCGGTAAGCGACGTGGGCCGCCGCTTCGTTTCCGTCAAGGGTGACGACGTTTTGATTTGCGATTTGCTCTTTGTTGTTTGCGATTGATTCCATTGATTTGAGAGGTCAAACGACCCCGCCTTCCGTCTACCGTCTACGTCGATTCCCTACTTTCCGACCTCTGCCGTTTCCGGGACCATGTCGATGGCGTGGCACGGGCATTGTTCAAAGCACGTTCCGCAACCGGTGCAGTGGTTGTAGTTGAATTTGTAACGTTTGCCCTTGCCGAGCTTGATGATCGCGTCCTCCGGGCAGGCGCCGAAGCAGCCGTCGCATTCGAAACAGTTGCCGCACGAAAGGCAGCGTTGCGCCTCGTAACGTGCCTCGTCCGTCGTGTAGCCCGCGACGATCTCGTCGAAGCCAGCGGTCGCGATCTCGGGTTCGAGATATGTCTGAGGTTTCGGCGGGGCGATCGTACGATACCAGACGTGCAGTTTGTCGAACGGGATAAGCGGGTTGTTCGGCGCCTTTTCGAAACCGATCCCGCGAAGCCAGGCGTCGATATTGCGGGCCGCCTTTTTCCCGTGACCGGTCGCGATCGTCACCGTCCGCTCGCTCGGGACCATATCGCCGCCGGCGAAGATCCCTTCGGCACCGGTCATCATATTCGCATCGACGATCACCGTGTCGTCGTCCTTGAACTCGATGCCCGGAATTCCCTTGAGGAAATCGGTTTCGGTATCCTGCCCCAGCGCGAGGATCAACGAGTCCGCCTCCAGCGTTTCGAATTCGCCCGTCGGAACCGGCCGGCCGTCGACGACCTCCATCTTCTCGACCGTCATCGATGCCGAATCGACATTCTTGATCGTCCGCAGCCAATGGATCTTGACGCCTTCGCTGAGCGCCTGGTCGGCCTCGAAATCGTGCGCCGGCATATGCTCGCGGTCACGGCGGTAGATAATCAGCGCTTCTTCCGCGCCGAGCCGCCTCGCCGTCCGGGCCGCGTCCATCGCGGTGTTTCCGCCGCCGTAGATCGCGACGCGACGCCCGATGTGCGGTTGGACGCCCAGTTCGACATCCTTGAGGAACGAGACCGCGTCCAGGATCTTTTCGGCATCGCGCGCCGGGATCGCCGTCTTCTTGCCGATATGCGCGCCGATCGCGATGAAGACCGCGTCAAAGCCGCCTTCGTTCTTTTCGGCAATGACGTCGTCGACCTTGTAGTTCAGCTTGATCTCGACGCCAAGTTCCGCGATCCGCGCGATCTCGGCCTGCAGAACGTTTCGCGGCAGGCGATAGGCGGGAATCCCGAAGTTCATCATTCCGCCCGCGAGCGGCCCGGCCTCGTAGATGCTGACCGAGTGCCCAAGTCGCGCCAGATGATATGCCGCGGAAAGCCCGCTCGGACCGGCGCCGATGACAAGGATGCGCTTGTTCGTCTGCCGCGCCGGTTTCGCGAACTGCCAATCCTTTTCGATCGCAAGATCCCCGAGAAAACGTTCGACAGCGTGGATGCTGACCGAACTGTCGAGCGCGCCGCGGTTGCAGGCCGTTTCGCACGGATGGTAGCAGACGCGTCCGTGAACCGCGGGCAACGGATTTTCTTCGGTCAGGCGTTTCCAGGCCTCAAAATAGTTTCCGGCCTGCGCATACGCGAGCCACGACTGGATGTTCTCTCCGGCCGGGCACGCATTGTTGCACGGCGGGAAAAAATCGACATAGACGGGTCGCTTGGTGCGAGTCGGACCGGTTCCCGTCCCGTGTTTCTGCAGATCTGTCTGCGTTGTCAGGTCTGTTTTAAGCAAAGTCATTCTTCGTGCGAACCTCGTAACGTCAATTCTACGTGAGCCGGTCCGCGGTCGATTGTGACAATTGTCACGTGAACCGAAAATAATGGCGGAATGCATTTGGGATGTGGGATTTGGGATTCGGGATTCGGGATTCGGGATTCGGGATTCGGGAGAGCGAATTCAATCGCAAATTCCCAAATCCGCAATCCCAAATCCCAAAATCCTATTCCCAGATGCGGAACCCCGCACGAAGTAAGGGGGCCCGATCGCGGGAGCGATCGGTCGGCGGCGCTCGGTCGAGCTGTTCGCAGCCGGAGATCTTGCCCGCGAAATGCACGAAAAGCGCGAAAAGGGGTTCCGACCGTTTTCCTGCCTTTCGCGCGGATTCGCGGGCGACAATACTGAACGCAAACGTCAGTCGAACTTCGATTGATCCCTTTCGTAACCGGATTGCGCGTTTGTTTGATGGAGCGTGCTTTTTTCGATTATGCGATTAAAACAGATTCAGCCAGTTGTCGCCTTTCTCGTTTTGCTTTCCGTTATGTTCCCGGCGTTGTCCGCGTCGGCCCAGACGCGCCGGCAGGCCGCTGCAAAGCCGGCCGCCCAGAAATGTTCGGGCGCGTGGACCGGTACCATCACCTATTCGCGGACGCAGCAGATGAGCGACAACAAGGTCATTCCGCGCGTTTCGGGCCGCGGCAAGGACACCCGCGACTGGCGGATGAAATACGACTACAAAGCCTCGGTCGCGGTCCTCGAATCGCCGGAACGGAACGGTTCAAGCATCGGCCGCGCGTCGATCAGCCATTCCTTCTCGTCGATCGAGAAGAACAGCGCCGAAGAGCAGAACTCGTGCGATCGTGGCAAGACGTGGAAAACGATGACCGGCGAATTCACAAGCCGCAGCGAAGCGACCGCGAACGCCGGCGGCGTCGAGGCGAGCGTCTCGGTCGGAATGAACGATGACGGATCGTACAGCGTCAGCGTCGGACTGCCGCAGATCAGCGGAGCGCTTTCAGGATCGGAGACAGCCGTCTTCAGCGGCCAATGCACGCCGAAAGAAGGCAAGAATACGATGCTGCCGTCAACGCCCACCACGGTCGACGGCAATTCGCTCTCGACCGACGGCTCGCATCGGGTCAATCCGAGCGATCCCAACCGCATTTCAGGATCCTACTCGCAGACGAATCTCGGGGTCACCGAAACGATCAGCTGGAACCTGCAGCGATGCGGCGCCGCGCTCCGCATAACCGACCTCAAGTTCGAGCATATGAAGTTCCCGAACTGGAACGACTGGCAGGAGATCGTCGAACAAACCGGAACGGTCGACGGGAATTGGGTCAAAGTGAAAGCGAAAGTGCTGAACACGTCGGGCGAATCGAAATACGCCGAGATCAAGTTCAAGGAAACCTACAAGGGTGACAAATGGGACGGAGCGCGTTCCGATTACCCGCTGACCGAAAACCTGATCAGTGTCCGGCTCGACCCGGGCGAGGAACGAGAGGTCGAGATGCTCTGGGACACCTCGGGTTTCGCCTGGTATGACGACGGTCGCCCGCGGCTCGTCCAGCGCGTCAAGGCCGAGCTTTGGGAAAACAACAAACTCGGCGACGAACTGACGAAGAACGTCAAGATAGCACCCAAGCCGCTGGTGCTCGTTCACGGACTCTGGAGCAGCTGGAAGGCGTGGGAAAGCTGGCAGAACATCCTGACGACATCGCACAGTTACGATTGGAAAGCGTTTCCGGTCGGTGAAAAGCCTGAAAAAGGCCGGATGAACACCGGAGGCGAGTTTCTTTCGACCGAGCCCACGAACTCGATCGCCGAGAACGCCCGCGAGCTCGAGCGTTACGTGCGCTACGCACGCGAGGACCGCAACGCGTGGCACGTCGATATCGTCGCCCATTCGATGGGCGGTTTGATCTCGCGCTATTTCATCGATCAGATAATGCCGAAGGACGCCGGCGATTTCCGTCCGCCGGTCTCGCATCTGGTGATGCTGGGGACGCCGAATATGGGAAGCCCGTGCGCCGACGTGATGAACATCGTCTTCGAAGGACTCGGAAAGAGCGTCGAGGCCGTTCGGCAGCTACGGCAGGATTACGTCGCGAACTTCAACCGCGTGATCGCGCAGCGCAAGGGCGTGAAGTTTTCGGTGCTCGCCGGAAATCCGATGCCGACGATGTGCAAGACGATCGTTTGGAACGACGGCGTCGTCCCTGTGCCGTCGGCGAAATGGACGATCGCCGACAACGCCGAATCGTCGAGCATCCACACCGACCTGACGGGGACGGCCGACTTCTCGAACTTCGTCAAGCCGCGCCTCGCGGTCGGGCCGCGCGGCGATCACAATCCGGCCGTCGAGATCCCGTCAGGTGCGGGAAGCCAACCGTCCTCGCCGGTCTCGCGCGGGCCGAGCGCGGCGTTCGTCGATGAGCCTATCGACGGAATGGCGACGGCCTTCGGATCAGACGATATCGATTTCTCGAAAATCGTCAAACTCGCGCCGAAACAGACGATCGAGATCGAAGTCCCGATCGCCGCGGCGACCAATTTCGGGTTGACGTTCATGGCCGCGCCGGACGTTTCGGCGACGCTGGTCGATGAAAAAGGCGCGATTGTCGGGAAAAACCTCGGGCGCTCGCCGGAATCGGGCGCATGGTTCCGATCGATCTACTACGACAAGCCGACATCGGCGGCGACTTGGATACTGCGGCTCGAGAACATTTCCGACCGCGAGCTCGAGGCAGTCGTCGCGACCTGGAAGAACGCCCGGTGATTCAACCGGGCTGTTCCGACCGATCGCAAACGATGAAACCTCTCGCTATTTCTTCTGGAGCAGGAAGATGTTCTTTGACCAGCCGATCGGTTCGGTGATCGGGAACTTGTGGTTTCCCTCGATGTCGAAGTACTTGGCCGCGATACTCTCGACCTCTTCGGGCGGGTGCGTCTTGAATTTGTAGAGGATCTCAAGGACCGAGCCGACGAGCGAAGGCTTGACCGGAATGAACACCAGTTTCGCTCCGGATTTCATCACGCGGGCCATCTCGCGCAGACCGTCTTCGAGCGGAACGTATTCGAGCACGCCGCAAGAGAGAACGAGATCGAAGGTCGCGTCGGCGAAGGGGAGCGCGAGAACGTTGCCCTGGATCGGCGCGATGTTCCGCGCGTTCGTCCGGCGGTCCTTTCGGAACTGATCGCGCGAGATCTTCAGGGAATTCAACGAAAGGTCGAGCGCGACGGTTTTCTTGGGCCGGAAGCCCGCGCTTTGGAAACCCAGGGTCACGATCCCGGTCCCGCTTCCGGCGTCGAGCACCAGCGAATCGTGATCGATCGCGAGATCGAGCGAAAGGAGGTAGCGCGCGACAGATCTGCGATAGCCGTTTAGTTTCATCGCCAGGCTGTGAATATCGGCGATCCGATCGTAAAAATTCTCGGTTGACTTTGACATCTTATGGTTGCCTCAGGGTTTTTCGGCAAGCAGCTTGCGCATCATCCGTTCAAGTTCGTTTTCCTTGCCGGTGCCGGTCTCGATGTAGCGGACGATGCCGCGGCGATCGATCAGAACCGTCGTCGGCAACGAAAGCGCGTCATAGCTGATCTGATTCGTGACGTCTTTGCCGACAACGAAATCATACGGCAGATTCTCTTTCTTCTTAAACTCGGTGAGATAGGCGATCTCCGCCTTCTCGTCGGCCTTTTCCCCGTCGGCCAGCCCGTAGAACCTGGTCACGCCCAGTACGACGAGCCCATCGGCCGAAAGTTCCTCGTGCCATTCGGCCAGCAGTGGAAATGCCGCGTAGCACGGTCCGCACCAAGTCGCCCAGAAATCGAGCAGCACGACCTTGCCTCGCAGATCGACGAGCGTCTTCGTTTCGCCCGGCAGGAACTGTGCGACGCTTGCGAGCTCGGGCGCCGGCTGGCCAAGCAGAGCATAGTGTTTCGTCCGCCGGCTGAGCCGCCGCAGGATATCATCCTTCCACTGCTTGTCGCGAAAATCGGCAACAGCGTCCTTCAGAGACTTTTGAAAGTATTCCAGCGCCTGCGTCACGCGACCGGTCTCGGCGAGAAGCTTGATCATTTGATCGACCGCCCAGTAATAGATCGCCGTCGATTCGACAAAGACGGCGGTCTTGCGGATTTCTTCAAGCGATTGCTCGGCCTTCGATGTTTCGCCGGCTTCCTGATAGATCCGAAACGTGAGCGAGGCAAAGTCGTGCAGGTCCTGGAGCGCGAGCGCGCGCGACGAACGCGTCTGGAAATTCGCCTTCGCCGCCCGGTACGCCTCCTCGGCGTGCGGCGCGGCCTTTGAAAATTCGCGGACCGCGCGGTAGGACTCGGCGAGCTCGGATTCCATCCGGATCCGTTCCGTCAGATCCATCGGTCCGGTCGCGAGATACGCCGCGAGCATCTTCTCCGATTCGTCGAAGTCGGATCGACGCGCCGCGACGATCACGAGCACGTGACGCGCCGTTTGGAGTTTCCTGACTTCCGGTTTCTCGGAAGCGACGAAGATCCGGAGCGCCGAGTCGGCCGCGTCGGGGTTCCGCGCAAGCCATTGAAGCATTCCAAGAAAGTAATTGTCGGCGGGCGTAAGATCTTTGCGCGCGGCGAGCATCGCCGCGTTCTTCGCCGCAAGGGCCTTCTGCTCAAGCAACAATTCCCGGTGCAGCGTCACGCTGTAAGGCAGCTTCTTCGCTTCGAACTCCTTGAGTTTCTTGAGTTCGTAGGATTTCGCCTCTTCGTAAAGCGTCTCGGCGTCCGGCTGACGCGGGCCCGGCGGATCGTCTTTTGCGGGATCGGTCGCGACACGCCCCGATTGGGCCGCGGCGGCGATCGAAAAGATCAGGATCAGTAGAAGTTTCCGCATCAACCTTAACTCCGTCGAGTCTCGAACCGCTCCGGCCCGAAGCCGTCCGGCTCCATTCCGTCGATCAGAAGATCCGCCATCAGCCGCGCCGTGATCGGCGCCAGCAGAATGCCGTTGCGATAATGGGCCGTCGCGATGAAGAGGTTTTCCACCTGTGGAAATCTCCCGATCACGGGCAATCCGTCGGCGGCCTTCGGACGAAGCCCTGAGATGCGCTCGGAAACCGTCAGGCCCGAAAGCGACGGCGAGATCTCGAATGCGGAACGGCACACGAAATCCTCGCCGGCCGCGGTGATCCCTTTTTCAAACCCGGCGTCCTCGACTGTCGCCCCGGCGATGATGCGCCCGTCGGAGCGCGGAATAATGTAGCCGCGCGGACTGTAAATAACTCTCGAGAAGAGCCGCTTCGCGGTTTGAAATCCGAAGATCTGTCCGCGAATCGGCTTCACAACGGGACATTCGATGCCGTCGCCGCCGATCAGGGATGTCCACGCGCCGGCTGCAAGAATTGTTCGATGCGCATACAGCTTCCCGGCGGCGGTCTCGACGCCGATTATCCGGCCATTCTTCTCGATCAGCCGTTCGCATTCGCAGTTTTCGATCAGAGAAACGCCCGCGAGCGAAAGGCTCCGCGTCAGCGCGGCAATCAGCCTCCGGTTCTCGACCTGCCAGTCGTCCGGGAAGATCAGGCCTTCCCGCACGTCGGGTGAGACGAACGGCTCGATCCGGCGGATCTCGACGGCCGGCAGAAGCTCGACATTCAAACCGGCGCTTCGTTGCCAGTCGAAGCGGTGGCGGATCTCCCTTGAGTCAGACTCGTTGAACGCCAGGTACAACGTCCCGGCGCGGTCGAGCTCGATATCGATCCCGGTTTCGGATTCGAGTTCGGCGGCGAAATCCGGATAGGCGTCGCGCGACGCGCGGCAGAGATCGAAAAACGCGTTCGCCTCGTCGGTCTCGGCCTGAACCGCGAGCATTCCGCCGGCGGCGTACGAGGCCTCGTTCCCGGCGATGCCGCGATCAATGACGGTCACTCGTTTAACTCCCCGCCGGGTCAATTCACGCGCGATCGCAAGGCCGATCACGCCGGCTCCAACGACGAGGACATCCTGTCCGATTTCCCGAACCATATGAAGCAGATTCTAACATCCGCCGCGGCAGGGCTGCATTTAGCCGTTCGGGAATTTTTGCTATATCATTTATAGACACGGTCGAATCGGCCGTGGATGGAACTCAACCAATGGCAAAACACACAATTACGCTGATTCCCGGAGACGGGATCGGACCGGAGATCATCGCGGCGGCGGTGAGGATAATTGAAGCCTCGGGCGCCGAAATCGAGTGGGAAACCCAGATCATCGGCGCGCAAGCGCTCGAGAAATTTGGAACGACGATCCCCGAGGTGACGATCGAGTCGATCAAGCGAAACAAGGTCGCGCTCAAGGGCCCGCTCGCGACGCCGATCGGGAAAGGTTTTACCTCTGTCAACGTCGGGCTCCGCAAGGCGCTCGATCTCTACGCCAACGTCCGGCCGGTCAAGGCGTTGCCGAACGTGCCTTGCAGGTATCCGGAACTCGATCTCGTGATCATCCGCGAGAACACGGAAGATCTATACGCCGGGCTGGAGCACGTCGTCGTCCCCGGCGTCGTCGAATCGCTCAAGATCATCACCGAAAAAGCCTCGACGCGCATCGCTCATTATGCCTTCGAGTTTGCCCAGGCTAACGGCCGCAAGAAGGTGACCGCGATGCACAAGGCGAACATCATGAAGCTTTCGGACGGTCTCTTTCTCGATTGCTTCCGGCGCGTCGCCGCCGAGTTTCCCGAGATCGAGGCCGACGACAAGATCATCGACAACGCCTGTATGCAGCTCGTGATGCGGCCCGAGCAGTTCGAAGTGATGGTGCTCGAGAACCTCTACGGCGATATCGTGTCCGATCTTTGCGCCGGCCTGATCGGCGGGCTCGGGCTTGCGCCCGGAGCGAACATCGGCGAACTGGGTGCGGTTTTCGAGGCCGTCCACGGTTCGGCGCCGGACATCGCCGGGCAGGGGATCGCGAACCCGACCGCAGTGATAATGTCGGGCCTGATGATGCTCCGGCACATCGGCGAGTACGACGCCGCGGCGCGCGCGGAAAAGGCGATGATGGATGTTTTCGCGGAGGGCGAGGTAAGGACCAAGGACCTCGGCGGCTCGGCGTCGACCGCCGAATTCGCGAGCGCGATCATCGCGAAACTCAAGGGATAGAACTTCGGAAGGAGATGACTCCGATCAACAGCATTTGGGAAAAGCGAGTATCGCACGGCGAGATCCTGAAACTGATCTGGAAGAATCTGGATCTCGGCACTCTCGACCGCGACCATCCGTTTCACCTGCCAGTCTTTGCGACGGCGGAAGACGGCGTGCCGCACTTGCGGACGGTGGTGCTTCGGCGGTTCTGGCGGAAGCCCCCGGCGCTCGCGTTCCATTCGCACGCCGGCGCTCCGAAGATCGCCCAGATCAGAGCGAATCCGACCGTTTCCTGGCTGTTCTACAACCCGGCCGAGGGGCTTCAGTTACGGATCAGCGGCACGGCCGAGATCCTGGCCGACGGCGACCTTCACGGCGAGCAATGGGCGGCAACCGACGTCTTTTCACGACGATGCTATCTCGGTGAGACACCGTCGCTTCCGAGCCGCAAGCCGACCTCCGGATTGCCCGCGGACCTAATCGACCGGAAGCCCACACGCGACGAAAGCGAGTCCGGCCGCGGGAACTTCGTCGTCGTTCGATCATCGATCGATGAGATCGACTGCATGGAACTTGACGTCCGCGGCCATCGTCGATCGGTATTCCGCTGGCACGCGAACGGCGAGTTGGAATCAAAATGGCTCACGCCGTGAGGCGTCTGATGAAAGACCGCAAGCGCATTGAGGCGTGATTTGGGAAAAGAAAAGCATCCGAAGACAATTCGGATGCTCTCGTTTTTTGTTACGTCCGTGTCAGCGACGGTTGTCCTTGTCGTCCTGCTTCGGACTTTGCGGCTTGGACTCGGGCCGCGGCTCGGACTTGCGCTCAGGCGGCGGCTGCGGCTTGGACTCCTCGCGGGGTTTCGGCTGCGGCCGTGGCTCCTCGCGCGGCTTGGGCTGCGGTTGAGGCCGGTATTCGTCGCGCGGCTTGGGCTGCGGCTCAGGCCGGTACTCGTCACGCGGCTTTGGCTGCGGCTGAGGCCGCGATTCCTCGCGCGGCTTGGGCTGCGGAACATAGATCGGCGGACTGTCTTCGCGAGGTTGCTGCCGCGGCTTTGTCTGAGGCTGCCGGGATTCTTCGTCGCGCTTTGTCCCTCCGCCGGTCTGCCGCACCGGATCATTGGTCGGCGATTGCTTCGTATCATCCTGCCGAGGCAACGGACGGTTCACGGCGCCGGTCTTCCGCGTCTCGTTCGGATTCGAAACCGTTCCGCCGCCGGTTTCCTTTGTCTCGGAGTTGTTCGGCGTGATCGGTGTCCGGTTTCCGAGGATCTTTTCCTGCCTCAGATTCTCGTCGAGCGAGAGGCCGGGCTTTCGCTCCGCGGCGCCCGTCTTGACAGTGTCCGAAACGGGGATCCGGGGTTTCTCGGCGATGATCTCGCGGTTACCCTTCGACGTCACGTCCTTGTATTCGGGAAGCACCGGGGGCGTCTTCGTCGTGCTCTGCAGGATCACCGTTCCGGCGTCGAGCGGCGGTGTAACATAACCGCCTCGTCCGCGGCCGAACTCTTTAGAATCGACCGAAACGATCGCCGACGGCGGCACCTGCGATAGCGGCGGCGTCTTCAAACGATTCGTCCGGTCGGCGTTCGTTTCGCCCGGAGGCGGCGTCCACGTCGGATTCGGCGTCGGGTTCGGCGTCGGCGTTCGCGTCGGACCGACGATGACGGTCGTGTTGTTGATGATCGTCGTGTTGTTGATGATCGTATTGCGGCCGCCTCCGTAATAGCCGTAATCGTAATAGCTGTCGTAATACGACAGCGGATACCAGCAGATACGGCCGTTCCAGGTCACGATCGCGACCATCGCCGGCCGCCACCAACTGCGACGCCAACGCGAATTCGCGTAAGGCGACCAATACCAGAAACCGTCATCCCAGATCCAGCGGCCGTGGTGGTATGTGGCCCACCCCCAAGGCTCGTCGTTGACCCAGGTCCATCCGTAGTACGAAACCCAGCGCCAGTGTCCGTAACGGTACGGCGACCAGTCGGAATACATCGAAATGGAATTCCGATACGGCCGCCAAACGTAGCCGTATTTGCGGGTGTAGATCCATTCGCCGGCGTCGTTAAGGTCCTCGGCACCGTAGATGTCGCGGTCGTAATAGCGATCGTAGTACGAATCACGGAGACGTTTGGCGACGGCCGTCTCGCGGTCCATCACCCAGCTGTCGAAGTTATCCGCGTAGCGCGAGGCGTCGCCGGTTTCCCATTCGCCGGCGAAATTGCCCGACAGGAACATTTTCGCCGAGCGGCCGTTTTTGAGCGTGAATCCGGAATTGTCCGAATAGACACGCGCCTGGCCGTTCTGGGTCACCGACACCCGGACCTCGGCGCTCCTCGAATCGCCGGCGTCGATACGGTACATTCCCGCCTTTTCGACGGACACGGTGGTGCTCGGCGCGTCGATCTCAAAGTAACCGCGCGATTTCTCGAAGTTCATAACGCGGAGGCTCATCGTTCCGAACGGGACACTGAGCGCGACGCCCTCGTCACGAAGCGTCGTGATCTTGAGCGTCGTGTTCTCGTCGAGCCGGACGTAGCTGTCGCGATCGAACTGGATCTCGAGGCGCGCGTCCGAACCGGTCGAGATCTCGTCGCCTTCGACGATCGGGAGGTTCAAGGTGGCGCGCTCCCAGGTCTGGGTCTCGCCCGCCCGCCGGATCTGCACGTCGCCGCGGATCAGACTGATGCGGACGACGCGGTTCGTTACCTCGGGTGTGTAATCGTCGTAAACGACGGCCAATGCGTTTTGATCTGAAAGCAAGATCAAGGGCAACAGCAAAGTTGCCCAAAGCAGAAGTCGGGGTGAACGCATATGGAACTCCTTCAATTATCTTTTTAGTCGTTCGACAAGTTGGGCAAAGCTCAACTTTTGACATTCTTGAGAGCAAACGGCGTTCCGAAAACATAAGCCCCGCGTTTGCGCGGCTTGCGTTAAGGACCGCCGACGATATCGTGCATCGGCCGATTCGCGACGCAACGAAATAGTGTAAAATCACGCGAAATTGGGTGGTTTCTCAAATTGCGAAGCGCTTCCGCATTTTGCGAATCGCGGGGTCGAACGGATGACGCACGGAGCCGCCACGCGATCCCGGCGAAACGCACTCAAGTCTGTCCTTCTCATCGATTTAGCGAATTTCGCCGAAGTCGCCGGCGAAGCGCAACCGACGCGGCACACGCCTTGCACCCGAAAACCGGCGGAGGTTCAAGATGTACGCCGACAAGAGTTTTTCACAAAAGGCAGCAATGGTCTTCTTCATCGGTGGAAGCGTGATGCTGATCCCGGCCGGCTTTGGGTTGATCTTCGCAGCGGTGATCTTTTTCGCATCGCTTTTCAATGGAAGCGCCGCCGGTATCCTGTTCGGCCTGACGCCGTTTGCGCTGACGGCGCTCGGAGTCGCGATGCTCGCCGGTTATCTGAAATACGCGCAGGGCCGACTCGAAGACCGTTACAAGCTCCCGCTTTGGGCCGCCAGTTTCGTGTTCAACGTGGCGCCGCTGCTGCCGCTCGCGTACTACGTCCAATCGACTCCCGGCGCCCGGCTGTATCAAGGCGGCGGATTCGTATTCCTGCCGATACTGCTTTGGTGGGCTGCGGCGTCGGTTCTTTCCGCGGCCGCCTTCTTTGAGAATTACAAAGATCGGGTCCGTTGACGCCAAGTGTTCTCCCCCGAAAGGGTTAGATTCCCGTCACCGTCATTGATGATGTGATCGCCGCATTTTTCCTGTAACCTTTATCCATCGATCAAGGAGGAAGCAATGATCAAGGTCAGAAAAAGCAACGAGCGCGGTCACGCCAACTACGGCTGGCTGGACACATTTCATACGTTTTCATTCAATACCTATTTCGATCCGGAATTCATGGGTTTCCGTGATCTGCGGGTCATCAACGAGGATTACATCGAACCGGCGCAGGGATTTCCGACGCACGGTCACCGGGATATGGAGATCGTGACGTACGTCATCCGCGGCGAGCTTTCGCACAAGGATTCAATGGGAAACGGCACGACGATCCTTCCCGACGAGGTGCAGCGGATGACGGCGGGCACCGGTGTCCTTCACAGCGAATACAGCTCGCCGAAGGAAAAGACGCACCTGCTTCAGATCTGGATACTGCCGGAGTCGAAAAACCTTGAACCGGGGTATGAGCAGACGGCGTTTCCACGCGATGAAAAACGCGGAAGATTGAAGCTCGTTGCCTCGCGCGCCGGAACGGACGGTTCGGTCCGGATCAATCAGGATGTTTCGCTGTATGCGTCGGTCCTCGCGGACGGGGAAGCGGTCGGATTTGCGCAGGCGCCGGACCGCCACGTCTGGATCCAGTTGATTTCGGGAAAGCTCGAGATCAACGGAGTCGGGCTCTCCGCCGGCGACGGCGCCGCGATCAGCGACGAACAGAACCTCGAACTGCTCGCTCTCGAAGACGAGACGGAGTTCCTGCTTTTCGATCTGAGATAGACGATTGGGATTCCAGATTTCAGATTCCAGGATTTCAGATTCCAGATTCCAGGATTCCAGATCCTGAAATCTGAAACCCTGAAATCTGGAATCTTGGAACGCTGGAATCTGGAATCTTGGAATCCTGAAATCAGTCGGATCGCCGTTCACGTTTTCACCGTCTTCCATGTCCCGCGTCTGAAGAGCGCGGCCGAGACGACGGCGAGGGCCGAAAAGGCGACGGTGATCGCCCAGAAGACCCCGTGCGGTCCCAGCCCCACGTTGTAAGCCAGCAAATACGCCAAAGGAATCTCGAACAGCCAGAAGATGAACAGATTCAGCAACGTCGGCGTCAAAGTGTCTCCGGCGCCGTTGAATGCGGTCTCAAGCACCATCCCGAAGCCGTAGAACAGAAAGCCGTAAGAGATTATCCTCAGGCAATCGACGGCGTACGCCGCAATATCGGGTTCGGCGGTGAAGATCCGCACGATCGGCCCGGCAAGGATCACGAACGTCAGCCCGACGAATCCGTAGAAGGCCGCGTTGAAGGCGGCCGCGATCCAGACCGCGCGTTCGGCGCGCTCGGGCTTTCCGGCGCCGAGGTTCTGCCCGACGAGCGTCGCGGCCGCGTTCGCCAGGCCGAGCGCCGGAAGCAACGCGAAAACGATCACCCGGAGCCCGATGACGTAGCCGGCGATCGCGACGCTCCCGAATCCGGCGATGACCCGCACGAGCACGCTCCAGCTTGCCGTCCCGATCAGAAACTGGACGACCGCCGTAGCCGAAAGCTTGACGATCCGCCAAAGCAACTCTGGATCGACCCTCCAATGCTCGCGCCGGATCTCGAACCGTTTCTCGCCGCGGAACAGAAAATAAAGCGCGTAGGCGACCCCGAAGCCCCGCCCGAGCGTGGTTCCGACCGCGGCGCCAGTGACGCCCAACTCGGGAAAGAACCAGACGCCGAAGATAAAGCACGGCGCAAGCACGATGTTCAGCAGATTTGCGAACCAAAGGACCCGCATCGCGATCGCCGCATCGCCCGCCCCGCGAAAGATCGCGTTCAGCAGAAAGATGAAAACGACGACCGCGTTCCCGCCGAGCATGATCCGCATAAATGTCACGCCGTGCTCGATCACGTCGGCTTCGGCGCCAAGGACCATCAGGATTTGCGGCGCGAGCAGAACGCCGGGGACGCTCATCAGGATCGAGACGATAACGCCGAGATAGAGCACGTGCGTCGCCGTGCGTGCCGCTCCGTCCTTGTCCTTCTCGCCGATCCGCCGGGCGACGGTCGCCGTCGCGCCGATCGCGAGTCCGAAGGCGACCGCATAGACCAGCGCCATCATCGATTCGGTAAGTCCGACGATCGCCACCGCGTGTGCGCCGAGATGTGCCACGAAAAAGATATCGAACAGCGCGAATAGGCTCTCGGCGAACATTTCGATGATCATCGGGACGCTGAGAACGAAGATCGCGATGCCGATCGAGCCGGTCGTCAGATCGCGGCGGGTGCCGTAAAACGCCTCGCGCAGGACGTGCCAAAACGCGTTGTTCTCCGTTTCGGAAACGGAGTTCTCCGAATGGGTTTGCATATAAACAAGATGTTGGACGAAAAAAACCTTGGAAAGATTCCAGCCCCGCGCAAAGCGGACGGAATCGAAATGATGCGAGAAACTAGCGGACAGCGATCTTCATAATGGGTCGGATATTAGCAAACCGAAAATGGGCGCGTCAAACGCGATCAGCCCTTTGGCGGCCGGATGCCGCCCGATTGATAGATCTTGCGGCCCTTCCAATTCACGCCGGAACCGGACGTTATGCGCATCGCGGAATTGAAAAGCACGAGAACGAACAGCGCAAACCCGAACGGCGCGAAAAGCGCGAACAACGGATTCGCCTCGTAGTAGATCCTGACGACGACAAAGAGTAGAATCTGCGCCGCGAACGCCGCTCCGAGCGGCACCGCGAGTCCGTATTGTCCGAACGCGATCGCGGCGGTCATCAGAAACGGCGGCAAAACGCCGAAGACGAAGATCCAGAAGCCTCCGGCCAGCGTACGGATCAACGAAAACTGCATCCCGGCGAAGAAGTTCTTCGAAAAACCCTCCCAGATCTCGCCCAGTCCGGCGTACATTCGCGTCGCGATCAGTCGCGGCGCATACGCGGCCCGATACCGTGAGCCGGAGCGTTTCAACAGCTCGGCGAGCTTCAGGTCCTCGGCGACGTCATCGCGGACGCCCTCGAACCCGCCGATCGCGATCAGCGCCTCGCGTCGGACGAGAAAGAAGTTGCCGCTGCCGAAGGTCGTCGACTTTCGAGCATCATTGACGCGGTGGAGCGGCGAGACAAGCACGCAGAACCAAGCAAAAACGGGCAGGAAAAGCTGTTCCCAGAACGAGCCGGCCAAATGTCGCGGAAGAAGCGACAAAGCATCGAGCTTCTGATCGTTGGCGTATGCCAGCGCGCTTCCGACCGCCCGACGATCGAAAACGATGTCGGCGTCCGACATCAGGATCCAGCCGCCGCGAGCTTCGTCGAACCCTTGTTTCAGCGCGTGCGGCTTTCCGAGCCAGCCGGACGGGGTTTCCGTTCCTTCGATGACACGGCAACGATCGGACCGGCCGGCGATCTCGGAAAGTATCTCGCCCGTCCGATCGGTCGACCGGTCGTTGACCACTATCAGCTCAAAGTTCGGGAGATCCTGATCGACGATCGACCCGATGCTCTGTTCCAAGATACGGTCGGCCTCATTTCGGGCAGGAACAAGTATCGAGACGAACTCGGCCGGTTTCCTTGAGTCCGAAACGCCGATCCGCATCTGCCTGAAAAGACAATATGCGGTCCACACGATCGCGGCCGCCCAAACGGCGAAGTAAACCCACGCCGCGACCGTCAAGGCGCGCCCAAAAACCTCGGCATCGAACGGATAACCGAACATCGTCCCAAAAAAAAGCAACCGCCCCGGAATCGAGGCGGTTGCAGTCCAAAGTTAAAGACCTTCCTACTTAACCACGCTTACCTTGATCGCCCGCCGGCCGAACCGAACGGCTTCCGAGCAGTTCGGAACCCAAATATCGATCTTCCGACCTTTGATTCCACCGCCCGTGTCGGCAACAACGTATGTACCGCTGTAAGAACCGGCGCTGATGTTGACCTTCGTACCGAGCGGAAGTATTCGCCTGTCGGCGGCGACGATGCCACGGCGAACCGTAGATCCCGACGCCGTACGGCCCTTCAAACAATACGCTGTCGCGCTGAATGCCTGACCTTCAAATAACTTCTTGTTTCCGTCCTTTGCGTTGTCAATGGTCTCGTCCAAAAAGTTGATCTTCTGATTATCCGTGTTCTGAAAATTCTGTTCGTTAAAATTTGATTTTTCAACAACTACCTGTTTATTATCTTCCTGCGAATCGATCGCTATTGTAACGGCTTCGGCTTTCGGCTGGAACGGAACAAAAGTCCCGATCAGAACGAACAAGCCGAGGAGCACGCTTCCTCTAGCTAGATTTTTCATTTTTCAATGCTCCTTTTTCAATTTTCTGATTGTTCAAGCGCCAAAAACTCAGTAAATTCAGGTCAAACGCACCGTTTGAATTTCCCTTTGGCCCCCGAAAATGCAGAAAGGAACTTTTTCGAATTGTGGTCGAAAGGAAGTTCCTTACTGAAAACGTAATTAATGCTAACATTCTTAAACAGACGTTGTCTAGTCGCTTTTTCGGCGAAACGGTCAAACGGGGTGCTGCAGGGCCTTCCGCCCCAACCCGTAAATGCCTTGTATTGAACGTGTTAGCGAAATGAATCAAGATGCCGTAATTTCTGGTTATCGGCATCGATCTGGAGTCGGAAACTATGCAAGAACGTCGAAACGGGGCAAGATACGTGATCTCGTTTCCCGTACGGATCAAATGGAAGGATGAGTCGGGAAGAGAAGTTACCGAAGAGGGTTTGACCGAGAATGTCGGTCCGCACGGAACGCTTGTTTTTCTGCCCCGGTTGCTGCCGACCGTCGGAAGCAAGGTCAATCTTACGGTCACCGAGAACGCGGATGACGAGGTGTCGGTTACCGCTCAGGTCATCCGGCTCGAACGCAATGCCGCACATCCGCAGGCGGCCTTTCAGTTGACCGATTCGATCCGAGTCTGGAAGAAAAAGGTTTGGGAACACGCCGGACAAATCATTGCGGACCAAAAACCGGACGATTTCGACGAATGGTGATCTTAAGCGGAACCCGGCGGCGCAAATCCGCCGATCGCGACCCCGCAAGCTTTCGCAGAATCTATGAACTATCTAGTCTTGGGTGCCGGCCGGATGGGGCTCGGCGCGGCGTTCGACCTGGCGCACAATTCGCCGGGCGTCGAATCTGTCACAGTCGCCGACTTTGACCTGGAGAAAGCTCGGGCCGTCGCCGAGACCGTTCGGTCGGGAAAGGTCCGTGCGGTCAGAGCGGACGCGTCCGACTACGCCCGGATGCTGGAACTGATGCGCTCGCATCAAGCGGCGATCTCGTGCGTCAACTACTGGTACAATGTCGACCTCTCGCGCGCGGCGATCGATACCGGATGCCATTTCTGCGATCTCGGCGGCAACAACTACGTCGTCGACGATCAGCTCGCACTCGACGCACGGGCCGGGGAAGCAGGCGTGAGCATCATTCCCGACTGCGGTCTCGCGCCGGGAATGGTCTCGGTGCTCGCGATGCACGGCGCGAGACGGTTCGATGAGATCAGCGAGATCCATATTCGCGTCGGCGGTCTGCCGCAGAATCCGCGCCCGCCCCTAAACTACCAGCTCGTCTTTTCGGTCGAAGGGCTGATAAATGAATACATCGAAGTGGCGCGCGTCATCCGTGCCGGGAAAATCAAGGAGGTCGAATCGATGACCGAGATCGAGCAACTTTCGTTCGACGGTTTCCCGGCGCTCGAAGCGTTTCAGACCTCGGGCGGGACCTCGACGCTGCCCGACTCGTTCCTCGGCAAGATCGACGAACTCGATTACAAAACGATTCGGTACGCCGGCCACTGTGAGAAGTTCAAGACGATGATCGACCTTGGACTGTGCTCAAGCGACGCGATCGATGTCGATGGAGTTGCGGTCAAACCGCGCCGCGTGTTCGGCGAGCTGCTGACAAAGCACCTTCCGGCCGACGAACCTGATTACGTATTGGTAAGGCTCGATTTCGTAGGGCAATCGAACGGCCTTCGACGCACGTTGCGATACGACATCGTCGACCGGCACGACGACGAAACGAACCTTAGCGCGATGATGCGGACGACGGCGTTTCCGGCGTCGATCATCGCCCAGATGATGGCCAAGGGCGAAGTTCTCATGCGCGGCGCGACGCCTCAGGAGAAGGCGATCGACCCGGAGAGATTTGTCGCCGAACTGGCGCGGCGGAACATCGTAATATCCGAATCCGGCGATCTGAAAGGGTGATCCAGGATTCCAGATTCCAGGTTTCAGGAAGCCAGATTCCAGATTCCAGGTTTCAGGATTTCAGGATTTCAGAGCTCGGGAATATCACCGCGCGGGGCCTTCGACGAGAAGTCCGGCGATCTTCTGCGTCCGCGACAGCATAAACTGAAAACGGCCTTCCGAACCGATCGGAAGGCCGTTTCCCGTTTCAAGGGGCGTTTCTGGCGTTACCAGACCAAGCGCGGATTGGTCTTTTTCTGGAGCAGTTTGCGCAGTTTCAGACGCGCCTTGTGAAGTTGCGATTTCGACGTTCCGACGGAGCAGCCAAGTATCCGCGCGACCTCTTCGTGCTCGTAACCTTCGACGTCGTGCAGGACGAACACGCTCTGGTAGCCGTTCGGAAGCTGCGCGATGGCATTCTCGAGCGCGATCTTGTCGACGATCGGCATCTTGCGATGGTTCTCCGTTCCGTTTACGATCTGCACCGGCGTATCGCCTTCTTCGGTCGTCTTCTCGAACTTGACGTTCCGCTTGCGGAAATGCATCAGAACCTGATTGACGGTCATCCGATGGAGCCACGTCGTGAACGCCGAGTCGCCCCGAAAACTGCCGATCTTGCGGTACAGCTGGATAAAAACGTCCTGCGTCAGATCTTCGGCTTCCGACGGGCTCTGCAACATTCTCAAACAGATCGAGTAAACCCGCCGATGATGCCGCTGGTAAAGCTCTTCGAACGAGAACATATCCCCCGTTGCCGCCTTTCGTGCAAGCTCGAGATCGCTTGCCCTGCCGACGTTTTCAACCTTCTCGACTTCCGTCGTTTCGAGATCTTCGAGATCCGTCGCGACCAACCCGCCGAGTACCGATAGATTCAAAGTTTCTGTTGTTGTCATTTCCGTTTCCCCCGCCGTTGGAGAATCAATTGCCGTGCCAAATCACGAAACTGTCCCAAAAACGCCCGGAAATTGGGGTTTCAGCGCGGATTTCCGTCTTTTTCGTGCATACTTTTGAGTCGCACGCGCATCAAATGCGAATCGAATAATCCAATACGTGTAGCATTTGGGGCAATCCGTCAACGCTTTGGTAGATTTCCGCTCCGCCGATTGTTAGAATCAGATTCCCGGCTGCCCGACGCTCGGATCCGGCGTTCGAAACTGCAAATGAAACGGATTCCTTACTTGATCGCGGCGTTTTTGCTTCTTGTTTCGGGCGTTTTTGCCCAGACGGTCATCCGTATCTCGGACGACGACGGGATACCCGCGCTGATCAAGGACCTTCCCGATTGGGAAACCGTTTTTGAGAACGCGAAGATCGCCAACGACACCGATACGTTGAAGCGGATCCTGGGTCCGCGCGACGTTTTGGATCTCATCGATTTTACGGGCGGGACCGAGGCCGCGACCGCGCCTTACGAAGCCGGAAAGCTCCTGATCGTCGAATATCCGACGCCGCAGGCGAGCATCGCCGCGGACGCGGCATTTCTTGAGAAGTTGGAGGGTACAACCTCGACGCCCGCAGTCGTCTACCGCCGGATAGGAAATTTCAACGTGTTCGTCTTCGACGCTACGGACCCCTTGGCGGCGAACGCGTTGCTGGACAAGGTAAAATACGAGAAAACGGTACAGTGGCTCGGGAAAGACCCGAATTATCTTCAAAAGGCCGAGCGATACCTTGCGCGGTCGACCGCCGAACTGTTCATTTCCACCTTCAAGGTCATCGTACTCGGACTCTTGTGCGCGGTTCTCACCGGGATAGTTGCAGGGATCGTGTTCTTTCGATTCCGCGAACAGCGACGCGCCGCGATGACGGCGTTCTCTGACGCCGGCGGAATGGTCCGCCTGAACCTCGACGAACTTTCCGAGCCGATCGGCGGCGGAAGGCTCCTCAACGAATGAACCTTCAACTTCAAACGTAAAAATCTGTTGCCAAAGAAAAGGATTTCGATTATAAATCTCTTGTCATCTTTATGCAGATCAATTCCACGCTTTCGAACGCTCCAAAAGCCTTTCAGATATGAACCTATCGGAAGTTATTGACGAGTTGCGGGAACTGAACGAAGACGTTCCGGATCCCTTCCGTTTGCCGAACGAAGCTGAAGTTAGTGCCGCGGAAAAACGCCTCAACGTAAAGTTTCACGACGATTACCGGCGATACTTGCTGGAAGCGAGCGACGTCAGCTTCGGCGAGGTCGAGCCGGCGATCGTCACCGACGACTGCGACTATTTGAATCTGATCGAGATCGCCGAGTATGCGTGGGACGAGATCGATATCCCGCAGGCCGTATTGCCGTTCTGCGAGTACAACGGAGACTACTTTTGCATCAACCGGCGCGGCGAGATCGAGTCGTGGTCATCGACCGGCCCGGCCGATGCGAAATGGCCCGATCTCGCGACGTGGATCAAAGAGGTCTGGATCGACGGCGAGAAGTGAATCGTCAGGCCGCCGTTGCGGTCACCCAATCGGGCCGAATCCCAAGATCGTTCAGCGTCCCAATAACGCGCGCCGGTTCGCCCAAGTCCCTCCAGGTTACATCTGCAACCCGAAGAACGGACAGGTCTGCGGCGGACCTCTCAAGTACCTCGCTCGAGAAGTTCGTTTCCGGGATCGAAGCGTAGACGGACCGCATTGTCGCAGCCTCGCCAAGGCTGTCGAACGATCGTGAAGCGGCCGTGAAGACACGTATCATCTCGGGCAAACGACGCTCGATCAACGAAAGCATCGTCGATACCTTGCCGACCATCACGAAGCTGTTCCACAAGCAACCCCGGGCCTCAAGTTCCCGCGCCTTGCGCGGCGTCGGCTTTTCCCAGAATCTGCGGACGCGCGAGATCGAGTTCGGAAGCCCGCCAAAGAGCGATTCACACGGTTCGATCCATCCGTAAGATGTCTCAGCCGATTCCGGTTCGATCCCGAGAAGTGCGACCGTTCGCGGATCGAGATCAGTCGCTTGGAATGCGATCGCGACCTTTTCCATAAATCTCTTGTCATCGGAGAGGTAGTGGTCCGACGGGAAGATCGCGACCGACGCATTCGCATCGTTCCGCGCGATCCTAAGCAAATTGAAAACTATTGCGGGTGCGGTGCCTCGGTTCTCCGGTTGGATCGCCAAACGTTCCTTCGGCAGATCGCCGAGAATCGGTCGAAAGAACCTCTCGTGCCTTGCGGTCAGACTGAAATGCGTCCGCGCCGGATCGATCACAAGCGCGACGCGGCGCCGCGTGACGTCGAGCAAGGTTTCGCCATTGACGATCGGACAAAACTGCTTGGGCCGTTCGTCACCGGCGATCATCCGCGTCAGTTTCCGAAGCCGCGAACCTTCGCCGCCGGCGAGCATCAAAGCATAATGACTTTTGTTGTAATGCATCAGGGAATAACCTCCGCGCGATTAGTCGCACCGGGTTAAACCGCGCTGCCCGGTAAGTTATTCCATATCTCCTCCGCGATCCGTTCCGCCGGCCACCAATTGGAGCGCGATCTGAAGCACGATCAGGATCAGGATGCTTCCGAGAAGCGTGAGCATTCCGGCCCGAAGGCTGTCGTAACGGTTTGAGACGAATCCGACGAACCACGTAGTGAACGCCGCCCCGAGGGTTCCGCAGATAAAGAAAGGCGTCGCGCGGCGGGTCGCTGTCGGGCCGAAAGTCGAGGTGAAGCGCGACATATTGGTCGGAAAGATCGATGACGTGCCGAAGCCGGCGACCGACGCTCCGATCGCGAGCGTGGTGTCCGGTCCGGCCGCGATCAGGATGCCGATCCCGGCAAGCGTCGTTAGGAGACCGAGCAAGAGCATCTGATTCTCATTGAGAAAACGAAAGAAGGCCGGAGCGACGCCGCGCCCGATGACGAAGAAGATGAAATAGAGCAGAATCGGCGGAAGCACGTGAAACGTTTCGTCCATTTCGATACGTTGCGTGTAGGTCTTTAGCCATCCGCCCATCGCGCTTTCGAAACCGACGTGTATGAAGTTGAAGCCGGCGATCATCCAGGCCAAGGGGCTTGTCCAGATCGGCGGCCCCTTCACCGGCTCGTCGGGATCCGACGCCGGCCTCGGCTCGATCGTGGACGGAATGCACAGCAACGCGACCCCGATCACCGCGAGCAGTGCGGAAAGCACCGACGTCGGCACGAAGATGTCGTCGCCGCGTTTGAGGTAATCCACGAACGGCTGGCTGATGATCGCGCCGAATCCCCAAAAGAAGTTTAGTATGCTCAACGCCGCCGCCGCGTTTGCGGGCGCGAGTTCGAGAACAAGCATATTCATCGAAGGCAGCGTCAGTCCGATCCCGATCCCGTTGACGAAGAATCCGATCAGGCAAGCCTCAAAATTCGGAACATTGAGCAAAAAGACGCCGGTCGCCATCAGAAAGCAACCGATCAGGCTCGCGGCCAGAAACCGTCCGCGCTTCCCGAACCAATTCGTCAGGAACGTACCGGTCAGCGATCCGGCGAACTGCGCCGGAAAGAAGGTCGCTGTCTGCTGATCGTTGAGGGCGAATCTCGAAGACAGCACCGGCAGCACTTGTCCGATAAGGACGGTCGAGATGCCTGAAATGAAGAAGCCGATGTGAAGGAGCAGCTTGAGCAGCCTTGTCTGTCGGGAAACGGTTGCGGACATAAGGATTTGCGAAAACCGAAATTGAGATTAGTAGAGTCGAAGACTGGCGCGCTGATTTGTTAGGTCGCGTTTCCAGTCTCCG
>CAZARD010000050.1:0-29334 GCA_964487505.1 uncultured Blastocatellaceae bacterium | reverse complement strand
TATGAATTGCCACTAGCTTCAGCTAGTGGATCGAGATTCAAACTTGACTCCGGCTTTAGCGGAAGCACTTGGCCAAAGCCAAGAAACGCTGAGGGTTACGTTGCCCACTAGCTGAAGCTAGTGGCAATTCATAAGAAGAAAAGCCGCTTCATTGCGATCTATGAACTCAAACTTCTCAAGGTTTTGACACGGCCTCTTCAGCTAGTTGTCGAGTGTCCTCATAGGTTATCGTCGGCTTCAGCCGAACGTCGATGCGGTCCGCCGATACATTGAAAATCAGGAAGACGATCACCGCACAAGAACCTTCGACCAAGAATTTGACGATTTTCTGCTTTCCACAACCGTCGGAACAGCAACAAATGCGACGCGGTCAATCGCGCTTGGAATCATTTCTCCGACAGATCCTGGAATCTTGGAATCTGGAATCTGGAATTCCGCGTTGCAGGGAATCCAATCGCGAATTGAAAATCGCAAATCGCAAATCCCGGCGGTGTTATAATGCGGCCTATGTCTCAGCGGAATGACCGGGCGATCTTCGAGATCCATAGGCTCGAAAACGGCAACTCGCTCGCAACGGCGTCCGATACGATCGCCGTCGAGGAGCCGCTCGAAATCCGCATTGCCAGCGGAAAACAACATCGGGCGATCTCGATCACGATGCGCACGCCCGGCGCCGACTCAGAACTCGCCGCCGGATTTTTGTTCACCGAATCCATAATCTCCGATGCCCGGCGAATCCGGAGGATACGTCACTGTGGCCCCTTTCCCAACCCGAAGAATACGATCCGAGTCGAGATCGACGATTTCGGAGGGATCGACCTCAAACGGCTCGAACGCAACTTCTACACTACGTCGAGTTGCGGCGTCTGCGGCAAGTCTTCGCTCGAGGCGCTCGCATCGGTCGGCGTCCTTCCGATAGAATCGAACGGATTCGCAGTT
Organism: uncultured Blastocatellaceae bacterium; assembly: GCA_964487505.1. GTDB lineage: Bacteria > Acidobacteriota > Blastocatellia > Pyrinomonadales > Pyrinomonadaceae > JAFDVJ01. The sequence goes on along the minus strand of CAZARD010000050.1, from coordinate 28,395 downwards.
CCGGCCGAGGTTGTCCGCGATCTGCCCGGGACGGTTCGTCGCGGACAGACGATCTTCGAGGCGACCGGCGGGCTGCACGCGGCCGCCCTTTGCGACTCGGGCGGTCGCCTGATTGATCTCAAAGAGGATGTCGGACGCCACAACGCGGTCGACAAGCTGATCGGCGCGGCCTTTCTCGGCGGGCTTTTGCCGCTATCGGAATCGGTCCTGTTTCTCAGCGGCCGGGCGTCTTTCGAACTTCTTCAGAAGGCTGCGACGGCCGGGATCCCGATGGTTTGCGCGGTCGGCGCGCCGTCGAGCCTGGCCGTCGAGGCGGCGATGAAGTTCGGCATCACGCTCGTCGGATTCGTACGGGACGGGCGATTCAACATTTATTCGGGCGTTGAAAGGATCGTGCCCGTAAACCGATGAAGGACAAGCGTATATCGAAACTCAAAGTGACCGCGCCGAAAACTACCGCTGCGGGCCTTTCGGCGGTCGTCAATGCGACGCGTGTAGTGCTTAGGAACTCGGGGCCCGTTCGCGGCACGAAGCTCCTTCTCGCGCTGAATCAAAAAGGCGGGATCGACTGCAACTCGTGCGCGTGGGCCGATCCTGAGGGCGAACGCACGCACGCGGAATTTTGCGAGAACGGCGCCAAGGCGATCGCCGACGAGGCGACTACCCGACGCGCGACACCCGAGTTCTTTGCCCGGTATTCGGTCGCGGAACTCGCGTCGATGCCCGATCAATGGCTCAACGCGCAGGGCAGGATAACCGAACCGATGCTGCTTGACGAGGGCGCGACACATTATCGCCCGATCGGCTGGGAGGACGCGCTGGCGCTCGTCGCCGACCGCCTCAATTCGCTGGCTTCGCCCGATGAGGCCGTCTTCTACACGTCGGGCCGGACCTCGAACGAGGCGGCGTTCCTCTATCAGCTTTTTGCCCGCTGTTTCGGCACCAACAATCTTCCCGACTGTTCGAACATGTGCCACGAATCAACATCCGTCGCGCTCGCGGAGTCGATCGGCCTCGGAAAGGCGACGATCAGGCTTGATGATCTCGAAAACACGGATCTGGTCTTGATCATCGGGCAGAACCCCGGGACGAACGCCCCGCGGATGATGAGTTCACTCCAGCGCGCCAAACAGAACGGCGCACGGATGATCGCCGTCAACCCATTGGCGGAGGCCGGATTCCTGAGCTTCCTGAATCCGAATCCCGAGCAGTACGACGATGTTGGAAAATTCCCGGGAATTTTTTTGCGCGGGCAAGCGACGAAGCTCGCGGATCTGCATCTCCCGATCCGTATCGGCGGCGACCTCGCCTTCCTCAAGGGCGTCGTCAAGACGGTGCTCGAACGCGAAAAGCGAAGCCCGCAACCGATCCTCGATTACGCCTTCATAAATTCCAGGACCGAGGGTTTTCAAGACTTCGTCGCCGGCATCGAATCGACGCCCTGGGACGCGATTCTCCGGGCTTCGGGCTTGACTATCGAACAGATCGAAGCGGTCGCTGACGCCTTTATCGAGGCCGATCGTGTCGTCACCTGTTGGGCGATGGGCATTACGCAGCACAAGCAGGCCGTTGCGGCGGTCCAGGAGATCGCGAATCTGCATTTTCTGCGCGGCCAGATCGGGCGGCAGGGTGCCGGGCTTTGCCCGGTTCGCGGACATTCCAACGTGCAGGGCGACCGCTCGATGGGGATCTGGGAGAAAATGAATCCCGTGTTCCGCAAGCGGCTCGAAAAGGAATTCCATTTCAAGACGCCGAAACGCGACGGGTTTTCAACAGTCGAAGCGATCGAGGCGATGCACGAAGGCGCGGCAAAGGTCTTCTTCGCGCTCGGCGGCAACTTTCTTTCCGCCGCGCCCGACACGGACTTCACCGCGGCCGCGCTCCGAAAATGCGATCTGACGGCGCAGGTGATCACGAAACTCAACCGTACGGCGCTCACCGGCGGCAGGCGTTCGCTGATCCTTCCGTGTCTCGGCCGGACAGAGATCGACCGGACCGGAGGCAAGGAGCAGATCGTCTCGACCGAGAGCACGATGCTCAACGTCCAGATTTCGAAGGGGATTCTCGAGCCTGCATCGCCGCATCTGCGGTCTGAGACCTGGATCGTCGCCAAACTCGCGCAGGCGACCCTCAAGACCCGGCAAACGTTCGATTGGGAGAGACTGATCAGCGACTACGATCTGATCCGGGATTCGATCTCACGCGTTGTAGAGGGTTGCGAGGATTACAATCAGCGCGTTCGAAATGACGGCGGGTTCTATATGCCGAACCCGCCGCGCGATCGCGAATTCCCGACCGCAACGGGCCGGGCGCGCTTCGCCGCCAGCCGGCTCGAGGAGATCGAACTCGGCGCCGGCGAACTGCTGATGACGACGATCCGCGCGCACGACCAGTTCAACACGACGGTCTACGAGGAAAACGACCGTTACAGGGGAATTCGAGGATCGCGCCGCGTGATCTTTATGAACCGCGACGATGTTTCCGCGCGGGGTCTCAAGGCGGGCGACGTCGTTGACCTGACGAGCGTCTACGACGGCGTCGAACGGCGCGCCGAGACCTTCGTCGTCGTCGAATACGCGATTCCGAAGGATTGCTGCGCGACATATTTTCCGGAGGCGAACCCGTTGGTCCCGATCGGAAGCGTCGCCGATCGGAGCAAATGCCCGACCTCGAAGTCGGTCAGGATCAAGGTCAGGAAGAGCGGGTTCTAGATTTGGGATTTGGGATTTCTGATTTTGGATTTCTGATTTTGGATTTTGGATTTTGGATATTTTGGATTTTGGATTTGCCAGTGGTTCCGGTCGGCTTCAGGTGGTCGGATCACGATCGGTTGCGGCCCGTTGCCGTCGGCAACCCGCTTTAATATAACCGTCTACGGTCTACCGTCTACCGTCTACCGTCTACCAACTGACTACCAATGGAATCGCAAATCGCAAATCGCAAATCGCAAATGCCCCAGGGTTTCATCATCGCCGGCGGACGTTCGCGGCGAATGGGACGCGACAAGGCGTTCATCGAATTGGACGGAGTGACGTTTCTTGAACGCGCGCGGGCGGCGCTCGCCGGCGTCTGCGAAACCGTCTCGCTCGTGCTCAACGGTGAGCAAGAGTTCGACACGCAACTCCCCGTCGTGCGCGACGCCTTTGCTGGCCGCGGCGCGCTCGGCGGGCTACATACGGCCCTCGCCAATTGCAGCGCGAAGATCGCGATCATCCTCGCCGTCGACCTTCCGCTCGTGACGCCCGAATCCGTCGAGAACCTACTGGCGGCCGCCGAGGCGACGCCGAAATTCCTTGCCGTCGTGCCGCGAGACGGCGACGGTCGCCCTCAACCGCTTTTCGCCGCCTACCGCGCGCGCTTTTGCGCCGGACCGCTCGAAGAACTGATGAATCGCGATCCGCGCGCCTCGGTGAGAGATTTTCTCGATGCCATCAACCCGAAATACGTCGACCAATCGAAATTGTCCGACGATCCCGACCTGCTGCTGAACGTCAACACTGCCGATGACCTGAAACAGCTCGGGGACGATTCAAAATCTTAGATCTCGGATAGAAAGGATCGCTGAGAGCGTATAAACGAATCCCAAATCCGAAATCTCAAATCAATCCCGTCCTAAACGATGAAGATCTTTACGCAAACTGGTGCGAACGAAACAGCGACTCCCATTCGGACAGCTGGATCCCGGCTCCTTGAGCGTGCGGAGCGCGCGACGTATCGATAGCACCATGTGGAGCGAAGCGGAACGTGGTGTGCCGGACGCGGTCTTGGCCGGAGCGTGCGGAGCACGCGTCTCCGGTCCGTTTGGGCAGGAGAAGCGTGTTTCACACGCTGGTTGATCGTATTGGAAATCCCACACCAGGCTCGGCTGCGCCTTCGCCTGGTGCTATCGACCCGACGCGTGCTCCGCACGCTGAACGAGGTTTGTCGAATCGATCGGACGTGCCACGAGAAATCGGCGGGATCGTTTTGAAAACGCCGATTTCGGCAATTGTCATGCAATGAATTCATGGCTTCAAGAAGCAGTCGTCAAACATTTAGGATAGCATTGATCCCCAATCGCAAATCGCAAATCACTCCCCCCAGTCGGTGTGAAATGTCCCTTCGCGGTCGGTGCGTTGGTAGCTATGCGCGCCGAACAGATCTCGCTGCGCCTGGATCAGGTTAGCCGGCAGCCTTTCTGTCGCCATCGAATCGATGTAGTTCAGTGTCGAAGCGAATGCCATCGAAGGGAGGCCGCGGCCGATGGCCTCGACGACGATGGATCTCAACGAATCGCGGGCCGACTTCACGACCGGCACGAAGCGGTCGGAAGCCAGCAGGTTCGAGAGCTTCGGCTCGGTCTCGAACGCCTGCCTGATCTCTTCGAGCAGCGCCGAGCGGATGATGCACCCGCCGCGCCAGATCTTCGCGATCTTGACCGCGTCCAACGCGTAGTCGCGATCGTCCGACGCAGCCCGCAACAGCGCCATTCCCTGCCCATACGTCGCGACGAACGCCAGATGGAGCGCTCCGCCGAGCGTCTTCAACAGATCGTCACGGCGCGCCGCGTCGGCCACGGGCGCGTCAACGCCGCCGAGTGTCGCCGCGGCCGAAACACGCTCCGTCTTCCGGGCCGATATCTGGCGCATCGTGACCGCCGAATCGATCGTCGGAATCGGAACGCCGAGGTCCATCGCCGCCTGCGAGGTCCATTTGCCGGTTCCCTTTTGGCCGGCCGTGTCGAGGATCATATCGACGAGACCGTTATCCGTCTCGGGATCCTTCTTGCGAAGCACCGTTTCCGTGATCTCGATCAGAAAAGAGTTCAGATCGCCGCGGTTCCAATCGCCAAAGCGGTCGGCGATCCCGCTGTTGTCCATCCCGAGCCCGCGTTTCATCAGATCGTACGTTTCGGCGATCAGCTGCATCAGTCCGTATTCGATGCCGTTGTGGACCATCTTCACGAAATGCCCCGCCGAACCGTTCCCGACGTGCGCCGCGCAGGGTTCGCTGCCGACCCGCGCCGCCGCCGATTCAAGGATCGGCCGGACCTGCTCGAAGACTCCGCGGATCCCCCCCGCCATGATGCTCGCGCCGTGCCGCGCGCCCTCCTCGCCGCCCGAAACGCCGACCCCGAGAAATCCGACGCCCGATGCCGTGAGAAGGTCTTCGCGCCGCTCGGTGTCCTGGAAATGCGAATTGCCGCCGTCGATGACGATGTCGCCGACGTCGAGACGCGCGGCCAGATCGTCAATGACGCGATCGACGGCGCCGGACGGAACGAGGATCATCACGCGCCGCGGCCGCTCGAGCGTGGCGAGGAACCCGTCGAGCGACTCGGCGACGCGAAGATCGCTGCCGACCGATTCGTCGAGCAGCATTCCGCGCTTTTCGGGATCGAGGTCATAACCGATCCCGGAGACCCCTTTTTCGCCGACGTTGAGAAGAAAGTTGCGGCCCATCGTCCCGAGGCCGATCATTCCGAAGCTTGCGTATCTCATAAATCTCAGACTAACACCCCGTATGTTTTCAGCGAAAGCCGGCTGCCCCCCCGACGAACCGGAAACGCTGCCGCGATCCGGGCCGGCAGTTGTCGCCGACCACACGGTCGATGCGGAAAAGGGTCATCATCGGCGGCCTGATGACCGGCTGGCCGCGCACCGGTTCTCGGTCAGGCCACGGTCGCAGACCGGGTTGAACATAACATCGCTTCAAAGCTAAGATTTAGGCCTATGAGAACTTTAGCCGAAGCGATCCGCCCGACGTTCGTTTTCAAACCGCAGAAACTGCGCGACGCGCTCGGGCTCGACCTGACGATCGTCTCCGAAACGTTCCAACACACCGGGAGTTTCAAATTCCGCGCCGCCTACAATCTGGCGCTCAATGTCGCCGAGGACACGATCCTGACCGCCTCGTCCGGGAATTTCGGCCAGGCGCTGGCGTACGCCTGCAAACTGCTGGGCAAGAAGGCCGTCATCGTGATGCCCGCGACGTCCGCGAAGGTCAAGATCGACGCCGTCCGCGGCTATGGCGCCACGGTCGACCTCGTCGACACCGAAAAGATCGGACGCAACGAACGCGTCGCCCAGCTTGCGGCGGAAATGCCCGAGGCCTATTTCGCGTCCGCGTATGATGACGATTTCGTGATCGAGGGCAATTCGAGCCTCGGCGATGAAATTGCGCCGCTCGACCTCGACGTCGTCGTCTCGCCGGTCGGCGGCGGTGGCTTGATATCAGGAATCTCAAAAGGCCTCTGCCGGAACGGCTCGCGAACGAAACTGATCGGCGCCGAACCGCAAACCGCGAACGACGCGGCGCGTTCGCTACGGGCCGGCGAACTCATTGTCAACGAACGCGAGCCGATGACTATCGCCGACGGCGCCCGTACGATCAGTCTCGGAAAAAGGAACTGGGAGATCATCCGCTCCGGTGTTTCCGACATTCTCGAGGTTCCGGACGAGCGCACCAGCGAGGCCGTAAGGCTTTATTTCGATCTGGCCAACCTGAAATCGGAACCGACCGGAGCCCTGAGCCTCGGCGCGGTCATCGAACATCGCCGCAATTTCGAAGGAAAACGCGTCGGCTTGGTCGTCAGCGGCGGGAATGTCGACCGGGCGGTCTATCGTGAAATGCTGGCCGTTTGTCCGACCGGCGCGTGATCGCGCGTGACGTGCGCCAGCGCGCGCTTGGCGACAAAACTGATGAAGATGACGGACGCGATCGTTGCGGCGATCCCGAAGACAATGAGCCACGCCTCCTGCGGATCGGTGAAACTCAATTCAGAAAGACCGGCGCCGACAAAAACGACCGCCGAGGACCGCGGCAGCATTCCGAAAAATGTCCCGAGCACGAACGACTTGACCGGCACCCGGGCCGACGCCATCAGGAAATTCGTCAAGGCGAAGGGCATCGCCGGCGAAAGCCGCAAAAGAAATATGATGAGCGTCGTCCGACGGTTGTCGTGGCGGACGAGCGAATTGTAAACGGCCTGAGCCCGCGGATGTTTGGAGAAAAGCTCCGGCAGTTTGTTGCCGACGATCCTGGAATGGATCAGAAAGGACATCGTCGCCGCGCAGACGATCCCGCTTGCGAGGACCAGGATCCCGAACTCGAACCCGAACGACCAACCACTGAGGATCCCGAGCACATTGGTCGGGAGCAGGGCGAGACCGCAGAACGCGACGACGCCCAAAAGAAAAAGCCCGGATCCGACTTCCCAGTTCTCGCGAAGCCAGTATCCGAGCGGATACGCGACCGACAAAAGCATCGCGCTCCCGATCATCGGCAAAAACGCCGTCACGAAAGCCAGCGGCGTCATTTTCCCGGTCGATTTGACGAAACCGACGACTCTGTCCGAAATTTTCTTGATTCCCATGCTCGTTCCAAAGAAGGGCGGATTTCGCCGCCCAAGGTACTAGTTCTAGCAAATTTTCCTGTCCGCGCTCAAGTCGGATTCCGTGAAAATCCGTTCAAACCGATCATTTTCGCAGATAAACGCCCGAGAAGCTGACATTCGCGCCGCCGCAGTTGAGGTTGTCCGCAACGATCATGAACCGGCCGGAGCGCCGCAACGTGACGCGGCAATCGTATTCGCCCGTCATGTCGAAGCCGTAAAGAAGCGCGTTCTTGGTGGCGTCGTACCGGGCCGTCCCGTCGATCTCGCCGATATGTATGTTGTCGCCGAGGCCTTTCCAAAAAGCCGTGCCGGTGACGTTGTAAGTCCCTTCCGGTTTGCCGGAAGCGATCTTGATCGTGCTGTCATAGAAGATCCACGTTCCGGTCCAGTAAGCCGGGCCGCCGGCGTCGAGAATATTCTGGAATTCGAGGTCGGAAACTGCGATCCAACCGACCGTCTCGGGGCCTCGCTTCGGCTGGTACCAAGCGCAGGCGTAGTTGCCGAACTTGCGCGATACAATGACCTCGTCGCCGCGCACCAGATAGGATTTCAGCCGGCAGTTCTTCGCCTTCGGGCATTCACCCTCGTCTCCGAAGAAATACGATCGCGCGGCGCGTTTGACCGTCACACGGGCGATCGAATAGCTCTCGCTCTCGCGCGGGAAGAACCCGTTTCGGCACAGGTTCTCGGGATTCCCCTCGAGTTGCGCAAAAATGCTCAGCGCCGCGCCGAGAAGAAGGAACAGACCAAAGATAACCTTCATTTTCTAATCACTCCCGCGCCGATCAGCGCGTTGCCGGCTACGACGAGCACGCCGACGAGCCAGATCGGCACAAAAAAGAAGAAACCGCCGCGCTCCGCGCCGAACAGCCAGCCCGGCCTGTCACGGCCGGAGAGACGAACGACAGCGTCAAGCACGAAGATCGTCAGACCGACCGCGATCATCGTCGTGTGGTCGCCGAATTTCAAAACGAATCCGCCGACCGCGGCGACGACCGCGCCGACCGCCAGCATTCCGACACCGAGCAAGTTGCCCCTTACAAACATTTCTGAAAGTCCTCACATCAACATTACTTTGAAGCGAAGACACCGTAGCTGCGGGCGAACAGGCGACTGAGTTCGGTGTACGGAACGAGCACTTCCTGCGGCCCGGCCGCGTACGCCGCAACCTGATAGGCGTCAAAATTGACGACCAGTCCGATCTTTGTCAGATTCCAGCTCCGATAATTCTCGGCCTTCGCGCCCGCGCCCGTTTCGATCCAATCAGCATCGGTCATCTCCGACATGTCTACCTTCAGTTTCTTAACGCAGAAGTCAGACAGAACTTGCAGATAATTCGAACGCGGCTTGAAAAGATCGGCTAGTTTCACCTCGCGGCCCGTTTTCAGATCGAAGGTGATCGTCGAAGAAGCCGTATTGCCGTGCGCGCCGCCCGTAAACTGATACTCCTGGAACACGATGCTGACGATCTCATCGTCGGCATAAGTAATGCCATACGAGATTTCACAAGTGTTCGACATTCCGCGCTCTTTCGCCCATTTGATGTCCTCGGCAGTCTGCGAAAGCATCGCTTTGCGGAACTCGGCGGTCGCTTTCGTAACGCGTGTTCTGATGAGCGTATTGAATGCCGCGGCGATCGTCGGCCGAACTCCCGAGATCTGCGGATACTCGGCCGAGATCTCGAACATTTTCGGCTTGTTGACCTCGTTCACCGTCTTCGTCGTAAACCTCGCGCCGCCGGTGAAAAAGATCATCTGCTCGGTCAGATAGAAGTCACGGGCCTTCCGGCCCGAAGGATCTTTCCACTCGCCCTGCAGAATGGCCGCGCCGCTTGTCTCGGAAGCGCTCCATTTGCCCGAGAAGACCCCCGACGTGGCGCCCGTCGGAGCGCTTTCGGTCAACGTAAAGGAACCGTCCGATCCGATCGAGCCGGAAAGTGCGAGAGCCTTACCGACCTTGACATACGAATATTTGCCCGAGAGTTTGTTGCCGTCGCGCGTCAGCGTCATTTCCACGCGGCTTTCGCCGACACTCCCGCCGAAGAATCGTGTCCCTTCCTGCGCGACCGCTCCGACCGTCATCACGAGGATGACGGCGATGATTTTCAGATTCGTGTTCATACGTTCTCCTTCTTAAGTATTTGGCGGCGCAGAAAGTCGAGAGCGGCCTGCGATGCCCGCCAACGCACCAGATACCGATCGCCGGGCAGTTTCAGATGCAGCGACCGGACCTGCCCGTCATCCGCATAGCCGACGAAAACGGTGCCCACCGGCTTTTCGTCCGAACCGCCCGTCGGGCCGGCGATGCCGGTCACGCTGACGGCATAATCGGTGCCGGCGCGTTCACGCATTCCCGATGCCATCGCCTCGGCGACCTCTTTCGAGACGGCGCCGAACTGCTCGATCAACTCCGGCGGAACTCCGAGCAGCAGCGTCTTCATCTCGTTCGCGTACGCCGTGATCGCGACCGGAAAATAATCCGACGCGCCCGAAACTTCCGTGATGCGGTGGCCGACAAGCCCGCCCGTACAGCTCTCGGCGACCGAAACGGTCTCGCGCCGGCGGCGCAGAAGGCGCCCCACGACCTCTTCCATCTCCTCGCCGTCGGTCGAGAAGACGGCGACGCCGAGTCGCTCGGCGATCTTCGCCGCCAGTTCTTCATTGATCGAGTCCGCCTCCGCGGCCGATGCCGCTGATGCCGTCAGGTGGACCTCGACATCGCTCTTGTTGAAAAGCACCCCGGTCCGGACGTTCGCGTAAAGCGAATAGATCGGGGCGATCTGCTCGTCGAGCGCCGACTCTCCGATTCCCGAGACCTTGATCACACGCTTGCGGAAAACGACAGCGCCGGCGGATTCCGCCAGCTTCGGAAGAACGAAACCGGTGAACATCGGCTGGTTCTCGCGCGGCGGGCCCGGAAGGACGATGAGCCGCGAACGGCCCGTGTCGAGCATCATTCCAACCGCCGACCCGTTCGGATTCGGCAGAACTTCCGCGCCTTGAATCACCCACGCCTGCCGCTTGTTTATCTCCGGCATCTCACGGCCCCATCGCCGGAAACGCTCGCGAAGGTCATCCTCAAGCTCTTGCAGATAAACGAGTTCGCGGCCGACGGCGACGGCCGAGACCTGTCTCGTCACGTCGTCCTCGGTAGGCCCAAGTCCGCCGGTGACGATGACGATGTCCGAACGTCCGACCGCATCGCGGATCGTTTCTTCGAGTCGGGCCGGATCGTCACCGACGATCGTTTTCAGTTCGATCTCGACACCGATCTCGTTCAGCCTCTCGGTCAGCCACAGGCTGTTCGTATCGACCTTCGTCGGCGTCAGCAGTTCCGAGCCGACCGCGATTATCTCCGCAGTGCGCATAAGCTAATTGTATCTGAAGGACTTGGATCGCGAAACCGGGTCACGATTTAGAATCGTAGATGTCGCGGAGGATCTCTGAGATCGACTGGCCGTTGTGGGGCGGCGCGTCGCCGGATTTCCGGCGCGATCGCTTTTTCGGTGCCGGCGCCGGACGTTCGGTACCGTTGCGGTATTGTTCGTCGAATTCTTCCTTCAACGTCCGGGCGGGCACGTCGGTCACAGACCCGGACGATTCCGAGCGGATTTGCCGGGGCGACCGATCGTCGGCCGATCTCGCCGAGGCCTCGATCGCTTCACGGTCCATCCCCGCGCGAGCCGATTCGAGGAGCGATCCGGAACGGTTGCGGCGCGCGCGCTCGAGCGCCCGGATCGCGGCGGACATCAACGGCGCCTCGGCCGGATCGCGCTCGATCTTGCGGAGCGTGCGGACGTAGCTCCGCAGTTCGGGCGAAGGATAAACGAAGCGTGTTTCGTCTGAAGATTCATTCTCGGCGACGTACGCGAGATGTCTCACGGCCGACTGGTGATCGCCGATCTTGTGGTAAAGAGCCCCGACAGCGAAACTGACGAGCGGCGGCGCGCCGCTCATGTTCCGGAGAATGTTCTCGCCGCGGGCGATCGCCTCCTGGATCTCAAAACCGTACCAGCGGCGTTCATCATCGCGCAGGATCTCGTTGGCGACAAGATAGAACTCGAAGATCTCGCGCGTTCCGGAGGTCGAAGGCGCGCTCAGCGTCTTCCAAATGAAATATCCGAGAACGCCGAAAAAAAAGACGACGAAGACCGGCAGACCGGTGAAGATCAGCATGCCGGCGATGACCGTGAAGGCCAGAACATACTGAACGTTCTCCTTGACGATCTGACCGCTCGATCTTTTTTGAAGCTTTGTTTTCTCGCTCACTCCTTGGCCGGCTTCGACTTGGCGCGAGGCTTCTTGGCCTCGCCCGCGTCCTTCGCCTCTTCTCCGGTCTGGTCCTCGGGCGGCGTCTTGGCTTTCTTCTCTTCCGCTTCGATCTTGAATCCGTACTGCGCGAGAAGATCGACGATCTTCCCGCCGATGGCATACGGCGCGTTGACGACGTATGTCAGCGTATCGCCAAACGCGATCGCTTCAAGCTCCATCAGTCGCTCGATCTTTTTTTCGAGCGGCAGCGCCGCAAATTCCTTTTTGTATTCCTCGGCGCGTACCTCTTCCGCCGATCGTTCGTCCTTTTTCGGTTCCTGCGTCATTATCGTTATTTCTCCCGGGCTGATGATCTTCGCCTGACAAGACAGGCGCTCACCCTTCTTACGCCTCGACGCACTGAGTTGTTCCCTTTCGGCCGCGGTTTCCCCGGAAAGATGTCCGGCGCCGCCGGTGACCGTCACGGCGCACGAATCGCATCCTCCCTGGCGTCCGCAGTCGGTGGCGATGAAAACTCCGATCCGACCAGCGGCATCGACAAGGTAGCTTCCGACGACCGCAATTCCCTCGCGTTTTTCCCGCGTGCATTTGAGCTCAGCTTCCATACTTCTTCTCACTGGCTTCCGACGATCGATCTCAATTTCACCTTCGGCTGGGCGCCGGTCGCGGTGATCGGCTCATCGATCGACTTCCGGCATTCACCGCACACGCCCCACATCCGGAGCGAGTGGTTGGTCAGGCTAAATCCGTATTCCTCCGCCGTCCGTTCCTGCAATTCCTCGATCTCGGGCGAAAAGAACTCGATGACCTTGCCGCATTCGGTGCAGATCAGATGATCGTGATGTTCGTGGTTGTAATGATGTTCGTAGTAGGTCTTTCCGTCACCGAAACGCACCTCGCGCGCGAGGCCGGCCTCGGCAAGCAGCTTCAGCGTACGATAAACGGTTGTCTGCCCGACGCTCGGGTCCTCTTTCTGGACGAGCCAATAGAGGTCCTCCATCGTCAGGTGATCCTCGGTGCGAAGGAATATCTCGAGGATCAGGTCGCGCTGCGAGGTACGGCGCAAGCCCGCCTTCCGGATGTGCGCCTCAAAAATCTCGCGTTCGGACTGAAACTCGTGCTCGGTAGCGTTCATTCGTCAAGATTTTAGCATCCGCCGGAGGTTTTCGCGAACAGAATCATTTTCTCGAGTTCTTTGACGCGGTCGGCATCGGCGCCGCCGCGCACCGCGATCTCGATCGATCGTTCGGCGAGCGCGAGATAAACGTTCACGGCGCTTGGCGACAGTCCCGCGATCGACTCGAGATGCGTCGCGACGGTCCCGGCGTCGGCCCGCGCGAACGGGCCGGTCAACGCCTGCGGCGTGTCCTGCCGAGCGATATTCGCGACGGTTCCCGAAACAAGCGGGAGCAGAACGCGTTTGGACTCTTCCCGCGACGGCCCGCAGGTCGTCAGCATTTCGAGCGCGGCATCGAAAAGCGCCACCAGATGTCCGCACGCGGTCACCGCCGAAGCGTGATAGAGCGGTTTTGCCGCGGTCGGGATCGAGAAGAAATTCCCGCCGAGCGATTCAACGATCGCTTCGGCCGAAGCGACGGCATCGGCGTCGCCTTCAAGGCAAAAGTACGATTCGGCAAACCGCTCGGCCCCGATCCGCGGCTCGCTCACCGAAACCAACGGGTGCAGCGATCCGACGCGGCATCCGTATGCCCGTAACGGGGACAGGATCTCGGACGAAATCGATCCGGACGTATGCAGGACGATCCGATCGCCTGTCGTCAGCCGATCCGCGATCTGGCCGACGGTAACCGCGATATCGTCGTCGCGCGTCGCGATAATGATCACCGGCGAAGCGATGGATACTGACTTCGTCCAGTCCACGATCTCGAAGCTATCGGCGACCTGCGGATGCGCGGAACCCCGCGTCACGATCGCATCGACCGTCGCGCCCGCACGCTCAAGCGCGATGGCCAACGCGCCCCCGACCCGTCCGCCGCCGATGATTGTGATGTTCAGCATCGCCTTCTCTTAAGTTATTTTGTTTGATCGGGAAACGCAAGAGATTTTTTCTTGCAGATCTAAAGCTAATTGCGCCAAGCAGTTAGGCAATAATAGTTGAGAAATTACCGCAACTCCGATTGACAAGCCTTCGAAGCCGTGTTAATTTCGTCGGCACTCAATTGTTTTCGATTTTCCCCGCCAAGGGGAAATGCATTCACTCAGTCGGCGTACTTCACGATACGCCTGAATTTCTCAATACTTGACCGGACATCTGCTCCGCCATGATCACAGGAGGCCCTATGAGGAAACACACTTCCCGCTTCATTCTCTTTTCGGAGATCTTCACAAAGTCGAGGATCGATCCGGACTGATCGCGGGATTGCCGTAACCGGCGCGACCGACGCGCCGATCTTCAATCGCCGGACCAAATCCGGCCCGACCGTCACCGATGACGTTGGTGCGCGCAGGGCGCAGCCACGTCTCAAAGGGGGATCTCTATGCTCAAATCAAAAAGACTTTATCGACCGCACCGAAGAACCGTCCGCGAATCAATCACGCGCCGGAAGATTCGGGAAAACTGGTTACTGCTCTTCATCTTCGGCTTCGTCTCGCTCGGCGTTCTCGGCAGCGGACTGAGCTATCTTGAGAGTTCCGCGCACGAACGCGCCCGGCGGAACGTCTTCGCCGAATCCGAATCGTCGGTCCTCGATCCGATCAACCCGTTCCTCTCGCCGCCACCGACGCCGCAACTGGCGCGCGAGTACATCTACGCCGGTTCGCGCCTTTTGGCGGTCGACGACGCCAACTCGCTCGACGCAAGCCCTTCGGACCTCGCTGTCTGGCGGCCGTCCACCGGAACGTGGTGGGTGATGGGCGGCGCCGAGGGCTCGCAGCAGGCGACACAACAATGGGGGACCAACGGCGACGTCCCCGTTCCTGGAGATTTCGACGGCGACGGCCGTACGGATTTCAGCATCTTCCGGCCGGCGAGCAACCAATGGTGGATCCTTCGGTCGAGCGATGGAACGTTCTCGACGATGACGTTCGGCGCCGCGGGCGATCTAGCCGCCGCGGCCGACTTCGACGGCGACGGCCGCACCGACCACGCCGTTTTCCGCGCGTCGAGCGGGACTTGGTATTGCGTTCTGAGCTCATCGGGCCAGAGTTCGCAGTCCCAGTTCGGAGCGCCCGGCGACCTGCCCGACCCGCGTGATTTCGACGGCGACGGCAAGGCCGACCTCGCGGTCTGGCGCGCCTCGAACCGGACGTTCTACACGAAGAACACGTCGAACTCCGCGTTCGTCGCGGTGCAGTTCGCAAGCAACGGGATCCCGGTCAGCGGCGATTACGACGGCGACGGGCGGGCCGACCTCGCGATCCGGAACGGTTCGGAATGGGCGATCCGCGATTCTGCCGGCGGCGCGTTCAGAACCGTCGCCTGGCAGGACGCCACCGATATCGCCGTCCCCAACGATTACGACGGCGACGGTCGGACCGACATCGCGGTCTGGCGTCCGGCGAACGGCAACTGGTACATCCGAAAAAGCTCGACGGGCGGCCTGCGACAGGAAGCCTGGGGCACCGCCGGCGATATTCCGGTTCCCTCTTTTTTCCGGCGCTGAACGCGCGGAATCAGCCTTACCCGCGACCTTTGCTCGCGGCAATTCAAGGAGATCAAATCTATGAACAGAACACTCTCGATCCCGATTATTCTGCTTCTCGCCGTCCTCGCGACCGCGATCCCGGCTCAGCAGCATACCGAGAACAAGGCCGACCAGACGCTCCGCGGGCCGGCCCGAATCAACCCTGCGACGCTCGGCGTCGAGCTGGAGATCCCGCTTGCGAACTACAGCGGCCGCGGCATCGACGTCCCGGTGTCGATCAGCTATTCGTCGAAGGTCTGGCGGCTGGATTACGCCGGATCGCAGCCGGCGGTCAACAATCCGGACAACTGCATTTCGCTGAACAACGCCCGCTTCGCCGACAACAGCGCCGGCGGCTGGACCTCGAGCCTTTCGACACCGTACATCGAATATGTCGGAGCCGACAACATCTACAACTCGGGCGGCGCGCCCGCCGGAAGCGACAATCCGGGCTGCACGCCGAACACACCGCCGCAGTACAACGCGAACGCCTGGGTCAAGCGCATCGCGATCCATCTTCCGAGCGGCGAGACGCACGAGATGCGGATGGACGACGCGATCCTGACGTTCGATCCGTCGAGCCTGTGCGGCGACGGCGACCCGCGGACGGCGTGCGACCCGAACGACCCGGCGCTTCCGGGCCACTGGAACGGCTGGTACTACGCGACCGACGGATCCAACATCCGATATTTCGAGGACCGCTCGAACAACGTCTACTTCGCGCAACTGCCGGACGGCTCGCGTTATGAATTCGGGCCGGCGATCGTCGGCGACGGGTCGTCGACCAAGCGCAAAGCGGTTCGGTATTCCGACGTCAACGGCAATTCGACGACCTACCACGAGCCGGCAGCCGGTTATCCGAACGGCTACTGGGTAGATACGATCGGCCGCGTGATACCGATTCCGCTGACGCCCCGGGTTCCCGCCGATCCGTCTGTCGAAAGCGTCGGTCTGCCGGGCTTCGGCGGAAGCAGCATCTGGTTCCGCTTTCACTGGAAACGCCTGAAAGGAGCGACGCCTGAAGAGAGCGCGCTATCGGATTTCAACGCCGAGCTTCGTTTCATCGGCGACAAGTACCTGCAGAACGGGACCTGGCAAACGCGCGCCGCCGGCCGGTCGCTGTTCGGCTCCGACTTTGATTCCTGGGTGATCGCCCGGAACGAGCCGTTCAATCCGGTCGTCCTCGCCGCGGTCGAACTCGCCGGCGGGCAGACCTATCGCTTCTGCTACAACGTGTTTGGCGAAGTCGAGCGGATCACGATGCCGTCCGGCGGCGAAGAGCGGGTAACGTTCGACAAGGTGGCGTCGATATCGGACCTCCAGGGGCCGAACGCCGACGTTAACCGCGGAGCGGTCCGGCGCGAGGTTTACGAGTCGCCGTCCTCTTCGGCGCCGTACATCTGGACGTTCGACGCCCGGGCTTCAGGCCCGAACGCGTTCGTCGTCTCGACCGTTAATCCGGACGGCACGCGCAACGAACGGCTGATGCACCGCGGACTGGCCGCGGGTTCGCTCGACGGCTCGTTCGGATTCGAGAACGCTCTCGCCGGAACGGTCTTCGAGGAACGGCTGATCAGTTCGTCAAACCGCATCGTCACGCGCCAGTTCACGAACTGGGCCAGGTCCCTGCTCCCGCGGACCGTCAACGGGAATCCGGCCGGATTCGCCGACTGGCACCCGCGCATTCAATCGGTCGAAACCGTAACGTATGACGCGAACGGCAATGGTGTATCGGCGACGACCGTCAGTGCCTATGATGATCCCGCAGGCCTCAATCAGCGTTCGACGCCGGTCCTCAAGCGAAGCGTAGCGGAATACGGTTATGTCGCTGCCGGCAATCCGCTTCCGGCAAATCCGATCCGGACGACGGAGAACACCTATCTGATCAGCGACCCGTCGATCGCGCAGTCGGTCCGCGACTCATACCGGAACCGGAATCTCGTCGCGCCGATCACCGCTGTCGAGATTCGCGACGGCGCCGGGATGACGGTCAGGCGAACGGAAACCGTCTTCGACGAACCAACGGGCTCGCCGGGACAACCACGCGGCCTCGCGACAACCGTCAGGAATTGGGACGATTCGAAGGGCGCGGCCTCAAACCCGGACGCCTACGTCGCAAACCGTACCCGGTACGATTCCTACGGCAACGTCATCGAACTCGTCGACGCCAACGGAAACCCGACCCGGATGGAGTTCGACCCTTCCTACCAGGCGTTCCCGGCGAGGACCGTCCAACCGGCGCCGGACCCGACCGGCGAAAAGGGATCGGCGCAGCCTTTGGTTTCTGAATCGGCGTTCGATGCTTCAAGCGGGCTCCAGACGCTCGCGCGCGACCCGAACGGCGTCGAAACCCGTTTCGAATACGACCCCGCATCGCTGCGGCTGACTGCGAAGCGATCATTCCAGAACAACTCCCCGACCGGCCACGAATCGGAGACTGAATACGTCGATGCTCCGGGCGGAAGCCTCGTCCGGACGAAGAACCGCGTCAACGCCTCGGAATGGTCGGTCGAGACGGTTTATCTCGACGGTCTCGCGCGCGAATTCCGGACCGAGCGCGCCGATCCCAAGGGCAACATCCTCACGGACACGGAGTTCGACGCGGCCGGACGCGTTCAGCGCCGGTCGGAACCGTACCGCGCCGGTGACACGCGAGCCTGGACGGTCCACGTTTACGACGAGGCGAGCCGCCTGATCCGCCTCGTGCTCCCGGACGGATCCGTGATCACCACCGACTGGGGAGTACTGATCAGCGATCTTGTCGGGACGAGCAAGACGATCACGGATCAGGCCGGAAAGAAGCGTCGCGGAATACTGGACGCGCTTGGCCGGGTCGTCCGCGTGGTCGAAGACCCGGGCGGTTTGAACCTGACGAGCGATTACGTCTTTGACGCCGCCGGCAATATCCGAAAGACGGTCCAGGGCGAGCAGACGCGTTTCTTCGCGTTCGATTCGCTTGGCCGCCTGACGCATTCAAAGATACCCGAACAGGACGCGAATCCGGTCCTGGTCTTTACCGATCCGTTGTCGGGAAATTCGCAGTGGTCATCGCGCTACGAATACGACTCCGCCGGCAATATCCTGCGCTCGA
Organism: uncultured Blastocatellaceae bacterium; assembly: GCA_964487505.1. Classification (GTDB taxonomy): domain Bacteria; phylum Acidobacteriota; class Blastocatellia; order Pyrinomonadales; family Pyrinomonadaceae; genus JAFDVJ01. The sequence goes on along the minus strand of CAZARD010000050.1, from coordinate 10,014 downwards.
CCGACGCCCGCGGAATAACTCTTTCGGCGACCTACGACCGGCTGCATCGACAGACCCGACGCGACTACTCCGACGCGACGCCGGACGTCGATTTCTACTTCGACGGAGCGGGGCTCGGTGCCCCGGCCGTGAATTCAATTGGAAGGCAGACCCGCGTCTCGACCGGCGTCTCGGACAGCCGCTCGACCGCGTTCGACGCCTTTGGCCGCGTCGCCCGTTCGGAACAGAGGACGGACGGCCGAATCTTTGTTTCTGAATATGAATACGACCTTGCCGGGAACTTGATCGCCGAGAAGTATCCGTCCGGCCGAACCGTCAGCTATCGGTCCGACGTCAACGGCCGCCTTGAATCCGTCAGTGAGAACCGCGTCGACGGCACGGTCCGGCCGTTCCTGACAAATGCCGAGCACAATGCGGCAGGCGCGCAAACACGGGCGCGCCTGGGCAGCGGCAAATGGGAGTCGGCGGCGTTCAATTCGCGTCAGCAGATCGTCAGCGTCGGACTCGGCTACTCGGCCGGCGACAGGAGTCTGCTCGCGCTCGATTTCGGCTACGGTCCGGCAACTGAGAACAACGGTTCGATGCGCTCACAGACGATCGCATTTCGGGGAATCTCCGGACCCGTGACACAACACTATGCTTACGATCCTCTGAACCGGCTGGCCTCGGCCGCCGAGTCCGCCGGCGGATCGCAGACTTGGCGGCAGGCGTTCGAGTACGACCGGTTCGGCAACCGTCGATTCAAGGCCGAAACGACGACTCTCGGCCAAACGATCGCGCCGAAGATCTCGAATCCGATCGTAACGGCGTCGTCCAACCGCCTCGCACAGGATCAGGACCAGGACGGCATCAACGATTACAATTTTGACCCCGCCGGCAACCTCATTCTTGATGCCGCAAACCGGCGCTTCGTTTTCGACGCCGAGAACCGTTTGAAGGAATTCTTCGCCCCGGGCAATCCAACGCCGTCGCCCGACCAGTCGTATCGGTTCGACGGTTCCGGAAAGCGTGTGATGAAGATTTCGTCGGCCGAGAAAACGATTTTTGTTTACAACGCCTTCGGAAAACTCGTAGCCGAGTATTCGACCACCGTTTCCGTAACTCCGAAGACCGCGTTCCTGACCTCCGATCACCTCGGCAGCCCCCGCGTCGTCACAAACGGTTCGGGATTCGTCGTCGCGCGCCACGATTACCTTCCGTTCGGCGACGAACTTTCCGAAACGGTCGGAAACACGGGCGGGCGATCGACGGCGCAGGGTTACGGCCGCGAGGACGGCATACGCCAGGGATTCACGGGCTACGAGCGCGACGACGAGTCCGGCCTCGACTTCGCGCAGGCGCGTTCGTACAACGCGGCGCTCGGTCGGTTCACGTCAGTCGATCCGCTCAACGCCTCGATGGACGTTCGTGATCCGCAATCGTTCAACCGTTATTCGTACGCGCTCAATTCACCTTACAAGTTCGTCGATCCGCTCGGTCTTTTGGCTGATTCCACCGGCGCCCATGGACAATCCGACCGGCCGCGCCGCAAGCCGCAGCCGAAGCCGAAGAAACCGAAGAACGAGGGGCTGAAACCGAACCCGAACGTCGTCGTGCCCGAAAACGTCCGCCGGGCGGCCCGCAATTCGACGATCGAGGGCACTTCGACGACGACCGGGCAGACGGTCCGCGTCATCCCGCCGGCGTCAATGGTCCAGCTCCAGACCGATCTCGCAAACTACACCTACACGCATACCGGCGCCGCCGTCAGCCAGGAGATCTCGAACAGCATCTACGGGTCCGTAAATCCGCAGCAGGTCACGGTCTCGCAGTCGCAGAGCCAGACCCGCGAACAGTCCGAAGGGTCGACGACGAGCGGTAGCGCAGAGATATCGCAGGAACCCAACGTTTCGTTGTCGGCCGAGAGCACGTCGAGCTCGTCCCGTTCGGCGACGACGAATTCGCAGGCTTCGGTCACCGGGCGTTCGACGGATACGCGCGGAATCCAGAACGAGATCGCGAACCAAACGAATCTCGCGATCACGAACTGGGTCAACCAGAATGCCGATGCCAACGGGAACATTCCGGTGACGATTGTTGATCGGAACAACACGCAGAGTCGCGGTGTCATAAGCCGGGACACGGCGACCAACTACCTTAAATCCTTCGTCTCGCGCGTGCGGGCGCAGGCATACCACGACTTTGGAGGAAGATGAATATGAAAGGAATAAATTCGATACTCTTCGTTTTGTTCCTGTGCGCGGCATCGTTCGGATGCCGCGCACAGCTCGCCGAAACCGCCGCGGCGCGAAAAGCCGACACGCCGCGCACGGTGACCGAGAGGTTCTTTGACGGGTCGGAAACTTCGCGCAAGGCGCTCGTTAGGCGTCCGCCGCCTGAATTCCTGAGGTGCATCGGGCTCACGGCGCGCGAATGCCGCGAGGAAGCGATCAACGCGATCGCCCGGACTCGGTCGGGCGGGGACGGGTTCCAACGCATCTCGCTCGAACCCGAAATGAGCTTCTGGACCGAAACGTTCGCGGAATCGGCCGCTTCCGGCAAGGCCGTACTCAAGCGGATCGTCGGCGAATTCACCGCCGGCGACGAGTCGCGCGTTCGAGTCGAACTCGAGGTCGACGGGCGCCCGGTCACGAAAGATGTCCTTCTTTACCGCGAGACGGTTTGGCAGATCTTTGAGATCGCGGCTCCGGGAGAATACCCGAACTTCGCCGCCCCGCCGACCGAGGAAGCGAAACCGACCGAGGCGCACACGCGTCCGTTGGCAGCGGACGCGTTGAATCCAACGTTTGAGATGGCTTGACGACGATATCGGTTCGGACGGGAGGCTCGGTGGCACCGGCCAGCTTGGATCGATTTGTTTTCGCTGTGGACCGTTCGTGGCCGATCTGTCGCCACTGAAGCAAGATCACGCATTGGAGAAATTTGCCCGCGAATCCTCGCGAATTAGAGCGAATAAGGCAATTGTTCGGGATCGAATGTCTGAAATCTTATGCTGCGTGTTTTTCCACGTTATTGACATTGTTGATGTTATCGGAAACAAACAGTCAATCGTGGTTTGGCGAAGATTGGCGGAGATTCGCGGGCTGATTCCGATCGCTCAATTTGGGTTGACGCAAGACTTCGGCCACGAATGGGCACGAACAGCGCGAAATCCAACCTTAGCCCGGATTTCTGGCGTCGTTCCCTTTTAGCAGCGGGCACCGCAGATTGAGGAGCCGGCTTGTGCTGGGTGCGCCCACGCGGTTGGGAACAAATCCGCGCCGGTGCTCGTTAAGCCGGTATCATGTTCAGCATCAAGAGAATTTTCCTCCCCGACCGTGAGCGGTACGAGGGAGTTCGACCGATCAATATCTATTTCTTGCGGGCGCTCTACCTATTGATGTTCGTCGGGGTTGGAATTGAAACCTGGGGAAGACTGATCGGCCATGAAGGCCCGTGGGATCATACCAAGGCCGTGGCGGTCGCGGTTTGGGCCGCCTATCCGACTCTCGGACTGCTCGGATTGCTCCAACCGTTGCGTTGGCTCCCGATCGTGATCTTCATGATCTTTTGCAAGACGATCTGGATCGCGTTCGTCGCCTACCCGCTGTGGCGGGCCGGAGCCCTTGCCGGAAACCCCGCACAGGAAATGGCCGGGGTCTTTATTTGGGCGCCGTTTCTTGCCGTCATCGTCCCGTGGGGATATGTCTGGCGAAAGATGATCCGGAACGCTTGAGAGGCTCAGCCAAAGAGGGATTCTATAGGCCGGCCTTTTGCCTTCATGGGCAAACGATCACCGCGCACGGAACGAATCGCGGCCGAATCGCGGCAGGCGACGAAGGCGTTGGGCGGTTCTCGAGCCTTGGCCCCGACCGATCCCGCAACTGACCCACGCATGATCGCGAAGGGCCGGGATCCGTTACGTTCCGCAGCAAGTGGTGATCGCTTGAAGAATCGCACGTTCCGTGATCACGGTTTCGACGGCAAACCGGTCTTTACTGCCTGCCGTCGCCGGCGCCGGTCCGACGGGCCTCGCGGAAACTCCATGGCGGAACCGGATCAGGTTCCTGCCAGATGCCCAGGCGTTCCTTCCTAGCCTGTTTTTCCGCCAGATCGTAACTCTCGCGGTCCGCCGCCGTCTGTTCGTTCTCGTACCTTTTGAAGTGCCACGCGAGGCCGCGGCGGACCATTTCGAGGCAGACATCCTTGTCAGTGACGACCTTCGCCACCCGACGGTCCCAGCGATCGGTCTTTTTGCCGTCCAAAACGACCGTTTGACCGCGGACCAATTGCCCGAGAACGTCCTTGGCGACCCTCGAGAACGGCTGGCCCTTTTCGGGCGCGTCAATGCCTGCAAGCCGGACCCGGATCGGCCGCTTGTTTTCGTCGAGGACCTCGATCGTGTCGCCGTCGACGATCCTGACGACGCGAAACCGGCCGGCCGGCACCTCCGTGGCGACGGCCGCGGGATTGATCGGATCGCGGACGTTCGGATTCGGTGCCTCCCGGACGCTGCACGCCGAGAATCCCGAGAGACCGGCGACCAGCAACCCGCATAAGAGCGTTTTGAGCTTCAAGTTTTCGGATGTCCGTGACATTTATGAACCCGCTTCGTGTGCTTTGAAAAGCAGTGCGCGTTTCGGACGCCGCCGCTCGTCGTCTTTCCGCAGTTGTGGCGCCAGCGCTTGCCTCAGCCCGCGCATCCGATAGATCCGCATCCGGGAACTCGGAAGACCGTACGGATCCTGTCTGCAATTCGGCCAAGTCGAGATTCGATTTCTCTCCCTGCCAGCCTCGGCCCCTTGCGGTTGCCGTTCGGGGCCGGGCTCCAGCCCGGCCGTTCAAGCGTTGGCAGTTGAATGCTGCGGGCTATGCCCGCGAGCCGGTTCGGGCGTCGAAAGTGTTTACGAGCAGCGTGTTTGCGGCCGGGCCGTGGCCCGGCCCCGAACATCGGTCCCGACGGCCCTTCCCGGAGTGAGATCATCACGCGGTTTGCAGATCGTCGTCCGTTGCCAGTTTGAATAGCGAAAAGGACGTTGCACTCGCACTTTGCACTGAACCGCTTTGCACTATGCACTTTGCACTGCGTCGTCGCCCGAGGTGCAAATGAAGAAGTGCGGACAGTTGGGACAGTTCTGGTCGTCGCCTTCGGCCGGAAAATGTCCGGTGCGGATGCCGTCGATGGCGTCGTTGTAACGCCGGACGGCGTTTCCGACAAAGCGGTCCGTCATCCCGATCTCGACATTTTCGCCCGATGCCAGATAGGTCTTCAGGACGGTCAGCTCGCGGCCGGCGTACGATGCGCCGGCGGCGAACTTGAGCAAAGCGTCGCGGTTCTCGCGGCGGTTGTTTTCCGACGGCGTCTTCCCGGTCTTGATCCTCCGGAGCACGACCCGAGTTCCGTCGTCGTTAACCTCGTCGGCATCGACGGATACCCTGGCATTCATCAGGACGGCCTCGAAATCGATCCCGACCGCGTTCCCGAATGTTTCGCGGGCGCGGCCAAGAATGTCGGCGGCGACCGCTCGATAGAGGTCGGCATAGGCGTGCGACGCGAGCGCCGAACCCTCCCAGCGGCGGGCGAACGCATCGGCCGGATCGACGGCCGGCGTCCCGGCGGCCTCGGCGATGGACTCGCGGAGCATCACGTGAAACCCCCTATAGACCGATTCGTCATCACGCGCCTTGAGTCGCAATATCCCGGTGTAGTAATACTCCTGCGGACAGCGCAGATATCGGTCGAGCTCGGCCACATAGAACCTGTCGCGCGGAGGCTGCGGGCGAAGTTCGGGCCCGGCGGCCTCGCCGGCATCCGGCGCCGCGGTCGCCGGCGGCAGCACGGCATCGATCGCGTTTAAGAAACTCGACCGCGTTCTCGTCACACTCCCGTACCTTTCGGCGCGCGACAGATGAAGAGCGTCCCGTGCCCGCGACAGCGCGACGAAGAACAGGCATTCCTCCTCTTCGTCGTGAAAGTCGCCGCGGCCCGGCGTCAGGCCGTCCGGGACCGGGATTCCGGCACCGCCCTTCGAGGTCGGAAAGCGCGTCGTCGCGAGATTCGGGATAAAGACGTGTTTGAACTCGAGTCCCTTGGCCGCGTGGACCGTCAGCAGTCGCACCGCGTCGAGTCCGTCGGCCGCTTCGGGGATCTGCGCGAGGTTCTTGTCCTCGCGGAACCAGGCGACGCGCCGGACGTAGCGCTGGAACCTCAGGAGCGCCGGTCTTCCCTTTTCCTCGATCCGGCGCGAGACCGACTCCGCAAAGCGCGCGAACTGGTAGATCGCGATCCGCGCCGTCATCCTCGGCACCGACTCATCCGCGAGGTACGGATCGAGAAATCGCGAGACGCGGAACAGGTACCGCAGGATGAAATCGTTCGCGTTCGGCGCGTCGGCGAGGTCGGCAAGATGATCGCAAAGCCTTCGCCAGCCGAGTCTTCCCCGTTCGGACAGTTCGTCATCGAACGCCGCGTCGTCCCGAAGCCCGTGAAAGCCACCGTCCCGGTTCTTCGCCGCCTCGAGAATCCGCGCGACGTCCGCCTCGGGGATCGAGTACTCGGGGATACGCGCGACGCGCACCAGCGAATGCCCGTGATCGCGCGCCGCGAGATCGATCAGGCTCAGAAGGTCGCGGATCTCAGGGCGTTCGAAAACATCCCCGAGATAGAAGACGGGCACGCCGGCCCGTTCGAGTTCCTTCGCCAACGCGGTCAGCTGCCGATGCGTCCGGCTTATGACGGCTGCGTCGCGCCACGCGGTACCTTTCTCGTGTCCGGCCTTCAAGGCGGCCGCGATCGCCGCCGCCTCGGAGCGGTCGTCGGGCGCAACGGTGTAGGTTACCCGGCCGTCGTCTTCCCTTTTCGCGGTCCAGTCGCGGAAAGTCCCGTTGCCCGCGATCATCGGTCCCGCGAACTCCGAGAACGTCTTCACGATCGGAGCGGCCGAACGGTAATTGACTTCGAGCGAAAGGTCATCGGCGCCGGGAAAATCCTCGTTGAACCGTTCGATGTTCGACGGCGACGCCCCGCGCCAGCGATAGATGGACTGGCGAATATCCCCGACGACCCAAAGCGTCGAAGTGTCGCCCGCGATCTCGCGCAGAAGCACGCCCGAAGCGCGGTTCACGTCCTGGAATTCATCGACCAGGATCGCCCGATACCGTCCTCGCACCTCGTGCCTGACGTCGGCGTCTTCCTCCAATAGCCGGACGGAGCGAAGGATCAGATCGCCGAAATCCAGACGCTTGCCCTCATCGAGCCACGCCTGGTAGAACTCGTAGACCCGTGACGCCTCGACCGCGCGCTCGGCCTTCGCCAGCGCCTTTTCATCTTCACCGGCAAGCCGCAGCTGCTCCTGAGCGAGCCGTGCGAACTCTTCGGGTCCGCAAAGTTCGTCCTTGGAACGCGAGATCGCGGCGAGTATGTCCGGCAGATACCGGGTCGGCTCGCTGAGCGAAAGATACCTTTGGAAACCGAAGCCGGCGAGGTTCCGTTCGAGATGCATCAGCGCCTCGATCTTGTCGACGAGGGGCGAATGCGGTTCGAGCCCGGCGCGTTCCCAGTATCGCCGCAGGATATTGAGCCCGAACGCGTGAAACGTCATCATATCGATGCGCGGCGCCTCGACGGGGCGGCGCGCCGCAACCCGCTCGCGCATCTCTTCGGCCGCCTTGTTCGAGAACGTCAGCGCCAGAATGCGCTCCGGTTCGATCCCTTCCCCGAGCAGGAACTCGATCCGCTCGCTCAGACATTGCGTCTTTCCGGTTCCCGGACCGGCGTTGACAAGCAGCGGCGATCCGGTATGGCGCGCGGCGGCCAGCTGGCTTTCATCGGGCTCGAGCGGCGTGTAGGCCGTCTCTTCGTTCACCGTCTCGGGCACGAGAACGGCGCGCAAAAGCTGGCCCGCGGCAACCTCGAACGTGATGCCCGCCGTGTCAATGAATGCGTCCGAGGTTCCCGCGCGCCGAGCCTTGCCGAGGGCATCCGACGGCAAAAGGAATTCGAGCGCGAAGACGTTCGCCTCGCGCTCGCGGCGTTCCCCCGGGCCGTAACCGACGATGCGCTGCGCCGAGTAATCGGTGTCCTCGGCCGATCCGAGTGTGTCGATCGAGGCCTCGTCGCAGGCCTGGCGAGCATCGTGCAAAGCCTTGTGGCCGATCTCGTGCGCGACCGTGAACACTCGCGGCCATCCCTCGAGCGTGTTCTTGATATAGATGACGTCGTCCTCGAAAGCGGCCTCCGCGCCCCGCAGGTTGGCCGAGGCCGGATGTTCCGGCGAGACGAAGAGTCCGAAATGACCGACGGCGAGATCGACGAGAGTTCGGGGTTCGGTCAACTCGTCGGCCGAAAGACCGGCCTCTGAACAGACGCGGTTTCGAAGTTCGAGAGCGCGGGCGCGAATGCTATCCCAATGAGACATAACGTGAAGACCTCCAAGAAACGCGGGCACGGCCGCGCGGTCAAGGTTGCGAGAACGCCGGCGATCTCCGCCGCGAAATGAAGTAGTTGCCGATCGAATCGGCCGAAGCCGGGCCCGCTCTAAACGAGCTTGAGAAGTTCTTCCTTCTGAATTGCCGTCAGCGTTTGATCTTCCGCCACGGCTTGCCTGAAATCCTTTTGGGCGCTTTCGGCGTCGGGCATCTTGGCCGCCTTGAAATTTGCCTGCAGCAGTGGGCCGGACGGACGGCCGAGATAGGCTGCGACGGATTCATCGGCAGCCCCGAGCACGTGGGCGACCCGGCGGACCAACGCCTTGGGGACAGATGCGGCCGCCAGCCGGCGCTTTTCGAGATACATCACGAGCGACACGCTCAGCCCGGTCAGGTGCGCAAATTTCGCCTTGTCCAGGCCCTTCTTTTCGGCGAGCCCGGTCAGGCTTGCGATCGGCGAAGGCGATTGTCCGCGAGCCGGCATCAGCCTTTTGAGAAGCTCGGCCGCCGCGGTCTGCCGCGCGGCCTCTTCTTCCGCGGTCGGAGTCTCATCGGGAACGTGCCGGGCGATGGCCCTTGACGCCGCGAAGATCTCGAGGTCTTCGGCGAATTCGGGGAATTGCGCGATCCAGTCGCGAAGGATACGGTAGTCGTTGCCGCCGGGCGTCGCCGCGGCGTAGCCTTCGAGCACCTCTTGCGCGCGATTTTGATTCGGAAGACCGGTGTTCATAGCTGACCTCCGTCATTCGAGAGCAGGGTCCGCGCCTTCGCGAACCAGTTTCGGATCGTTCTCGGGTCCTTATTGAAGATCTTGCTGATGGTTATGATCCCGGGATCGTTGCTCTCGATCGGAACGCCTTCGACGAAATGGAGGATCGCCGCCGTCCGAATCGGTTCCGGCAGCCGGCGGACCGCCTCGCGAGCGACGAGTCGAACGTCGGCCGGGCGTTCGTTCGAAACCAACAACGCCTCGAGAACTTTCAGGTCGTCCTCGCCCGGCTCGCCCTCGAGCTCGCTGAAAAGGTCCGCTTTCTGCTCCCATCTTCGGACGACCGGCTTCATCTTGTCGTTCGTCAGCGTCATCGCGTAATCCCCGAATCGGACCTGCGCATAGTCCGCGCGGTCGGAATCGATATCGCTGAGCGCCGCGAACAACGCGACGGTCGCTTCGCTGCAGAGATCGTCGAACTCGTCTTTCTTGTCACCGAACCACTTTCTGAACTTGCGTAAAAGGAGGGAAAACCGTCGGTGGAGCTCCAGAAAGCAGGCATCCGCCGCCGTCGTGTCGCCGTTCCGGATCGCGCGGCGCATAAGGAAGACAAGCGTTTCGTCGAGAATGTAACCATCGGAGTTCCGATTTCGGTTCCCGAGCGCATTCGGTTCGAGCGCAAAACCGTCGCCGGCGAGTTCTGAGAGTTGCCGTTCGACCTCGGGCCGCCGCTCATACACTTCGCCCGCCTTCGATACCTTCGTCAACGGACTGACGAGCGCCGCCACTTGTCTCTCCTCCCTTCAAATGGATTTCCGGACCGATAACCGGAAAGATTATAGATGGGAAAGGTGAAAAAGTGAAAAAAGTTCCGACTCGTCGGCCAACCTGCACGAGTT